>NZ_CP168034.1:627167-940750 GCF_041530365.1 Capnocytophaga sp. ARDL2
GAAAAATTGTTTGTAGCTCCTGGAAATGCAGGGACTTTGCAAATTGCTGAAAATGTATTATTAAATCCAAATGATTTTCAAAAGGTAAAAGAGTTTGTTTTAAACAATGGGGTAAATATGGTCGTAGTAGGTCCTGAAGAACCATTGGTAAACGGAATTTACGATTTTTTTGCTGAGGATAGCCAATTGAAATCTATTCCAGTAATTGGACCATCTAAAGTTGGAGCTCAATTGGAAGGAAGTAAAGATTTTGCGAAACAATTTTTACAAAAACACAATATTCCTACTGCAAGATACCAATCGTTTACTAAAGAAACGGTAGAACAAGGATGTGAATTCTTAACTACATTATCAGCTCCTTATGTGTTAAAAGCCGATGGTTTGGCAGCAGGAAAAGGGGTGTTGATTATCTATAATTTGGCAGAAGCTCAACAAGAATTGAGAAATATGTTGGTGGATGCAAAATTTGGTAATGCATCTTCAAAAGTAGTGGTTGAAGAATTTTTGGATGGAATAGAGTTGTCTTGTTTTGTGTTGACTGACGGAAAAAGCTACAAAGTATTGCCAACAGCCAAAGATTATAAGCGAATAGGAGAGGGCGATACAGGTTTGAACACAGGAGGAATGGGAGCAATTTCTCCAGTGCCATTTGTAGATGAGGCTTTGATGAAAAAAATAGAAGAAAAAATTATCAAGCCTACAATAGAAGGATTGCAAAAAGACAATATTACTTACAAAGGGTTTGTTTTTATCGGATTGATAAAAGTAGGGGATGAGCCTTATGTAATCGAATACAATGTGCGTATGGGAGACCCAGAAACAGAAGTAGTAATGCCTCGTATCAAATCGGATATTGTAGAGTTATTTGATGCATTGAGCAACCAAACCCTTGACCAAGCAACCTTGGAAATCGACGAAAGAGCAGCGACAACTGTTATGATTGTATCAGGTGGATATCCAGAAGATTATGAAAAAGGAAAAGTAATCACAGGAATCAAAAATGTGCAAAATTCTATCGTATTTCACGCAGGTACTACCGAAAAAGACGGTAAAGTGGTAACAAGCGGAGGTCGTGTATTGGCGATAACTTCGTATGGCGAAACATTTAGAGATGCACTAAAGCAATCGTATGAAAATGTAGATAAAATCGATTTTGAAGGAAAGTATTTCAGAACTGATTTAGGATTTGACTTATAAAAAACAAAAACACCGCTCAAAAGGCGGTGTTTTTTTATATTAAAAGTTAGATTTAAATTGCTCCAAAAAGCGTACGTCGTTTTCAAAATACATACGAATGTCTCCGATTTGATACAACAGCATCGCCATACGCTCCAATCCCATTCCAAAAGCAAATCCTGAATATTCCTCAGGGTTGATATTTGATGCTTTCAATACATTAGGGTCAACCATTCCACATCCCATGATTTCGAGCCATCCTGTACCTTTGGTAATGCGATAGTCTGTTTCGGTTTTTAATCCCCAATACACATCTACTTCAGCACTCGGCTCAGTAAATGGGAAATACGACGGACGCAAACGGATTTTTGATTTGCCAAACATCTCTTTTGTAAAGTACAACAAGGTCTGTTTCAAATCGGCAAACGATACATCTTTGTCGATATACAATCCCTCTACTTGGTGGAAAATGCAGTGCGAACGCGAAGAAATCGCTTCGTTTCTAAATACTCTCCCTGGCGAAATCGTACGAATCGGCGGTTGATTGTTTTCCATGTATCTCACTTGCACAGACGAAGTGTGCGTACGCAACAAATACTCTGGATTGGTCTGCACAAAGAAAGTATCTTGCATATCTCTTGCAGGATGGTGTGCAGGAAAGTTCAACGCCTCGAAATTGTGCCAATCATCCTCAATCTCTGGACCTTCCGAAACATTAAATCCGATAGAAGAAAAGATGTCAATTACTTGATTTTTTACCAATGAGATAGGGTGTCTTCCTCCAATGTTTTGTGCAAAACCTGGACGCGTAAGATCTCCGTAAATCGCATAGGCACTGTTTTGATTGTCCAATTGTTCTTGAGCGTCTTTTATCTTGTTTTCTACCAAATTTTTCAGCGTATTAATCGCCTGTCCAAACGATTTTTTTTGATCGTTGGGTACATTTTTAAATTCGGCAAATAAATCGGTCAAAATTCCTTTTTTTGATAAGTATTTCAAACGCAAAGACTCCATTGTCTCTTTGTTTGTAATTTGGAAATTTTCAACTTCTTTGAGTAATTGTTTTATTTTATCTATCATGAGATTACATTTTGTAAATCAGGGTGCAAAAATACGTTTTTTTTAGTTTGTTTTCGTTAAGAAATGTATTCTTTTTCCAAAAAATACTGAACCACAGCTTCTTTCATTAACACACTTTGTTCGCCCGCTTTTAGCATAGGCAATTGTTCTACCATATTGTAATGAGGCCAACCGTCTTGATCAAAATGACTAAAGCTGTAATAACCAAAGGGTTCGAGTAGTCTGCAAATCGCAATATGCATCAGATTTACTTTATCGTCTTTTTTAAATTTTCTCTTGTATTGTCCTAATTCTTGCACGCCGATAAGGTAGATGATTCCCTCCAAATCCAAGGTTTCTCCATCTCCAAATTGTTCAGAAATTTTTTGTTGTAATGTTTCCCAGCGTTGTTTCAATTGTTCGTCTCTTGCCATAATTTTTTTTGTTGTGGCAAAGATAGAGAATAATGTACAAAGTACTAAATTGAAAGAAAATCAAATTTTATTGACAAAATGAAAAATATTTTAGTATTATGTGTAGCACTTATTTTGAAATAAGGTCTGTTTTTTATGATAGGACAAGAAATAACATTAGGTAAAAAAGTAAAATATCAGTACATTTGCAACAAATCATTTTGCAAAATTCATGAAATACATCGATCGATACAGAGACGAAATCGCAAATTTTATTGAAAACATTCAATACAAAAAAAATCCAGATCATTTATATGAACCAATCGAATACATTCTGAACCTTGGTGGAAAACGTATTCGATCAGTTTTAACATTGTTTTCGGCTGAAATTTTCAATACGCCTTCTACAAAGGCATTGTATGCTGCGGTGGCAATCGAAATGTTTCACAATTTTTCGTTGATTCACGACGATATTATGGACGACGCTCCATTGCGTAGAGGAAACCAAACCGTACATGAAAAATGGAACCTAAATACAGGAATTCTTTCGGGTGACGCTATGTTGATTTTGGCATACCAATATTTTGAAAACTATCCACCGGCAATTTTTAGAGAATTGGCACAGTTGTTTAGCAAAACCGCCTTGGAAGTATGCGAAGGGCAACAATGGGATATCGATTTCGAAACCCGAAAAGATGTGTCGATAGAGGAATATATCCAAATGATTGATTACAAGACGGCTGTGTTGGTGGGAGCGGCCTTTCAAATGGGTGCTATTGTTGCCGAAACTACCAAAGAAAACAAACAAAAAATCTATGATTTTGGGCGTTATTTAGGTATTGCCTTCCAGTTACAAGATGATTATTTGGATGCGTTTGGAGACCCATTGACTTTTGGAAAACAAATTGGTGGAGATATTTTAGAAAACAAAAAAACCTATTTGTATCTAAAAGCCTTGGAAAATGCCAATGACAATCAAAAAGCTGAATTGATAAAATGGTTTAGTACTACCGAACTTTCAAAAGAAAAAGTAGATGCAGTAAAACAATTGTTTGTAGAAACTGGGGTAATTGCAGATTCTGAAAACCTCATCAAAGAATATACAGACAAAGCTTTGGATTTGCTAAATCAATTAGATATTGCAGAGGATTATAAAGAAGAGTTACGAGAGTTTTCTCTCAATTTGATGAATCGTACGGTATAAAATAAAATTAAAAAATAGAAATATGAAAAGAATTTTACTATCTCTTAGCTTATTGCTATCTTTTTATTGTGGATTTTGTCAAACTACTGAAAGCGGTGAAGGTATTATTCCTTATTCTGTAAAAATCGTCGATGATGTGATTAAAATCAATGAAGAAGTCGAACTGAGAAAAGGTGATAAACTTTTGGTATTTGTACCATATAGAAATCAAAGTGACTTTTTGACAATTGAAAAAAAAGAAGGTTTGTTGAGTGTAAAAAACTTGTCAAAAGTAACTGATATAGTTGGAACTGGTGCAGTAGCTGTTGGTTTAGGTTCAAATAACTTAAATACATCTTTAGGAGCGTTGGAAGTGTTAAGAAAAACAACAGCAGTTTCATATGGTTTGGATGTGTTAAATGATATCAACAGTTTGCCTATTTCTAAAAATGCAAAAAAAATTGCTGGAAAAGATTTTGAAATAACCAAAATCGAAAGTGATGGAATGGGTAACATTCAATTGGAAGGTGTCATTGAAAAGAAAAAATATACCATTTCACTTGTAGAAGCATTGATGATTGGTGAAGTGAAGTTGAAAAATTAAATAAAAAAGTGAAACGAATTTTCGTTTCACTTTTTTATTTCTTTAGAAAAACACTTGAAGAAACGGATTCCAAGCATTTACATAAATACTATTGCTGTTATGCAATACATTGTATTTGATACCCATCGTCACGCTTCCCATATTATACCCAGCTCCTATAAATAAGGCTGTGTTCCAGAAGTTGTTTTCGCTTTTTACATTGTAAATATTTGTGACGGTACTGTTTATACGCAATTGTTCCAATTCTGTCATAAGCTGGATCTGTGGTATTGGATTTCCTATGACAATTGCCGAACCTCCATATATCGATGCTTTTGAATGATTTCCAAAAGAATGGTAACCATAATGTACGCCCAAACCAGCTCTTACATACTGATTGATGGGTTTTACCGCTTTTGGTGCTACAATAATCGATGTACGATTGTTGCTTCCAAAACCAAAACCTATATCTCCTCCAAATTGCACATCGCTAAAAAACGACTTTACTGGTGAAACCTGCGGTGTTTCGTATTCTTGTGCTACTGCATAGGTGCTAAACATTATTCCCAATGCTAATGTGATTATTTTCTTCATAACATCATAAATTTATTAATAGGTCGCTCCTACGGAGCGTTACCTACTCCTTTGTCCCGCCAAATAAGGGATACTTAATTATAAATTCTGAAAGAAATCATTTCCTTTATCGTCAGTGATGATGAATGCTGGGAAATCTTTCACTGTGATTTTTCTTACTGCTTCCATACCCAATTCTGGGAAATCTACCACTTCTACATGCAAAATATTTTCTTTTGCCAAAATCGCTGCAGGGCCTCCAATCGAACCTAAGTAAAATCCACCGTGTTTTGCACAAGCGTCTGTAACTTGTTGCGAACGGTTTCCTTTTGCCAACATAATTTTCGAACCTCCGTGTGCTTGGAACAAATCCACATAGCTGTCCATACGACCTGCGGTGGTAGGACCAAACGATCCCGACGGCATTCCTTCTGGAGTTTTTGCTGGTCCGGCATAATACACAGGATGATTTTTGAAATACTCTGGCATTGGCTCTCCTTTGTCGAGTATTTCTTTGATTTTTGCGTGAGCAATATCTCTGGCTACGATTACTGTACCGTTGAGTTTCAAGCGTGTTTTGATTGGATATTTGGTCAATTCTGCCAAAATTTGTTCCATCGGTTGATTCAAATTGATTTCTACCGGTTGCTCTAAATGCGGTGCAGTTTCTGGCAACAATCTCGCTGGATTAGTTTCCAATTGCTCTACAAATATTCCTTCTCCGGTAATTTTTCCTTTGATATTTCTATCAGCCGAACAAGAAACTCCCAATCCTACTGGACAAGAAGCCGCATGTCGAGGCAAACGAATTACTCGTACATCATGTACCAAATATTTTCCTCCAAACTCACTCCTACACCCGATTCTTGACAGATTTGCTGTACGCGTTTTTCCCACTCCAAATCTCTAAAGGCTCTACCACCCATAGTTCCTGTGGTTGGCAAATTGTCATAATATCCTGCCGATGCTTTTTTCACCACTGCCAAGTTTGCTTCTGCCGATGTACCTCCAATCACCAATGCCAAGTGATACGGCGGACAAGCAGCTGTACCCAAATCCATAATTTTTGCCTTGACAAAATCTTCCAAAGATTTGTCGTTTAGCAAAGATTTTGTCTGTTGATATAGGAAAGTTTTATTGGCAGAACCTCCTCCTTTTGCCAAAAATAAAAATTCGTATGTATTGCCTTCGTTGGCATAAATATCTATTTGTGCGGGAAGGTTTGACCCTGAGTTTTTTTCTTCAAACATCGAGATAGGCACAATCTGCGAATATCTCAAGTTTTTGTTGATGTAGGTGTTGTAAATTCCTTTTGACAAGGCTTCGGCATCATTTACACCTGTAAATACATTTTCACCCTTTTTTCCCATCACAATCGCCGTACCTGTATCTTGACAAGAAGGCAATTGTCCGTTGGCAGCTACTACGGCATTTTGCAATAAGTTATAGGCTACAAAACGGTCGTTGTCAGTAGCTTCTGGGTCGTCGATAATCATGCGAAGTTTTTCCAAATGCGAGGTACGCAACAAAAAAGAAACATCGGTCATGGCTGTTTCTGCTAACAGTTCCAACCCTTTCGGATCTACAACCAAGATTTCTCTATCTCCCATTTTTTCTTTTTTTACATATTCTGAAGTGATTTTTCTATACTGAGTATCATCTTTTTGCAAAGAAAATGGCTCTTCGTACATAAAGTCTGACATATTCTATTTTTTATTGTTGTTATCAACTACAAATGTAAGGATTTTTTGCTATAAAAAACATCAACTTCTGAAATCATGAAGTTGATGTTTTTAAACTATCTTGTTTGAATATTACAATCCAAGACGCAATCCTATTGTCCAGAAGCTTGGTGATTGGTTTTTGAATGTTTCGTCTAAGTCGTATTTGAAAACCAATGAAGTAGATTTGTATCCTACAGAAGCTTGCAATCCATATTGGAAGGTGTTGGCTTGGTAATCACCTCTATATTTAGACTTTACCGAATATCCATTTTCCTCATATCTAAAGATCTGTTTTGAATTTATGTTTACTCCCGCATAACCACCTATTCCAACCTTAAATCCAGTATCTTTGTCTTTTCCAAAGTTGAAATTCATTTGTACAGGCAATGTCAAATAAGTATTTCTCAACTTTGCATTCGTGTTTGCTGTATTTGGAAGGATTTCGAGTTGTTTTGCATTATTTACATTAAATTGATGTCCTTTTTTCAAATGTGATACATTGTAGTTGAATGTAATACCGTAAGACAATGATACATTGTTTTTCTTATCAAGTGGCGATGTGGCCATAAATCCCCATTCCCAATTCATGTTTTTTACATCTTCAAAAGCTGAATTTGGTATTAATCCATCAAATTTTCCAAAACCAAAACCAAAGATAGGTCGAAATTTTGTAGATAATTTCTTTACATCTTTCAAAGGATTTTTGTCTTTTACAATTTTGCTGAAATCAACGTCGTCGTCTTCTTCTATTATTACTTCCACAGCTTCAGCTGCTTCCATTGTATCCCAATCTTCAAACCACTGTGCATAGGTGATATTACTTGTTACTAGCTCAACCATACTTTCTGTTTTTGATTTTTCCAATTGAGCCAAGATGTACTTTTTCTCGTCTTGAGAGATACTACCATTTTTTGCTGCAAATTCTACTGCTTCAATTGCTTTTGTGTAGTTTTCTTTGTACGATTTCAAATCTTTAGAAATTTGTTCGTTTGAAACTTCTTGAGCAAATGCAATGCTTCCTACTAGCAAAGAAGCCAAAATCAATGTTTTTTTCATGATCTATATGTTTTTTAATTAGATTCGATTTTCTGATCTCAGTTTCCAATATCTCAATAATCCTGCCAAAGACATCCAGCAAGGGTTGGCATATTCGTAAATTTTGATTTCTCTTTCACTCAATCCTGATTTTGAATAGGTTTTATGTACAAATTGTATAAAATCTTGGGTTGCAATTTCTACATCAATATTGTTTTCAAAATATGGTTTGATGAAATTTGCCGAATTGTCCAGTTCTGTTTCCAGTTGTTCCAACAGTTCTGTGGGGTTGTGATGCTGAGCAAAATGAGTTAAATACAAAGATTTCGGTTGTTTGGCACGGATTTTCTCTATTGATTGTTTCCACAATTCGATGTTAATATCAGGCGGTGGGCAGGGCGGTATCACAGGTCCATTAGCGATTTTGCATCCTGCCACATCGCCTGTAAAAATGATATCGTCTAAGAAATAGCTGTTGTGATGTACGGCATGACCAGGAGTGTAAAGTACCTCGATGGTCGTATCGCCAAAATGGAGCAAATTGCCCTCGTCTGCCGCTATCAAAAGCGTTTGATCGATGGGTTGCATCGTATACCCCACAGCGTTTGCATTTGGTCTCCGTAGATCATTGCAGCCGAATTCCACAATTTTTCGGGATTGTGCAAATGTTTTATTCCATGAGGGCTTACGAAAATTTTCGTTCCGTTTTGAGCAAATTTCCAAGCCGCTCCTGCATGATCGAAGTGAATATGCGTAAGTAAAACTGCTTGAATATCCTTTGGTGTGTAACCAAAAGTTGCCAACGCCTGTTCGAGTTGTTTGAAAGTAGATTCAGGTCCCGATTCGATGAGTATAGGCCAATAGAGGTTTCTATAAGAAAAACCCCAATAGATTCTTCCGTGTTTTGAAAAGCAAGGTCTATGGTATGGATGTCCATTTTTATTGATGTTTGTTGCAAATATAGCGAATTAGCCAATTTTTCGAATAGAGATTACGGAAGAAAAAATCTGTTTTATTTCTCACTTTTATAAAAATTAAGAGGTTGTATTATCGACAGCCTCTTTAGGATAATAGTATTTGAATATAGAACAATCGAAAAGAACATTTAATATTTTGCAAACCATTCAAACTTTTTTTGAAATCTATTGTCTTCAAAAAACATGTCAACTGGATAATAATCAATTGTGTCTTTTTTGATAACTATTCTATGCTGTAGATTTGTAATATGCTTTTTATAAGAAAGAAATTTATGCGTAGAATTTTGCAAAGTTTTTATCACAAATTGAGTACAATATAACTCATTTTCATTGTCTGAAAATGTATAATTGAACTTTATGTTATTTTTCGACACTTCATCGATTCTATTTTGAATAATTTTTTTATCAAAAGGTATTGCATGATAAATAGAAATGTAATCAATGTTTTCTTTGGTTTTATCTAAAAAAGATTCTATTTTTTCTGAATGAAAAGAACTTTCTTTCGAAAAATCATTCATTACATGATATACTGTCCAATGGTTTTGATTATACAACAAAATTCCGACATGAGATACATCTTTATGGTGTAAATTAAACTTTTTAGCTAATCCACCTTCTTTAGACTCTGTTCCTCTAAAAATCAGATAAACAGAATCTTTATAAAGATTTTCAAGCAGAACATCCTCCGTATTTGAAGGATGTTTACATGAAAACAATGCTGAAATTACAACAATATTAACAAATAGTTTTTCGAGTATTTTCATTTATTTCAATCTAAATTCCAACCCAATGCTTGCATTGTTGAACTTATAGGTTTCTCCTGCGTGTTTGATTGTTGAATAAAAATCACTTTCATAAGACAATTTTACACCTACGCTGTATTTTGCACTTTGTGTAAGCATTGTTCCTACTTCAACTCGCATTCCAGTAGAAAAACCATCAAACGATTGTTTTTTTATATATTGTGTTTGTGAAGCAACCAATGATTTTCCATACAACCCAAATTCCAAAAACGGGGCGATGGTGTTTTCTTTTGTATCGGCAGAAATTCGCACAGATACAGGTACACTTATAAAATGATTGACTGTATTGGTTTTTAGATGATTTTCAAAAGTAGAACCGTTATACGCCAAACCTGTTCTAAAGGTTAAATTGTCTTTTTGAAAAACCGTCTTTTTCAAACCAGCAAACATATTTTGCCCAAACAAAGTACCGTGATTTGCTGTCATTACAGTTGTTAATCCCAATCCTGTTTCCAATGAAACTGTTTCTCTGTTTGTTTCTTGCCCATAACTTACCAAAGTTCCTGCAAGTAATAATGCGATTGTGTGTTTCATAATCTTTCAATATTATTTTATGAGTATCAAGGGGCGGATTCAAGTTATAAATGCAACTTTATCCTCGTGGTTAATATTTTGTAAATGTACTTGATTTGGAGTCAAAAATCCAAATCTTTTTCTTGGTCTATTGTTTAGTTTTTCTTCTACATATTTTATGTCTTTTTCTGTGATTAAATTAAAATTGTAATCCTTTGGAAAATACTGTCTTATAAGCCCATTTAAGTTTTCATTAGAACCTCTTTCCCAACTATGATAAGGCCTTGCAAAGTAATAATCTATTTCTAATGATGTGGCAATTTCCTTATGTAAGGCAAATTCTTTTCCATTATCAGAGGTGATTGTTTTTAAAAATGGCTTCCATTGGCTTAGAATTTCAATGACTTTTTGTTTAGTTTCTTCTGATGATTTTGATTGCAATAACGCCAATTTGGCTTTTCCCGTTACTCTATCATTTGCTGTTAAAATAGCTTTTTTGTGATTTTTGCCAATTACTAAGTCTATTTCTATATCACCAATTCTAATTTTTTCATCAACTATTTTTGGACGATTTTCAATACTCACTTTATCGGGTATTTGACCTCTTTTGTCTTTTTTAGATCCTCGTTTTCGATACTTTTTTCCCTTTGTTCTCAAATGGGTATATAGGTCTCCTCCTTTCTTTTTGTCTGCCCAAATATGTTGATAAATTCGCTCTATTGACACACAATCTTTTCCTAAGAGTTTTCCGAATCCAACGATTTGCTCTGGGCTATAATCTTCTCTGAGCAAACCCTCTATATATTTCTGTATTTCAGGGGTTAATCGTATGTTTTTCCTTTTAGTCTTTTGCCTATGAACATATTTTTTTTCCGCTAATTGTGCTTTGTAAACACCGTTCCTTCGATCTGAATTCCTTTTCAGTTCTCTACTTACAACAGACTTATCGCGATTTATTTCTTTGGCGATGTAACTTTGTGAAAAGCCTTGTTCAAGTAATATTTGAATTTTGTATCTTTGCTCCTGGGTTAAATGACTCATTATTGTGATTTTTGGACGAGGAGCAAGATGAGAATTTTTTCCATTTCAGCAAAAGGGAAGAGTTTTTTCTCTTCTCTTTTCTGAAAAAAAATATTTCATTCCTTCTAAAAGTTGCATTTGTTAGTTGAATCTAAGCTATATTAAAATTTTTAATGAAGAATTTATTCTATTTTTCACGCTGATGAGAACAGATATGTCTTTGAACATTTCGATTAGGTTGTTTATTCTGTAGCAAAGATGGAAAACAAAATCGTAAATCGTTTACAAAATCGTAAAGACTTTTTGGGGTTGACGATTTTTCGAGTGCAAAAAAAGTGAATTATAGTGGAAAAGCGTATTTTTTTACACATAAAAATAAACAAAACATATTTAAAGTTCACAAAATCAACAATCTAAAGTTTTTTGTTATTTTTACAAGAAAATTTTATATTTGTAGCAAGAAAATTTTAAATTTATGAAAGTAAAAAAACACATATTTTATGTTCTTGCATATATGCTTACGATTTTGTTTTTTGTAAATTCGTTGTATGCTCAAAATAATTTACTTTCCTATCAAGAATTAAGAGAAAAAATCGATAGCAAAGAGATTTCTGATGAAGAAAAACTCGAGTGTTTAGACATTTATTTGGAAAAAGCTATCTATGAAAACAATCCTCAAGAGGAATATTATGCCCTTAGAAAAAAAGTGCGAGTACTATCTATTGACCATATAAATGCTTTGAACATTCTCACCAAGATGCAAAATTTACTTGCAGAACTAAAGGATGAGGAATTGGAAAAAAATTTTTATGGCATTGCAGATGAGGTTCATTACAGATATCGTGCGTTTGATCGAGCTCTTGAATATGCATTGAAAGGCGAACAATTCAATTTGAAAAGAAAAGATTATTACAATGCTAATTATTTAAGAGTTGGTATTGCCAATATTTATGCTCATACAAAACACTATTCCAAAGCAATTGAATATTATTCATTATCCCTTGAATATTATAAAGAAAACATAAATACTTCGTATAATCATTTGTTGGGGTATATTACTTCATTACATGGATTAGGAAAAACCTATTGGCAAACAAATAACCAAATTCTTTTAAATAATCTAATAATAGGTTTCGAAAAAGGAATTGAGCTATTAAATGAAGAAGATAAAATACGAGAAATAGCATATTTAAATACATTAAAAGGAGGAGCCTCGTTTTTAGAAAATGATTACGAGCAATCAAAACGATATCTTTTGGTAGCTGCAATGGCATTTGAAAATGATTTTTACAATCCTCCAAATCAACATTTTGTTTATTTGTATCTTGGCAAAATAGCTTGGCAACAAGGAGAAAAAGAAGAGGCTGTAGCATATTTCAAAAAAATAGACGAATTCTATCAAAAAAATAAATTCTTAGACCAAGATTTGAGGGAGGCGTATTCGTATTTGGTATCGTATTATGAAGACATTGATGATATACAAGCAAAAGAAGCGGCAAGTGCTATCTCAAATAAATTGGATGCGATGTACAAAAAAGAGCAGAGAGATATGGCTCTTACATTGAAAAAAAATGAACACACTCAATTTGGCAACGGATACAATATCCGCTTGTGGCAATATGTAGTAGGAGGGGTTCTTTTGTTATTGATATTGGGTTATTGGTACAATCGTAAAAGGAGAAATAGCACAGCGTCTCTTACTGAAAACGAAGTACAAGCTACAACTATCGAACAGGTTCCTACTGCAAAAGAACAAAGTGCAGAAGAAATATCAAAAGTTAGTGATGAGATTGTAGAAAATGCGATGATGGAAGACACTACAGAAGGTTCAGAAAACACTAGTCATGAATTGGGAGGCGATGAAGAAGAAGTTGAGGTTGAAGCTCTTAGAGAAAGTTCAGAAAAAGATCAAAGGAAAGAATATACTTTTTCGGAAGAACGAGTACTCAGGTGTTTACAGCAATTTGAAGAGCGTAAACAATTTTTGGGAAGTGTAAATCTCAATCAATTGGTAGAGGCGTTTGGAGTCAATCGCACAACGATTTCAAAAGTAATCAATCAGGAATACGGTAAGAAATTCAATAAATACATCAATGATTTGCGTATTCAACAGTTTTTGAAAGATGTAGATGCCGATCCTGCAGATTATTTTCTATCAAAAACCAAATTGAGTAAAAAGTATGGTTTCAAAGATCAACGCACTTTTTTACTTGCTTTTTATGAATACACCGACAAAGGATATGATGAATATTACAAAGGGGCAGTATAAATTATCGAAATTTTGCTGTCCTTTTTTTAGCCATGAATTAATTACACCTGCGATGTGTAAATTCTAAACACATAGAAATCATAGGAAGCATAGACGCTTCGCTTTTAGAGAATACAAACTACTCACCACCCACCCACCAACGACTATTCGCTATTCACCAAAAAAAACTATCTTTGCAAAAATTTTGTACAAATGAAAGAAATCAATGGTTTTTCGAAATTAACTAAAACAGAGAAAATAGATTGGATTGTTCAAGCCTATTTTCAAGGAAATTCGTCTGTGGCTGAAACACTTACCAAGTATTGGAATACAGATGCTCAATTGCAAAAATTACACGACGAATTTATAGAAAACACCATTTCAAATTTTTATCTTCCCTTGGGTATTGCTCCCAATTTTATCATCGATGGTGAGGTAAAAGCCATGCCTATGGCTATAGAGGAGAGTTCGGTGGTGGCAGCAGCAGCAAATGCCGCAAAATTTTGGAGTCAAAGGGGCGGATTCAAGACCACTATTTTAGGAACAGAAAAAATAGGACAGGTACACTTTATTTTCAAAGGCGATTATGCAAAACTGTCAAATTTTGTTGCTTCTATTCAGCCGTTGTTTTACGAAGCTACCGATAGCATTACCAAAAATATGAGAGCTCGTGGTGGAGGAATTTCAAAGATAGAGTTGCGTGATATGACGGACAAAATTCCAAATTATTATCAATTACACGCATCGTTTGAAACCAAAAACAGTATGGGAGCAAATTTTATCAATTCGTGTTTGGAAACATTTGCCAGTGTGTTGAAAGAACAAGCTCAACTTTATGCAGGTTTTTCGGTAGAAGAAAAAGAATTAGATGTCGTAATGTCGATACTTTCCAACTATGTACCCAATTGTGTAGTTCGTGCTGAGGTTTCGTGTAAAATCGAAGAATTGGCTTCAAAGGAAATAACCAACCCAAGAAAATTTGCAGAGAAATTTATACAAGCCATTCGCATAGCAGAGGTAGCTCCTTTCCGTGCCGTAACGCACAACAAAGGGATTATGAACGGAGTAGATGCGGTGGTGATAGCCACAGGAAACGATTTTAGAGCCATCGAAGCAGGAGTACACGCTTATGCAAGTAAAGACGGAGAATACAGCAGTTTGTCTCACGCAGCAATCGACGGAGATTCGTTTCGTTTTTGGCTAGATTTGCCATTGGCATTGGGCACAGTCGGCGGATTGACAACCTTGCATCCGATGGTGAAATTTTCGTTGGAATTATTGGGTAATCCATCGGCGGAGGAATTGATGCGTATCATTGCCGTAGCTGGATTGGCACAAAACTTTGCTGCTGTAAAATCTTTGACCACTACGGGGATTCAACAAGGACATATGCGTATGCACATTATGAACATTTTGAACCAAATGAATGCAACCGACAACGAACGAGCAAAAGTTGTGGAGCATTTCCGTGATAAAACCGTTTCGCACAGCGGTGTGGTAGAATTTGTAGAAGCGTTGAGAAAATAAGCCCCCCCCAAAGGGGTGAGGTCTCGGATCGTAGCAAAAAAACAAGCGTAGCGTAAAAATGAAAATAAAAGCAAATGGAAAATTACTTCTTACAGCGGAGTATATGGTATTATTAGGAGCAAAAGCACTGGCACTTCCTACAAAAGTAGGTCAAGTGTTTCAGGTGTTTCCTTTGCGTTCGGCAGGAATTTCATGGAAAAGCTACGACGAAAAAGGAGCGGTTTGGATCAACGAACAGCTTTCTTATGAGGAAATTTATTCGTTTTCGGAAGAAGTCCTCGAAAACAGTCCAAAAACACGCTTGTTGCAGGTGTTGCACGAAGCTCATAAACTCAATTCAACCATTTTAACGCAAGGAAAAGGCTATTTAGTAGAAAGCACTCTTGAATTTCCCAAAAAATGGGGATTGGGAACTTCATCAACGCTGTTGTATTTCATTGCAAAATGGTTTGAAATCGATGCCTATCAACTGTTGGAAAAAACCTTTGGAGGAAGCGGTTACGATATAGCTTGTGCAGGGGTTTCACACCCTATTTTTTACACTAAAAATACACCGCCAAAAATAGAAAAAGTAGAATTTAAACCACATTTTCAAGAAAATTTGTATTTTTTGTACCTCAATCAAAAGAAAAACAGCCGAGAAGCAATTGAGAGTTTCAAAGCGAAAACATCAAATGTTTTCTCAGAAACAATAGAAGAATTTAGTCAAATAACTGAAAAAATTGCCAAAGCATCAACTTTTGAGCAATTCTGCGAATTGATAAACCTACATGAAAATAAGTTGAGTCAATTATTGGAAATTCCGACTATAAAACAAGAGTTGTTTTCAGATTTTCAAGGAAGTATCAAAAGCCTTGGCGGTTGGGGAGGCGACTTTGTGTTAGTAGCAAGTAAAACCTGTCCCAAAGCCTATTTTTCAGCGAAAGGATACGATACTTTGCTGAGGTTTGAGGAGATGTTTGATTAGGGGGATATATGTGGTAAAAAATTTAAAAGTTGAGTAACACACAGCAAAGTTATCTTGACTTTTTTTTTCACGTAGATTTTACAGCTAGTCACATATTTTTTTGAAATGATTTAATAAAACTATACTCATAAACGATTAAATCTATGGTTTAAAGCAGATTACCACAGGTTTTGTTTTTTGATTTATCAAAAAACATCAGCGAAAATCAAATCAATAGAAAGAATTATAAAAATCTGTCTTTTTACACACCTCGGTCTGCGACCAGCCCTCTTTTTAGAAGGGAATGCGTGAAATAAAAGTAAAATTTAAAGTCGAGATAATTTCAACAGCAAATTGTAAAAAAAGTAAAATATTAGAAAAAAGAATAAAATAACAATGCAACCAAAAACACCTAAAGAATCCATAACCATACTTACAGATTTGGTATTGCCAGGAGAAACCAATCCGTTGAACAACCTGTTTGGAGGAGAATTATTAGCGCGAATGGATAGAGCAGCAAGTATTACCGCAAGAAGACATTCGAGAAGAATATGCGTAACCGCATCGGTAAACAATGTAGCGTTCAACAAGTCGATTCCCTTGGGAAGTGTAGTAACTTTACAAGCCAAAGTTTCGAGAGCCTTTCATTCGTCTATGGAAGTGTTTATCGATGTGTGGATTGAAGACCGTGAATCAGGCGAACGCATCAAGGCAAATGAGGCTATTTATACCTTTGTGGCGGTAGATGATACGGGAAGACCTGTGCAAATCCCAGAAATTATCCCAGAAACAGAAGAAGAAAAACAGCGATACGATGCGGCATTGCGTCGCAAACAATTGAGTTTGGTATTGGCTGGAAAAATGAAACCACAAGACGCAACCGAATTAAAGGCGTTGTTTGTGGGAGAATAAAAAAAGGGTTGCTCATCGAGTAACCCTTTTTGTGTAAATGAATAAGATTAATTATTTTACTACTTCGTAGTCTTGAGTTTGGTTTGCTTTAGCTTTTTGTACATTTAAAACTTTACCATCTTTGTCTGTTACAAATACTACAACCTCAGCTTTTGAAACATCGTTTCCAATTAGAGTATATGAAACGGATTGATTGTTTTTAACAACTTCTTGTCCAGCAGTAACTGTCCCTAAAGATGTTCCGTTATATCCATCTAAACCGTATCTGAATACATTTTTGTGAATATAATTTGCTCCTTGAGATGAACCAGTTTGTGCTTGATTAATTTTAACGTCTTGTTCAAGGATAACGATGTGGTAAGACAAATCTTGGTATCCGCTATTAAACTTGAAAGTTGCATTGACAGTACCTCCAGTATTTGAAAGATTTGATTCGATTTTAATTCCTATAGGGCTACCTTCTTGATTCACCGAATTGTAAACAGCTGCAGCATTTCCTGGCAAACCAACAGTTCTATTTAGCATTGAAAAAGGAAAATAAATTTGATTTGAACCTGGTTCAATACGTGTGTCAAACTTAACGTAATTTCCAATAAAATTATTAGATTGGTTCGTTTGCATTGCGTCACCTCTGTGTACAGAGATTGAAATTACTTTACTACCTAATGTGCTGTGACCTTGTGCAGTTGCAATGGCAGATGCCATTGACGGACATGCTCCACACCATGCACCAGTCATGTTTTCAATCAAAGTTTTATGTACAAATTTGGTAGAGGCATTGATGTTGCCATTATTATTGTTGTTGTCAATGTTTTTTTTACCCCCATCATTGTCATTACCACATGCTACAAACGCCAATCCTGTTGCTAAAGCTAAAAAGCCTTTAAAAAAATTTCTTTTCATTGTTTTTGTTGTATTTTAAATGAGTTAAACTTATATTTTTAAGCTGTTTGATTTTCCAAATGTATAAAAAAAAATCATTTAATCAATAAAAAAAATACTTTTTTTTAATTTTAACATCTTATGGTTTTGTTAGAATAAATAAAAATAATATTTTTGTATCGAATTAATTTTAATCTGAATAAAATGAATAAACATTTACTTTCTGTCTTTGCTTTAGGAGGTTTTACGCTATCATCTGCCTTTGCTCAAGTTGCAAACTATTCTTTTACACAAAATGTGGGTACATACACTGAATTGACAAACCCCACGGTACTCGCTACAGCATCATCTACTGATGACTTGGAAAATACGGCTTATACCACTACTTTACCTTTTGTATTTAATTTTAATGGTGTTGATTATACTACTATTCACGTATATGCAGCTGGTTATGTTTCATTTGGTACTGAGAGTATTTTAGGGACATACTATCAGTATAAGCCACTTACTCAAGATACTGCTCACGAAGGGATTATCGCTGTATGTAACGAAAAATTAGTGGGATTAAACAACGATGGTAAAGTTGGTGAAATATCATATAAAGTAGAAGGTGTTGCACCTAATAGAGAATTTGTTATTCAATGGAAAGATTTTACTCGTTATCGTTTTATGGGGTATGATACTGATCGTTATGAGCTAAACTTTCAATTGCGATTACAAGAAAATCAAAATGTTATAAAAAAAGTGTATCAAGCAACTGCGGTAGGGAATCCTTCAGTTGAGTTTATTACTGTAGGGTTGAGAGGAACTACTTCTGCTGATTTTGCAGTAAGAGAATCTTCTACAGGTGTTTGGAGTGCTACAACAGCAGGTGAAACAAAGTATAAAACGATTTCTATCACTCCTTCTACATTGCCTCAGTCTGGTCTTACATATACTTGGACGCCTTCTGGAATTTCTACTCCTACAACTTGTCCTGCTGTTGCAACTTTTGATTTTACCTTTGAAAACAATACCACTGAAACTCTATTTTCTACTGATTGTTGGAAGGGAACGCATACATCATTCCCTACCGTATCTGTAACTAATGCAGCCGGTGGAACTGGAGATATTGCATTGCCAGACAAAGTTTTACAAATTTATAAAAGTGGAACTATTACAACTCCAATTACACTGGTTACACCTGAAGTTTCATCGACAAATGGTACACATGCATTAAGTTTTGATATAGAGTTGGCTTTGGCAGGTACACCAACTGCAATCGATGGAAATGAAAAAATCATTGTAGGTACTATGTCAGATGCCAATGATTTTTCAACTTTTGTAGCGACAAATCAAGAGTTTGCTGTAAATCAAACAGGAACTTTTACTACAGCACCTATTGTTTTTCCAACTAATCATAAATATGTAGCGATACGTTTTGACTTTGGTGTTGCCGGTCATAAAGCATTGATAGTAGATAATATCAAGTGGCAAGAAGCACCTGCTCAGGAAACTTGTCCCGCTGTAAATACTTTTACTTATGATTTTGAAAATCAAACCAATGCAACTGTATTCGAAACTGGTTGCTGGAAGGGTACACATACTTCCTATCCTACCATTTCTATTACCAATATGGGAGGAATGGGCGGAAATATACAATTGTCTGATTATGTGATGCAGGTATATAAAGGAGGCAGTGTTTCAACTCCAATTACATTGGTTACTCCAAAAGTTTCTACAACTTCGGGGACACATGTATTGAGTTTTGATATCGAATCGGCAATCACAGGAATGGCAATCACAGGAACAGAAAAAATCGTCATAGGTACTATGTCAGACAATACAGATTTTACAACATTTGTTTCTACAGGTCAGGAGTTTGCAGTAAGTGAATCGGGTTCGTTTACTACAGCACCTATAACATTCCCAGCAAATCACCAATATGTGGCTATACAATTGGATTTGGGAACTTCGGGACATAAAGTAGTTGTTTTGGATAATATCAAATGGGACGTTCCGTTGAGTACTCCAAAATTGGATAAAAACGCAGTAAAATTGTTTCCAAACCCTGTTTCAGATATACTATATGTAGAAACAGACGAATTAATTAAAGAAATTGCGATTTATGATACCGTTGGAAAAATGATTGATTCAACAGAAAAATTTTTCATAAATGTAAACAGTTTAGAAAAAGGGATTTATATTTTGAAAGTAGAAAACCAAGCAGGTGCCATCGGAAATTATAAATTTATCAAGCAATAAATGAGTCAATAAAAAAGAGAAGCCTAAAAGCTTCTCTTTTTTTATAATGGTAAATGCACCACTTTTTTTGTTTCAAAAAAATCATCTGAAAAATAATCAGAAAGATTGTATAAAGTTGCCTTTGGAAATGATTGTAATTCTTCGGTCAAATCGCCTCCTTTTAAATACAAAATACCATTTGCGAGTTCGTGTCGATGCTTTGATTTTACTTTTCCCTCTATCCAGCTTACAAAATCGGGCATATTGGTCACGGCTCTACTTACGATAAAATCCAGTTTTTTTGTAACC
This sequence comes from Capnocytophaga sp. ARDL2, assembly GCF_041530365.1. Classification (NCBI taxonomy): domain Bacteria; kingdom Pseudomonadati; phylum Bacteroidota; class Flavobacteriia; order Flavobacteriales; family Flavobacteriaceae; genus Capnocytophaga; species Capnocytophaga sp. ARDL2. Next base: position 647,274 of record NZ_CP168034.1, read on the forward strand.
AATTGAGCTCTTTTTTGTTCGGCATATACATTTTTTAGTCCTAAAGCCGAAATCACTTCACTTACCACACGTATTTTTTTTGCAATGACATCAATACCATAAAAATCTACCTGTGGAAAGGCGATTGCCAAAGGAATCAACGGAAAACCACCTCCTGTGCCTACGTCCATGATTTGAGCCCCCTCCTTGAAAGGTTGAATTTTTGCAATACCCAACGAATGCAATACATGACGCGTATATAATTCGTCTATGTCTTTGCGAGAGATAACATTGATTTTTGCATTCCATTCGGTATATAATGGTTCTAACAATTCAAATTGTTTGATTTGTTGGTCAGTAAGATCAGGAAACTGTTTGATGATTTCTTCCATTGAAAAAAAAATTTTCACAAAAGTAGTAAAATTGAAGTCAACTTTGAAAGCGAAAGTAGTTTGAAACCAAAATAAATTGGCTAATAATTTCATGATTAATCGTTTAACTGTCAAAATAAAAGTTTACATTTGTAAGAAAATTGCGTATGAAAAATAAATGGTTTTTACTTTTTATCTTGCAATTAATAAATAGTTTAGTAACGGCTGTCTTTTTGTCTCAAGCTAAATATGTAGATGCAAGTTATCGTTTTATTTATGAATACACCAGCGACTGGAAACAAGGATTTTTTCTATGTTTAGCTATACTTTCTTTGTTGGTTTTGTTTCTAATAGTTGCAAAGCGTTGGTTGAAATCAAGTACTTTTTATATCATCAATCTGTTGTTGATTATTTTTTCTTTGGTGGGCTTGTTGTTTTCTTTTAAAGAATTTGACGCTCAGGCTTCCAATTATTTAAATGAGTATTTCAAATATGGTATTTATGTTTTTTGGGGCACGTGGATTTTTGACTGTTTAGTACTCTTTCTTTTTAAAGTGAAATACAATCAAATGGTTGAAAATCAATCTTCAGAAATTGAAATTATATCAAAATGAAGGACATGAAAAATATGAAAGTCTTGCACATAGACAAAAACCATCCTTTGTTGATAGAACAATTGGCTAGACATAGATTTGAAAATCACGAAGATTATCATTGTACAAAGGCTGAATTTTTAGGTAAAATTGCTGATTATCAAGGGTTGATTGTACGCAGTAGATTGCCTATTGATAGAGAAGTGCTCGATGCGGCTGTACAGTTGAAATTTATTGGGAGAGTAGGGGCTGGTTTAGAAAATATTGATGTAGAATATGCACATTCCAAAGGAATAGAGACAATTGCTGTACCCGAAGGAAACAAAACCGCCGTTGCCGAACACGCAATGGGGATGCTACTTTCTTTGATGAACAAACTCGCCATAGTAGATGCTGAGGTGCGTAAAGGTAAATGGGAGAGAGAAGCCAACCGTGGGTATGAAATAGAAGGGAAAACGGTAGGAATCATCGGATATGGAAATATGGGGAAAGCCTTTGCAAAAAGGCTCAAGGGGTTTGACTGTAAGGTGATTTTTTATGATATATTACCCAATATTGGTGATGAATATGCAGAGCAGGTAACATTACAACGATTGCATGAAGAGGCAGATATTGTGAGTTTGCACACGCCACAAACTCCAGAAACCTTACATTTAATCAATGAGGAATTTATTTCAAAAATGAAAAAATCGTTTTGGTTTATCAACACTGCCAGAGGGAAATCGGTTTGTACCAAAGATTTGGTGAAAAATATTCAATCAGGAAAAATTTTAGGAGCAGGTTTGGATGTATTGGAATATGAAAAATCATCTTTTGAAAATATTTTCTCAGAAGACAATATGCCCGAAGATTTTAAATATTTGATGCAATCTGACAAAGTGTTGCTTTCTCCTCATATCGCAGGTTGGACTATTGAAAGTAAAGAAAAATTAGCTCAATTTTTAGTTGATAAAATTGTAAGAAATTTTTAAAAAAGAAGAATAGTTCTTAAAAGTTAAAATAATGTAATTAAATTTCTAATTTTTCATTGTTTCAAAAATAGGATTTGTTTCTTTTATAAATCCAACATTACAACAAAAAATCTATTGAAAAATTGATTATCAAAAAATGAGGCGATAGCCTCATTTTTTTTGATATCATTCCAAATTTACAGCTAATTTCCTCTACCATTAATAGATAATTGTTTATTTTTGCAAGGTTTTTTTAGAAGTTGTCCAAGAAAGTAGGCTTTCTGTCTTTGCTTTGCCAGTTAGTGCAAAATTCTCGTATTTGAGTAAGGAAAAAAATATATTGTTGATTTTTAAAGATTTTTTCCTTTATTCGAAATAGCAGATAGTTTAAATGATTGACTTTGTGGACTTCTTCAATTACATTAGAAAAAAAAATTGTGAATAGAATTTTTACGCATTAAACACATTGACATATAGCCTACATAGTTTATTTTATACTATAGCCAATGTTTTCTTTGAAAGCAAAGCGTCTAAACATAACCACAAAGTTGTATCTATGTTTCTATTGTGTTTTATGTGGTAAAAAAAAAAGAAAACTGTGTTTTACACACCCCGCCATATGGCACCCCTCATTTTAGAGGGGAATACGTGAAAAACGAATAATATTACAACAACAAATTATGAAATCGCAAGATATAAGAAAGAAATTTCTCGCATTTTTTGAAAAGAAAGGACATTTGGTTGTGCCTTCTGCACCTATTGTACTAAAAGACGACCCTACTTTGATGTTCAACAATTCGGGTATGGCTCAGTTTAAAGAATTTTTCTTAGGAAACGGTACACCACCAAACAAGCGTATTGCCGATACGCAAAAATGTTTGCGAGTGTCGGGAAAACACAACGATTTGGAAGATGTAGGTTTTGATACTTACCACCACACCATGTTTGAAATGTTGGGTAACTGGTCGTTTGGTGATTATTTCAAAAAAGAAGCGATTGCTTGGGCTTGGGAATTTCTTACCGAAGAATTGAAACTTGACAAAGACCGCTTGTATGTTTCGGTTTTTGAAGGAAATAAAGACGAAAATGTACCTTTCGATCAAGAGGCGTGGGACATTTGGAAAGAATTTGTGGACGAAGACCGCATCATTTTAGGAAATAAAAAAGACAATTTTTGGGAAATGGGAGATCAAGGGCCGTGTGGTCCATGTTCGGAAATCCATATCGACCTAAGACCTGACAGCGAAAGAGCATCAGTTCCTGGTAAATCGTTGGTAAATGCAGACCATCCGCAAGTGGTGGAAATCTGGAACAATGTATTTATGGAATTTAACCGCAAAGCCGACGGTAGCCTCGAAAAACTTCCTGCAAAACATGTAGATACAGGTATGGGATTTGAGCGTTTGTGTATGGCTATGCAAGGCGTAACTTCCAACTACGATACGGATGTATTTACACCGCTAATTCAAAAAGTAGAAGAAATTACAGGTCTGAAATACACCAACAATGAGGTAAAAAATATTTCAGACGAACAAAATAAAATCAACATTGCCATTCGTGTAATTGTTGACCACATTCGTGCGGTTGCATTTGCAATTGCCGATGGACAGTTGCCGTCAAACAACGGTGCAGGATATGTAATTCGTCGTATTTTGCGTAGAGCCATTCGCTACGGATTTACTTTCCTCAACAAAAAAGAACCTTTTATCTACGAATTGGTAGCTGTGTTGGCAAAACAAATGGGAGAGGCTTTCCCAGAAATTGCTAAACAAGAACAATTGGTTACCAATGTAATCAAAGAAGAAGAAAATTCTTTTTTGCGTACCTTAGAACAAGGCTTGTTGATGTTGGATACGATGATTGTAAACTTAGAAGGAAAACAATTGTCTGGTAGTAAAGCTTTTGAATTGTACGATACTTACGGTTTCCCAATCGATTTGACTTCTCTTATTTTAGCAGAGAGAGGATTTACTTTAGATGAAAAAGGTTTTGAAGAAAATCTACAAAAACAAAAAGAGCGTTCGCGTGCGGCAGCTCATACCAAAGCCGATGATTGGGTGATTGTTCGCGAAGACGAAGAAACCGAGTTTATTGGTTACGATATTTTGGAAGCGATTGTTCGCGTTACAAAATATAGAAAAATTGAAAGTCAAAAGGATGGAACTTTGTACCAATTGGTATTTAATGTTACACCTTTTTATCCAGAAGGAGGAGGTCAAGTAGGAGATAAAGGTACAATTACTTCTGCCAATGGAGAAACTACTTATATCATTGATACCAAAAAAGAAAATAATCTGATTATTCATTTTACTCAAACTTTACCAAGTAATTTGACAGATCCATTCAAAGCTTCGGTAAAAGGTAGAGCCTTTATAGAAGCTAACCATACTGCTACGCACTTGCTACACCAAGCCTTGCGTGAAGTATTGGGAATACATGTAGAGCAAAGAGGTTCTAAAGTGGATTTTGACGGATTGCGTTTCGACTTTTCTCATTTCCAAAAAATGACAACGGAAGAAATACAACAGGTGGAACGATTGGTAAATCAACGTGTTTTGGAAAAATTACCATTAAACGAACACCGTTCTATTTCGATGAAAGAAGCAATGGACGCAGGTGCTATGGCGTTGTTTGGAGAAAAATACGGAGATAAAGTTCGTATGATTGAGTTTGGAGAAAGCAAAGAGCTTTGCGGAGGAACACATGTTAAAAATACCGCTGATATTTGGTATTTCAAAATTGTGTCAGAAGGAGCGGTTGCCTCTGGAATCCGGAGAGTAGAAGCCATTACAAGAGATAAAGTAAAAGACTATTTTATCAATCTTGAAAAAGAATCGCAACAATTGGCAGAGCAACTCAAAACGAAAGATGTGAGCAAAGCGGTTGAAAAATTACAAGACGAAAATGCCAAATTGAAACTCCAAATAGAGCATTTGCTCAAAGAAAAAGCGAAAAATCTAAAAGGCGAGCTGATTGCACAAGTTCAGGAAGTAAACGGAGTGAAATGCGTAGTAGCCCAAGTAGCTTTGGATGCCGCAGGAGCAAAAGATTTGGCTTACGAAATAGGAGCAACAGGCGAGAATTTCTATATTTTATTGTCAACAGTAAACGACGACAAACCGATGCTTACAGCCTATATCAGCAAAGAAATCGTAGCCAGTCATGGCTTGAATGCAGGGCAAATCGTACGCGAATTGGGTAAATATATCCAAGGGGGCGGAGGTGGACAGCCGTTCTTTGCAACCGCCGGAGGAAAAAATCCAGAAGGTGTAGAAGAGGCATTGAGCCACGCATTAGATTTTGTGAAGTAATATAAAAAAAAAACAAGAGATTGTCAAACTTTGGCAGTCTCTTGTTTTTTTTTAAGAGTTGTAAAAATTAGCGTTTATTTTATTTATAGACAGATTAAAAAAGTTTGTTTATAGTGATTATATATTGTAATTTTGCACTTGTTCAAATATCTGTACAATTAAAAAGTAAACTTATCATAAAAAAATTACATTTTAGATTTTTATTATTTGCCTTTTTTCTTTTAATGTCATGTATAAGAGATAATTGTGTAGATTATATGATAAAAAAATGCAACTAGTTCTGATTTGAAAATCATTTTTTAAAAAGAAGATGTTGTTGAAAAAAATATTAATATATTTTCAAATAATTATCATACAGAATTGAGCAAATGTGATTGGGGAAGTTGGGGAATTGAATATACATACTTTGATTCAATTCAGTTAATTTTAAATAATGTAGTAAGAAGAACCTATTATCCAACTGATGAAGGTAAAAGTATTTATAAAGCAGAAGATTCAAATTATTGGAAACCTGTAGAATCAAGAAAATATTATAACAAATATGTTTTTGAAATTACAGAAGAGGATTTGAATTAAAAAACACGCGGCTGTCCATGTGGACAGCCGCGTGTTTTTTACGCCGTTTCACTTGACGTATAAGTATCTTCATCATCCAAATTATTGGGTTCTTTAAAAGCAATTTCTGGATTGAGTATTTCGTTGAGCAAATTTGCCAATTGTTCTTCAAATTGTGCTAAAATATCAGGGGTAATCAGCGTACCTACTTTGTCTATAGTTAGCAATTTGTATCCCTCACTTTTCAATCGGAAGGAATATATCCCAGCTTGAACTGGTTGTCCATTGGCTTCTTCTTTATACATCAGAGCATAGCAAAATAGCTGTATAGCTTTTTCTCTTTCTAAATGGATTAAATTTTCAAAATTAGAAACTTTTACATTTCGCTCATGCAGGTATCCTGTTTTGTAATCGATAATTCGCAAAATGCCGTTTCTCAATTCGATGCGATCGGCAGTTCCTTTCAATTGGATAGGGCAGGGCAACGTAGGATGTGTAAATGTGTATTCCATTTTTTTCTCCAATGCTACCAATTGAATGGTGTTTCCATCGTTTAATTCGGCAATTTCATTGTCTAAAAAAGCATTGATGTTGTACAAAGTAGCCTCCATCGCTAGTAGATTTTTTCCTGATAAAACATAGTGTGAGGAATAGATTTCTTTGAAATATTTTTCCAACAGAGCAGGTACTTTTTCTTTCATTTGCTTGACATCTTCTGCCAAAATCTCTTTTCCAATGAATGGGGTGTAGAGTTCTTCTAAGGTGCTGTGAATAACATTTCCCAGAGTGTTGACAGCGATGTTTTCTTCCACTTCGGGATTGTCGTAGATTTTTAGTACACTTTGAAGGTAAAACTGCAAGGGATCGCGAAGATAGCTACTCAAACTCGATGGCGAATAGGCAATTTCCTTCAGTAGAGAAATTAGTTGGTCGGTTTTGACGATTTTCTTCTTTTTTTGTGTCGATTTATCAGTGGGTGCAGTTGTGTTTACCTCGGTGATATGGTGTTGTTTGATGTTGTCGAGCTGCAATTGAGTGATAAATCTACTCGGTTCTTTTCCTTGGCTTTGGTCGTTGTCGTAAATGATGTAAATGTTATTTGCTCGATGCAGCAAATGATAAAAATGATAGGTAAAAATCGAGTCTTTTTCCTTGTAAGTTGGCAATCCCAATTCCACTTTTACATCATAGGGGATAAAAGTGTTGATAGTTTTACTCTTAGGGAATTTTCCCTCATTTACTGATGTGATGATAACTGTGTCAAAATCCAACACACGACTTTCGAGAATTCCCATGATTTGTAAACCTTGTAGTGGTTCTCCTTCAAAAGAAACTTCCATCAAATCTGCAATTTGCTTGTAAATATTGGTAAAATGCGATAGCGAATCAATCAACTGATAGGTTTCTTGATAATTTTTTATTTTGTTTAAAGTCTGATAAATCGTGTAGGTAAATGCCAATGAAATATCATCATTTTTTTCGACTAATAGATGTTTTATTTCTTGTAAAACAGTAAACAATTTTTCTATGATTTCATCTAATGAAAGGTTTTTCCATGGAGTTAAAATCGATGCTATAAACGGACTGATTGCGACGTTTTTTTCTAAAGTTTCATAATAGAAAAACGAAATATTTTGCTTGTTGATGAACTGTACAATCTCTTTAGCATCAGTGTGTTGCGAAATGTATGGGTGCTGCAACACATCTAGAACTTCTTTATAGTAAAACGTAGTATGTTCGTTGCGATTGCATGCATTATTTTGCATTTTTAATAACTTTTGAATCAACAAATGCGAAGGATGCGTTTTTGATCCAAATCCCATGGTGATATTGAGAGCATTTGTCTCAATTGGGAGTTGATTGAGTAAAGGCAAAAGCAAGTTTTCGTCACTCAGTATCACTGCAGTTTCTTGTAGATTTTTTCCCTCTTTGGTAAAATTATTGATGATTTCGCCTACGATTTTCGCTTGTCCTATATTTTTAGGCGTACCGTATATGTGGATGTTTTTTTCTTTTGTATAAAAATCATTGATGTCTTCATAAGGACGCGAATTGTACAATCCCCAGTTTTTCTTTATTTTACGAGCAAAATATCCCGCTTCATGGTCGTTGTCGTTGAGGAAATATTGGTCTATGTTCCACAGTATTTTGGCTTTTTGTTCTTTTGCCAAACGTTGAAAAATGATTTCTTCAGCTTGGTTCAATGCATTGAATCCACAAAAATAATAGGTGTTTTCAGAGCGATCGTTTTGGATAAAATCATTGAGTTTTTCAACAGCTTTACGATAGATGATGCCTTGATATCCTTTGTTTTGTGAAATAAGATGTTGCGAAAATTTTTCGTAATAAATAGGTAAAGTCTCCCAAAAAGTCAAATGTTTTTTGATTAAATCGGTTTGAATATCAGCATTTACCGCCCAATGATTGATGTCGTCTATGTTTTGAAGATACGAAAATACGTGATTAGGGTCGAGCAAATAAGTGTCTATGTCGTTGAAATCTTGCAACAACAATTTTGCCCAACCAGAAAACGATTCAAAATCTTGAATTTTTTCTTTGGGAGTGTTTTCGATATAAATGGTGTAAAACACAAATAGAGACTCTAAAGAATCGATTTTTTTGACATGAGAAATTTGAGCTATCAACTCTTCTATACTCATAATTTCTGGAGCAATCACAAATCGTTCCGAGCGATTTTTTAAGGCGTCTTGTAAGAAAATTTTTGCACGTTTGTTGGGTAAAACCACTTTGGTATGAGCAAAATCCCACGCCGTGTCTTTGATGAGTCGCTCGGCTATTTCTTCTACAAAGCTGATGTGTTTCATGATATATGACTGAATAAAACATTTGAAGCGTAAAGGTACTCAAAAAAAGCGTATTTTGAAAAAGGATAAAAGTACATTATATGATAAAAAGTAGTATATTTGAAAAAAAAATAAAAAGAATGAAAAAAGTAATTTGTGTTTTGGCATTGTCGTTTGTTATGTTTCAAGCAAATGCTCAAGAGGTTGCACCTAAAGATATTTTGGTTGCAGGGAAAAAAGAATATGCAGAATATGCTAAAAAAGAAGCAGATTTTGTAGCTGAATATTGCGGGTTGACTAAGGTGCAAAGAAATAATTTGTTTTACATTTTTGAGAAAAAATACGAATTTTTGTCTCAAGATATGTCTACAAAAAAAATAGAATGGGTGAGTGATTTTGTCGGAGAAAGAATGCGTTCGCTTTTGTCAGCAGAAGAATTTGAAAAAATAGCTAGAAAACCAAAGGCAATGATAAAATTGACAGGGACAATCTATTTAACTAAATAAAATATGAAAAAAATTACATCAATAGTAGCATTAAGCGGATTGGTATTTGCTTCTTGTTCGGAGGATAAAACAACAACAGAGCCTACTGACGAAATCGTTGGAAAGTGGGTGCCTAAGAATGTAGAGTTGATTCAAGTGGTAAAATTGTACGAGTACGATTATCCTCACACAGTAGGATGTGACAAGGATTTCTTGGATATACAATCAACTACACAAGGTACATTTACACACTTTTCTGGTACTGAATGTAAAGCAAAAGTAGCAAGTCAGGCGTTTTCAAAAGAAGGGAGTGATGTAAAACTCAATCTAAACGGAGTTGAAGTTTCTGGAAAAGCAACTTTTTCTGGAAATCAAATGTATATCACAGGTAGTTTGGGAGATTATACCACTTTCTTTCAAGAATATTTTCCAGAATATGCAAGTATGATTTCTATGCTGAGTGGAGCAACTGTAAAAATGACTTTTGATAAAAAATAATTTTATGATATATATAATAGTTGTAGTTATTTTAGCTTTGTTTTTTATGAGTTTTTTTACCGTAAAACAACAAAGTGCTGTGATTGTTGAACGTTTTGGAAAATACCTTTCGATTCGTCAATCGGGATTGCAAATCAAAATCCCCGTGATTGATCGAATTGCGGGAGTAGTAAACTTGCGTATCCAACAATTGGATGTTATTATCGAAACCAAAACCAAAGACAACGTATTCGTAAAGATGAAAGTATCAGTGCAGTACAAAGTAGTACAAGATAGAGTTTACGAAGCGTTTTATAAATTGGAATATCCTCACGATCAGATCAGATCGTATGTGTTTGATGTGGTACGAGCTGAGGTTCCAAAATTGAAATTGGACGACGTTTTTGAAAGAAAAGACGATATTGCAATCGCTGTTAAACGTGAATTGAACGATGCAATGATTACCTACGGATACGATATCATCAACACTTTGATTACAGATATCGACCCAGATATTCAAGTAAAAAATGCGATGAACCGTATCAACTCTGCCGATAGAGAAAAAACAGCAGCAGAATACGAAGCAGAGGCTCAAAGAATCCGCATCGTAGCAAAAGCAAGAGCAGAGGCAGAGTCAAAGAGATTGCAAGGGCAGGGTATCGCCGACCAGCGTAGAGAAATTGCACGTGGTTTGGTAGAATCGGTAGATGTGCTAAACAAAGTAGGAATCAACTCTCAAGAGGCATCTGCTTTGATTGTAGTTACACAACACTACGATGCTTTGACAGCTATCGGAGCTGAAAACAATTCTAACTTGATTTTGTTGCCAAATTCACCACAAGCAGGTAGCGATATGCTCAATAATATGGTGGCGTCATTTGTCGCAAGCAACCAAGTGAGCGAAGTAATGAAAAACGTTGCAAAAGTGAAGAAAGAAATAAAACCAAATGTTTCGCAAGAATCCACTTTTGAAGAAGACGAAGAATAATGTATTCTACACAGTAAATGATCCCTTTCAGACAGCTGTTTGAAAGGGGTTATTTATTTATCTGATTACCACTGTAGGTTTAGTTCTATATATGCGTTGAGGTTTTTAGCATTGTTTGAAGTGATGTTACTATTTGATCCTACAAATAATGGTTCAACTCTGAAAGCACTCCCAATAGTTGTTCCCATGTCAGCTACACGATTAATAGGAACATAAACTTCCCCAATGTTTCGCTTCAAATTTTGGTGTGATAGACAAGTTGTTGTGATAGTAAGCGTTGTATATAGATTGACCTTTTGAAGTGAGTTTTACCCTCTAAGTCAGATCTATAAACAATTTACTACAAATGCGTACGTCAACTCTCAGGTGCATTGTTGTAGGCAACGAAGAAGTAAATGTACGACCTTCAATGTTTTCATAAGTTACAATCTTGTTGTAAGATTGTAACGTGTTTTTAATGTTTTGCAAATCGATTCTTATTTCTTGATTACCTGTGTTCAAAGTATATTTAAATGAGTTGGCATTCGCTTTGTAATTCAAACTGCCTATATCTGTAATCGAAAAGCCAATTTTTGCATCATATAGATTTTTTGTAGCCATTTTTTTCTAAATTCATATACAGCACCAATGTCAAAACCTATGGTTGAGGTGTTGATTTTCAATGCGTCTTTGATAGAAAAATCGTCGTCAAAATTGTTGAGACCACCATATTCAGTAATAAATTCTCTTGAACCTTTGGTTGTAAGTATTAAATCGTCATCATTATGGTCTAATCGTAGCTCTCCACTAAAATTGTTGAAACCAATACGAGAATTAGAAGCTTCCCATTACATATTTCACATTGGCACCTATATTGAATTTGTGATGTTCAGTTTCGATGAGATTACGTGAAAATGCTACTCCAATTTCACAAAAGGCGTTTCCTGATACGTTGGTGTTTTCTTTTTTTAATAAAGGATAATTTGCTAAAGTTCCTGTGTTTACATCACCGATAAAATCTTGAATGATTTTTGCATCAATCTCTCTTGCGTGTACCATTGTGCGAATACGAGTAGAAAAACCGATGACATTTTTATCTAATTTAAAAAAGGCTGAAGGCTCCAAAATGTCAGAATGGATACTCTGATTGATATGGTTGTGTGAGTAAACTGAAGAGTTGATAGATGTAAATTTTTCATAATTCTTTTTAAATCTAGCGAATAACTCAATTTGTTGTTTGATAGATTCGCGTCAGTAGAAAAAAGGTAGATTCCTATCTTACTGTTGCTGTTTAATAAATCGGCAGGATTTGAAAGGCTATTGTAAATATCTCCATGAGCACTGCTATTTACCCCAGTGTATTGTTGTTGAGCAAAAGCAGAACATACTGCTATAACACTCAAAAGAATAAAGGATTTTTTTCGTAAAAAAATGTTTAATTATTTTGCAAAGGTACAATGATATGTGCTATTTAAACAGATTTATTTTAACAAAATAAAAGTTTTTGTAAATGGTTGAAACTAAGGAAATAATTCCAAAAGTTTGGTTGGTAACTATTTCTTTTTTAGAGTATCGATAAATAAACGAAGATATAAATAAAATTTTGTATCTTTGGTGATTTAATTATAGGAAATCAATATGCAGAAATTACTATCGTATCCATTAAGTGTTCTCTATTATATTTGTTTGGGATTGAGTTTGGTAATCTTTCATCCGATCCAATGGTTTTGTTTGAAAGTTTTTGGATATCAGTCGCATAAAAAAAGTGTGGATATACTACAATGGTTTTTGATGCGTAGTGCCAATGTATTGGGGACGACTTTTTCGGTAACTGGAAAAGAAAACTTACCAAAAGAGCGACCATTGATTTTTGTTTGTAATCACCAATCGATGTTTGATATTGTGAGCATTATTTGGTTTTTGCAAGAGGCTCATCCAAAATTTGTAAGTAAAATTGAGTTAGGGAAAGGTATTCCGAGCGTCTCATTCAATTTGAAATACGGAGGATCTGCCCTGATAGACAGAAATGACCCAAAACAGGCGTTGTCTGCTATAAGAGACTTGGCAAAATACATACAAACTAACAAGCGTTCGGCTGTAATTTTTCCTGAAGGAACGCGATCAAAAACAGGAAAACCAAAGAGATTTTCTGAAAATGGATTGAAAATGTTGTGCAAATTTGCTCCCAATGCGATGGTTGTACCTTTGACAATCAACAATTCTTGGAAAATATTTAGATATGGTAGTTTTCCGATGGGATTGGGAAGTGCAGTAAAATTGCATGTACACCCCGCTATCAAAATAAAAGATATGGAGTTTGAGCAACTACTAGAAACAGTAGAAAATACAGTAAAATCAAAGATTGAAGAATAATTTGTAAATTATTATCACATTTTCAAATTTCTCAGTCTCATAAATTATAATAAAAACACACTATGTCAGTAAAAAACATCAGATTGGAGGTGATGCAGTTTTTGGAAAAAAACATCGACTCTTTTGTACAAAACTATTTGATTCCAGTAGAGAAAATCTGGCAACCATCAGATTTATTGCCCAATTCACAAAGCGAAAATTTCTTTGAGGAAGTAACCGAATTGCGTGAATATGCCAAAGAATTGCCGTACGACTTTTGGGTGGTATTGGTAGGAGATACAATCACGGAAGAAGCCTTGCCTACTTACGAATCTTGGTTGATGGAAGTAGAAGGTGTAAAACAAAAAGAAGGTGAGGATGGAACAGGAAACGGCTGGGCAAAATGGATTCGTCACTGGACGGGTGAGGAAAATCGTCATGGAGATTTGCTCAATAAATATTTGTATTTGTCTGGGCGTGTAAATATGCGTGAAGTAGAAATCACTACACATCACTTGCTCAACGATGGTTTTGACCCCGGTACAGATCAAGATCCTTATAAAAACTTTGTGTTTACGAGTTTTCAAGAATTGGCAACCTATGTATCTCACAATCGTGTCTCACAATTGGCAAAAAAATACGGAGATCACAAATTGTCAAAAATCTGTAGAATCATTGCAGGAGACGAAATGCGTCACCACCATGCATATTCTGATTTTGTAGAAAGAATTTTTCAAGTAGATCCGTCGGAAATGATGAAGGCGTTCTACTATATGATGAAGAAAAAAATCACTATGCCAGCCAACTTGATTCGCGAATCAGGTGGAGCTATGGGAGATGCTTTTGTACATTTCTCTGAATCTGCACAACGTATCGGTGTTTATACTTCTACCGATTATGTCGATATCTTAAACAAACTTATCAAACGTTGGGAAATCGATAAAATCACCAATCTGACGGATGAGGCAGAAAAAGCAAGAGATTATCTCATGCGTTTGCCAGATCGTATGTTGAAATTGGCGGAACGAATGAAAGTTTCAGAAGAATCATATATTTTTAAATGGGTGAATCCCGCAACTTTACGATAAAAATTAAGGCTGTCCGAAAAGACAGCCTTTGATTTTTAGTTAGCTTTTTTGTAACGGAAAATGACATATTCTTTTACATTATCACCGTTTACGTCAATAAATTCTAAATTTAAAACCTACTGTTTGTGCTGTATGATTATGCAATTGAAAAACAACAGATTCATCTATGTTTAGTTGTACAGTGTTTTCAGCTTGATTGTGAACATAACTACTGATAAACGCTTCTGGAATATATGTTTCGTTTAGATCTTCGTCGTGTACTGTTACTGTCAATTTTCCGTCGTTTTCAAATAAATAAGAATCTAACAATTGACAAGTTTCACCTTGATTAGTCATCAAAGGTTCATGTTTAGCTCCATCGTATAAAACGTTTTTTTCATACGTCCATTTTCCTAATAAAGATGGCTTTGTGTTGTTGTCATCATTTTTACAAGCAACAAAAGCCAAGGCAGTGAATACCATAAAAACTAATTTTTTTTCATAACGTTTTTTGATATGATTGAATTAAATGATTTCTCAAGTTTAGAAATATTTTTTATAAAAAAACAAGTAAATAGATTTTTCTTTTGATGATTTGAAATAAAAAATGAAAAAGGTTTCAATATTTTTATATCTTTGTACATTATATGAAAAATTACAGTCGACTATGTCTAAATCATTTGAAAGATACCAAAAACGAAGATTGATTTCTTCTTATTTCTCTGTTGTAATCAGTATATTTTTAGTTTTGTTTTTGTTGGGTACATTGGGAATGTTTGTCAACAATGCCGAGAAAATTTCCAATACTTTTAAAGAAAATATTCCGATGACCATTTTCTTTAAAGACGAAGCAAAAGATACTGATATCATTGCACTTCAAAAAGAATTAGAACAAAAAGAATATTTAAAAGACATCGCTTTTGTACATAAGGACACAGCAGCTATTCAACATCAGGAAACCATTGGCGAAAATTTCGTTCAGTTTTTAGGGCACAATCCATTGCGTCATTCGTTGGATTTGCATCTGCACGGAGCGTATGTAGAAAAAGATTCTATCAAAAATATCGAAATGAGTTTTAAAGAAAACAAACTAGTTGATGATGTGATTTACGACGCTCAATTGGTGAATTTGGTAAACGACAATGTAGAAAAAGTTACCTTTTGGGTATTGGTTGTAAGTGGTGTTTTTGCGTTGATTGCAATGTTGCTAATCAACAGTTCGTTGAGACTTTCGGTTTACTCCAATCGTTTTATTATCAAAACAATGCAAATGGTAGGAGCGACAAAATCATTTATCCGTCGTCCTTTTGTGTGGAGAAGCATCAAATTGGGATTGATTGGTTCGGTATTGGCAGTAATCGCAGTGTTGTCATTGACATGGTACATTGATAAACAATTACCAGCCTTGGGATTGATGCAAGATTATCAATCTTTGGGAATTGTATCGGTAGAAATTTTATTATTAGGGATTGTCATCACTTGGTTTAGTACTTATTTTGCTACTACAAAATATTTAAATCTAAAATCAGATGATTTGTATTAAATTACAGTTTTTAACCACATAGGAACATAGTTTTTTTACAACGGATAAACAGAGAAGCTTCCGCTTTTAGAGAAAAAATAATTCGTAGCAAATTAAATATGGAAAACAATAAAAAAACATTATTTACAAAAGAAAATTACCTATTGATTGTAGTAGGTGTATTGACCATTGCGGTAGGATTTATATTGATGATGGGAGGGAATAGCGAAAATCCAGAAATCTTCAACGAAGAAGTATTTAGTTTTCGTAGAATAAGATTGGCACCAGCAGTTATTTTTGTTGGATTTACCGTTTGTATCCTTTCTATTTTTTATTCAAGAAAAAAGTAAAAAACAAATTTTGAGGCTATCGCAATATGGAACTTTTTCATTACATACTCATCGCAATCATCGAAGGGTTGACAGAATATTTGCCGATTTCATCAACGGCTCACATGGGGTTTACTGCTGCATTGCTGGGTTTGGATAGCAATGATGAATTTTTGAAAATGTTTCAAGTTTCTATTCAATTTGGAGCTATTCTTTCGATAGTAGTATTGTATTGGAAAAAATTTTTTGATTTCAACAATTTCAATTTTTATTTAAAATTGGCTTTTGCCGTAATTCCTGCTTTGGGATTGGGTTATTTATTTGACGATATGATTGAAGAAGTTTTAGGAAATCAAAAAGTAATTTCGATAGTGTTGATTCTTGGGGGAATTGTTTTGATTTTCGTTGATCAATGGTTCAAAAATCCAAAAATTCACGACGAAAAAGAAATTTCATTCAAAAAAGCCCTAACTATCGGATTTTGGCAATGTTTGGCAATGATGCCTGGTACTTCGCGTTCGGCTGCTTCCATTATCGGAGGGATGACGCAGGGGTTGAGCAGAAAAGCCGCGGCTGAATTTTCTTTTTTTTTGGCGGTGCCTACTATGTTGGCTGTAACTATTTATTCTGTTTTTGTGAAAAAATGGGGGGCAGAAGGGATTGTACAACAAAAAGGTTATGAAATGATTTTGGCTACTTCAGAAAACACACAAATCTTTATTTTAGGAAATATCATCGCGTTTATTGTGGCACTTATCGCCGTGAAAACATTTATTGCAGTTTTGACAAAATACGGATTTAAATTTTGGGGTTGGTACCGCATCATCGTAGGAATTATTTTGTTGATTTATTTTTGGTAATACATTTAAGGTGTAAGGAGTAGCCACGAATTACACAAATTATCACAAATTTCTTTAACATATTCCTCTTCATGATGATTGAGGATTTGTAACAAAAAAGATGTATATGTTCATACTAAAATAGAAAAATATATGATTAGACACTCAGTCTTTAGCCACCATTCTTTTTAGATGTGAATACGAAAGATATTTATTAATAAATGGTGAATAATTTATGGAAATTCGTGGCTAAAATAAAAGCGTATGCAAAAACTAACAAAAGAACAATTTCAAGAGGGACAAATCTTATTGATAGATAAACCATTGACTTGGAGTTCGTTTCAAGCAGTAAATAAAATCAAATATACTTTATTGAAAAATTTGAATTTGCCCAAACGATTCAAAATAGGTCATGCAGGTACATTAGACCCTCTTGCTTCTGGATTGTTGATTGTTTGCACAGGGAAATTTACCAAGAAAATACCCGAACTTCAAGCACAAATCAAAGAATATATAGGCACGATAACCGTTGGGGCAACCACACCTTCTTATGATTTGGAAACGAAAATCGACCAAACTTTTCCTACAGACCACATCACTTCCGAATTGATAGAAACCACTCGTCAGCAATTTATCGGACAAATTCAGCAATTTCCACCTGTTTTTTCGGCATTGAAAAAAGATGGGAAACGATTGTACGAACATGCAAGAGAGGGTAGTGAAGTAGAAATTCAAGCACGAACAATTGAGATTTTGGAATTTGAAATCACTCGAATTGCTTTGCCAGAAATCGATTTTAGAGTGGTTTGTAGTAAAGGAACCTACATTCGCTCATTGGCGTTTGACTTTGGGAAAGCGTTGCGTTCGGGTGCACATCTTATCGCTTTAAGAAGAACTAAAATCGGAAATTTTTCAGTGGAAAAAGGCATAGAACCCAACGATTTTGAACGAATTTACAATCCAAGTAAGTACGAAAATCAAGTAAAATAAACGAGGGTTTGAATGATGAATGAATTAGTAAAACTTGTGTTTTTCTTTTTGTATATACAGTTTTCTTTTGCTCAATCGCCAACCAAATTGGAAAAAGGCGATTTGTTGTTTATCAATATCAATTGTGGTGAAATGTGTGAGGCAATCAATGCGGTAACAGAGGGATATCATGGTTTGAAATTCAACCATGTGGGATTGGTAGATATTGATGAAAAAGGAGGCGTTTGGCTATATGAAGCCGTAGAAAAAGGAGTGGTAAAAACCCCTTTACGATTGTTTTTGGCATATACCAAACAGCCTGTTTATGTTGGAAAATTGGCTAACGAATACCATTATTTAATTCCCAAAGTTTTGGATTTTTGCAATTCACAATTGGGTGTACCGTACGACCATGATTTTTTATATGACAATGGAAAATATTATTGTTCAGAATTGATTTACGATGCGTTTTTATTTGCCAATGAACAAGAAGATTTTTTTCAAATGTATCCTATGAATTACAAAGAACCACACTCTGAGGAATATTATGCCGTTTGGATTAAACATTTTGAAGAAAGAGGAATGGAAGTACCACAAGGAAAATTAGGGTGTAATCCAGGAGCAATGAGTATGGATGAAAAAATTATTATGAAAGAATTTATAAAATAATACACTAAAAATGACAACAAACATTTATTTGAATTTCAACGGAAATTGTTAAGAAGCCTTCAATTTTTACCGTATTGTTTTTTGAGGTGAGTTTCCTTATGTAGGAAGGTTTAAAGATATGCCATCAGAATATCCCATTTCTGAAGAAATGGGCAATCAAAAGCCGAAGCGGATGAAATTTTCGGAAAATTGTTCGCAAATGGTACAGTAACGATGTCAATGGAAAATACATTTTGGGGCGAATATTTCGGAATGTGTACCGATGCTTTTGGTATCAACTGGATGATGAGTTACCGCGAAGGGTAAAAATAAACGAAAAGACTATCTGTTAAATTACAGATAGTTTTTTTTAGTTTTAAAAATTCGTGTAGTGATTGATACTTTTTCTTGTTTTACCAACTTTTTTCCGATATGTCTATGAACGTTTCTGAATTGTCAATTATCAATTACTTATTATTCGCTCTCGTATAAATCCTCTACACGGAGCTTGGTGTATCTGCGAATAGCTCTTGCTATTACTTTTTGTTCTAACCGATGCGTTTCTACATACAACATTCTATATATAGTGGTCGGTGCTTTACCAACGTCGTTAGCTATCTTGGTAATGTTTTTTTTTATTTTTTCTTTTGCCTCTTCTGTTACTTTTCTTTTATTCATATCTTTGGATATTTTTAATGACAGAAATAATTGATTTTTGTCATTATCACATTGCAAATATAATACAGAAATTCTGAATTAAACAAATTAAATTTCAGAAATTTTGAAAATAATTTTATGTTTATGAGTAAAAATATTGTAAATCAGAGATTTATAGAAGTGATAAATTTTCTTATTTTAGAAAAAAAAGTTCCTTCAAAATCATTTTTAGCAGAAAAATTTGGGATAACAGCATCTAAATTTTCAGAAATTCTGAAAGAAAGAATGAATGTAGGAGTTGATTTATTATCTGTATTGATAGACGACTATGAAATCAACGCCGAATGGTTACTTACAGGAAAGGGTTCTATGCTCAAAGGTGAGGTAAAAAATGAGGTTGTTACTCCTAATAATGATAAGTATATAGCAATGTTAGAGAAAAACAATGCTTTATTAGAGGAAAACAAAGCTTTGTTACAAGAAAAAGTAGCCAAGTTAGAGTCTGAGATACAGGCGTTAAAGTCGGCACAAAGTAAGTCAGTCAATAAATATACCCAACCAACTCAATCACAACCTCTTATTCAGCCACGCCGTTAATTATTGTCCTGTGTGTGGGTTTAATGGGGCAAATTTAGGCGAGGCGTAATGTACAAGTAATACATTTAATAACATTGTGTGTAAATAAAAAAATAGGTTTTTTAGGGGTGGGTATCATTTTCGTGGGGTCACGAAAATGGTCGGTTTGCAGGTCTAAAAGTGGAAGGTGGGTATAAAAAAAGCCCCAAAAAAGGCTTGTTTTCAAAGGGTATAGTAGATTAATGATAAAAAACAATAATGATATGGAAGTTAAAAAAATAGAAATTTTTGTTGAAAAAGACAAGGAAGGAATGTATTGGGGAACAACTCAAAATTTTGTGGGTGTGGTCAGCTCTTGTGGAAATACATTTGAGGAATTGAAAAGCAATTTGGAAGGGGCTTTTGCAGATAATATAGAAATTGCTAAAGAGTTTGGGGAAGATTATGCAAATGATTATGAAGATGTAGAATTTGTTTATAAAATGGATTTGTCTTCGTTTTTTGCTTTGATTCCTGAAGTGAAAATTTCATCGGTGGCAAAAAAAGCTGGATTGAACGAATCATTAGTAAGACAATATAAAAACGGCATAGCAACTGCCTCGCAAGAACAGGCTTATAAAATTCAAAATGCTATCCATCAATTGGGTAAAGAGTTGTTGGCTGTGCAATTTTAAAATTTTATTGAGTAGTAAAAAAGCGGAGTTTGTAGCTCCGCTTTTTTTTGTTGGAAAAAATTAATATTTTAGGGGTGGGTAACAAAAATATTATATATCATTTGCAATGATTTTAATTATGGTTTCATAATTAATTCAATAGTATTTAACTACTCTTAAAAGCTAAAACTCTGTACCTTTATACAGAGTTTTTTTTTACTCTTCCTCGTTTAGGAACTTGCAAAATTTATCAATTACACTTTCGTCTAAATCTGTAAGTTTTATCCTCGTGTTTTGGTTTTCAAATTCCTCGAATGTTTGGATAAATTTTTTTGTAATATTTTTTATTTACTTCAGATAATAGTTTGTATCGACTACTTTTATGCGTGGGTGCTTTTTCTTTCATCCACCATTTGCAAAAGTCGGTAAAAAATAGCGTGTGGGCTGTCCTCGATTTGGGTTCGTGTCCGTAAAAAAATAGAATTGTATCACTGAGCCAATTTTTATCTATTTTTCGCCCTTGTGTAAAATCTTTATTAAATGTATCAAGAACAGAGTATTTTATTTCTTCTAACTTCTTATTGATAAAATCATAATCTATCTTCAGCACTTTGCGTACTTTTTTATTTTTTGTATCCCAAAATTCGGCAGGTACACTCAAATTGGTACGGCTCGAAACATCTATATTATATCCGTGCGTTAGTCTCGCATATATGGAGCTTATCCCCTTATTTTTCTTAATGTAATAGTTTACATTTGCCATAACGAAAAATGATTTGATTATTAATTTTATTCTCTTTATTTTCTCTGAACAAAGGTAATTTAAAGGGGTTTTAAGTGCAAAGAATACCGTGTTATTTTTTTTAAGTTATTGAAAAATAAATAATTATAAGTATTATTTAGTAGTTAATATAAAACTACTCTTTTTCCTTTTTCTCTTCTTCTTCCAAAACTTCTTTTTCTACTTTTACACATTCGATGGTAGTAATGTATTTAGCGTCGTATTTTGGTGTTTTTTCGTCGTCTTCTCCAAGCAAAAAGCCGTAAGGACGCATACCTTCTACATTGTCACAAATGATTTTGAACATAGCCATCAACGGAATAGCCAAAAACATTCCTGCTAATCCCCAAATGGCCTCTGCAATTAAAATTCCAAACAAGACCACAAATGAATTGAGTGATACTTTTGAACCTACAATTTTTGGCATAATGATATTTCCATCGATAGAGTTTACAATCACTACCGATATAATTACCCACAAAGCCTGAATGGGTGTACCCGTGGTGTAGGTAACAATGGTTGCCATAGCTGTTGCAGTAAATATTCCAATATAGGGAATCAGGTTTAGCACTCCACACAAAACGGCAAACAACAAAGCGTATTTGATGCCAATGATGCTATATGCAATAAACATTAATACGGTTACAATTACAACCTGTATCATCAATCCAAAGATATACTGTTTTACCACAGATTGTATCTCTTGAGTTACTTTCATAACCTTAGTTTTTTGTGAAACAGGGAAACACCATGTCAGAAATTTTACCAAATGTGAGCGATATAGCAACAAAAAGAATACTGATAAAAACACAAATGAAGCGGTAATCAATATCGAGGTAAGGCTTGATAATACAGATTGTGCAATTGTAGAGCTTCGTTGTAATAGTGTTTCGACATTTCCGCTAAGGTATTGCATTTGTTCTTCTTCAGATACACCAAAATTGGTATAGATATAATTTTGAGTTTGATGAAACAAATTGACCATTTGCGTTTGAAATAAATCCCAGTCTTCTCTGAATTTTGCCATTTGTGTACCTATAAGAAACAGCACCAACAAGACCCCCAAGGTAAACAAAATCGGTGATACTAAAGACGAAACAATTATAGGGAAACGTAATTTTTGTTCAAAAAAACGCGTCATTGGTACAAGTAATAAGGCAATCAAAAGTCCGAGAATCAAAGGCAATAAAATTGATTTTCCGATGATTGCAATATAAACAATCAAAACCATACTGATAAGTATGGTTGCTAATTTTATTACAAAAGGAGTTTTCTTAACTCCTTTTGTAGTGTTGATTTCTGTTGAATGATTTGTCATAATTGATTAGATATTTTAACCTTTTTATATAGATTCCTCCTTTCGTCGGAATGACATTTATCAATTTGTCATTCAGGACAAGAGAGTTCCGATTACTATCGGAACGAATGAAGTGAAGAATCTTTTTATTAGTCAATAATCATTTCGGGAATATCCCCTTCGATAATTAAATCGGCTTCTGTAGCTTTTACGATGTCCTCTACTGAAACCCCTGGTGCTCTTTCCAATAGTTTAAATCCTTTTGAAGTAACCTCCAAAACAGCCAATTCTGTAACTACTTTTTTCACGCATCCTACACCCGTAAGAGGCAATGTACATTTTTTCAGAATTTTAGACTCCCCCGCTTTGTTTACATGCATCATAGCTACGATGATATTTTCGGCAGAGGCTACCAAATCCATAGCACCGCCCATACCTTTTACCATTTTTCCTGGTATTTTCCAGTTGGCAATATCACCATTTTCGGCAACTTCCATAGCACCTAAAATCGTCAAATCTACATGTTGCGAACGAATCATACCAAAACTCGTTGCCGAGTCAAAAAACACCGCACCTGGCAAAGTAGTAATCGTTTGCTTTCCTGCGTTGATGATGTCTGGATCTTCTTCACCTTCGTAAGGAAAAGGCCCCATACCCAACACTCCGTTTTCTGATTGAAATTCTACATTCATACCCGACGGTACATAATTGGCTACCAAAGTAGGAATACCAATGCCTAAATTTACATAAAACCCGTCTTGAAGTTCTTTTGCAATTCGTTTTGCAATACCTATTTTATCTAAAGCCATAGCGATTAGTCTTTTTTTCTTACAGTTCTTTGTTCAATTCTTTTCTCGTAGTTTATTCCTTGAAAAATTCTTTTTACAAAAATCCCAGGAATGTGAATTTCATTAGGATTCAATGCTCCTGCTGGCACCAATTCTTCTACTTCGGCGATGGTGATTTTTCCTGCACCTGCCATATTTGCGTTGAAATTTCTGGCAGTACCTCTAAAAATTAAATTTCCAGCTTCGTCGCCTTTCCAAGCTTTTACAATGGCAAAATCAGCTTTGTAAGCCTCTTCCATTACATACATTTTTCCATTGAATTCACGAGTTTCTTTACCTTCGGCAACCTCTGTTCCGTATCCTGCTGGAGTGAAAAAAGCAGGAATTCCCGCTTGAGCAGCTCTACATTTTTCTGCTAAAGTACCTTGAGGAGTCAATTCTACTTCGAGTTCACCGCTGAGCATTTGTCTTTCAAATTCAGCATTTTCGCCCACATACGAAGCAATCATTTTTTTGATTTGTTTGTTTTGCAAAAGCAATCCTAAACCAAAATCGTCCACACCTGCATTGTTTGAAATACAAGTAAGACCTTTTATATTTTTCTTTACTAATTCAGCAATAGAATTTTCAGGGATTCCGCTCAGTCCGAAACCACCTACCATAATTGTTTGATTGTCTTTTACATCAAACAAAGCCTCTGCGGCATTGGCTACTTTTTTATTTATCATAATTGTATGCTTGTGTTTATTGGGTTTAAAATTAGTGATTTTTTTGATTGAATGGGTATTTTGGGGAGAAAATATTTAATTCACCTTAATAATAAAAACAACTCTAACACAATTTAGTATTAGAGTTGTAAAGTTTATATTTTACTTTTTTTCTGAAGAAAAATAATCGGTAGGGAAACACGCCAAAATTAAATTGACAACAGGAATTAAAAACAAAAATTTATTTAATCCTATGTCATTCATTCTTCTGAAACCAATCGCAAGGATAAAAAACACACCAAGGTATAATTGAATTTTACTTGAAATATCTTCAGGAATTTTTAATAATTTGAGAATAACCATTGAGATTGTACTCATTAAAAAGAGAAACAAATAAAATAGCCAAAATTCTTTTCTTGTAGATTTTCCTGAAAAATCAAACAATTTTTTTAATGGAATTGTAATGTGTTTCATGTCTATTTATTTTAAAGTTATCTAACAATAGTTAAAGAAGGCGTTTGTTTTTGCCAATCTTGAATACCTCTTTCTATACCACAATTATCCCATGCACAACTTGCCATATGTAGTAACAAACAATTCGGCATTGTAAAAGAACAAACAACTTTATCAAATGTATTCAAATTATCTATTCTTTGTACAGCACATTGTCTAATACCTTCGTACGAACAAGGATTTACAGGGCCTATATAATAATTTACTCTTGTTTCTTTACCATCTACAATATCAACAGAATAATATTTTATACCATTAGACAAAAAATAAAGAGTACCTCTTACTTTTCCTCTTTTTTTATAAAAATATTCTTGAAAATCTTTAGAATTTATCGGTAAGTCTTCTGAAGTAACAAACGCTGTTTCTAAAATATGCTTTTTTCCATTATTAAAGAGTAACGCTTACCTTATCTAAAGTTATGGTTTTTTGTTTTGAAAAAGCTGAAACTTCTTTGTTTTTTATGTTTTCATTTGTTACAGATAGTTCTTCCTTATTACAAGATGAAAAGAAGAATGATAATGCTAAAATTGATAATGTTAATTTTATCATATGAATTAATATTTATAATTAATTATGAGGCATAAGGTATCTTTTTTTAATTAATTCTAAAAAAAAATAAATATATTTTTTAGTAATTTTTTTTTGAAAAGATAAAAATGAACCTACATTTATCTTTTTTTATTTATTGAGTATTTTGGGGAGAAAATTTATTGATTACTCTCCAAAATCCAATTCCAATTGATCGGGTAGCAATTTGAAACTCATTCTATGATATTTGCAAGGACCGTATTTTTTGATGGCTTCTCTGTGTTCTTTCGTAGGGTATCCTTTATTTTTATCCCATCGATACATAGGAAATTCCTCGTGCAATTGCATCATTATTTCATCTCGATAGGTTTTTGCCAAAATAGAAGCAGTAGCTATGCTTAAAAATTTTGCATCACCTTTTACAATCGTTTGGTGAGGTATATTTAGAAAAGGATGAAATCTATTGCCATCAACAATGATAAATTCGGGAGAAATAGGCAATTTTTCTAAAGAAAGATGCATGGCTTTGATAGAAGCATTTAAAATATTTATTTCATCAATAATTTTAGGTTGAACATGAGCAACTGCAAAACAATCACTATTTTCTTCGATAAATTTTCTGAGAAAATTACGGGATTTTAGTTGTAACTTCTTAGAATCATTAATCATTTCATGTTGCAATTTTTCGTTCAGAATCACAGAAGCAGCAGTAACTGGCCCCGCTAAACAACCTCTACCAGCTTCGTCAGTTCCTGCTTCAAAAGAAAAGGTACTGTATTTGTAGTCTAACATGTTAAAATATATATAATAAGCGAAAGTAATTATTTTTTAGCAAAAATAAATGTATATTTGTGATCTTCAAAAAATAATTTTTTAAAAGCATTACAAAATGAATAAAAATAAAACTAAAATTTTCTTTACAGCATTGGCATTAGGATTGACTTTTAATGCAAATGCACAAACTGATGAAGAGAGAAAAAAAATTGTAAAAGATTACGATCAGGAATGGTTAGAAAACTTTGCAAAAGAGCAATCAGAGAAATATCATAGAGATATGAAAATTGCTGTACAAAAAGCAAAAGAATTAGGAAAGCCATTAGAAGGTGTTACCGAAGATGGGAGATATTATAGTCTTGTAGGTATTACAGAAGACGAAAATTTGAAATATTATATCACAAATAATAATACAACTCCGAGTTCTATCCAAACTGCAAGAGTACAACACTTACACAACGGAGGTTCTCTAGGTTTGAATATCGAAGGACAAGATATGAATATTGGTATTTGGGACGATGGACCTGTTTTTTACCAACATACAAGTATAGGGTCTAACCGTGTTTCAATAAAAGACAATTCAGGTTCTTCTGCTGCAGGAGAACATGCAAGTCATGTGGCTGGAACGATGGTTGCAAACAACAACATTCCAGGTATCAAAGGTATGGCACCACAAGCAAATCTATGGTCAAACAACTGGACTAATGATACTTATGAAATGACAACTCAAGCCGCAGAAGGATTGTTGATTTCAAACCATTCGTATGGAGCAGATTATGTTGCCTTAGGATTGTCCTCTAATCCTGCTGAGTTTGGACAATACAATGTCGATGCAAGAACATTGGATTTACTTTTGTTCAATGCAGATAGATACTCTGTGGTAATTGCCGCAGGAAACTCAAGAAACGGAGATTATCGCGGAGGACAAATTTATTATTTCAATACTGCAAAAGGAGGGGCAGATTTAATTCATGGAGACGCTGTGTCAAAGAATGCTTTTGTAGTTGCAGCTATTAATGGAATAGAAAATTATACTTCCGCTAGTGACGCTACGATGTCACATTTTAGTCAATGGGGACCAACAGATGATTTTAGAATTAAACCAGATATTTCTGCAAAAGGTGTAGGGGTTAGATCTGTGAGTATCAGTGGAACAAATGCAACAGAGTCGAAACAAGGTACTTCTATGGCAGCACCTTCTGTAACGGGAGTGTTTACATTGTGGCATCAATATTATAGACAACAATTCCCTACGAGAGGATATATGCGTTCTGCAACAGTAAAGGCTTTGATGGCAATCTCAGCAGACGAAGCAGGAAGATACCAATCGGCGAATACAACTACTTGGACAACTTCTCCAGACGGTCCCGATCATCGTTTCGGTTGGGGAGTAATCAATGCTAAAAAAGGAGCAGAAATCATCAGAAATGCCAAAAACTCTACAGCCGTAGGACACAAGTCTCGCATTTTGGAATTGGAATTAACCAACGGACAAACTTACGAAATTCAAATCCAAACTCCGGGTAGTATGCCTTTGAAAGCAGCGATTGCATGGACAGACCCAGCTGGAACGACGAAATCAGGATCCGACAACTCTTCTCCTGCTTTGGTAAACGATTTGGATTTGCGTATCATAAGACCTGGTGGACAAGAAGTTTTGCCTTGGGCTTTGAATAAAGATTGGAATAATATCTATGCGTCCCGTACGGACAACAATGTAGACCCTGTTGAGGTTGTAGAATACAAAGGAGCAGCGTCGGGTGTCGCAAGTCCTGGTTTATACACTATTAGAGTAACTCACAAAGGAACATTAATGGGTGGTTCTCAAAAATATTCATTAATCATCTCTGGTGAGGATACAAATGTTTCTGTTGAAGAAAAAGTATTTGACAACTTGACTGTTTATCCAAATCCTACAACTGATTTGTTGAACATCAAAGCTGATTTTGCTAGTATTGCAAATGCTACTGTAGAATTGTATGATATTACTGGTAAGAAAATCATAACTGATGCTGGTCTTTTCAATAATACTGACAATGCTACGCTAGATATTTCTCACTTGCAAACAGGTATGTACATCTTGCGTTTGAAAAATGACGGAAAAGTACAAGAAGTTAAAGTAATTAAGAAATAATAATAACAAAAAAATCCGACGAAATCGTCGGATTTTTTTATGTTTTGATGGTTTGAATTACACTTCCTTCATTCGTTTTGGTAATAGAAAGCGAGAAGGGTATTTGTTCTTTCAGAGCTTCTAAATGCGAAATGATTCCTACGATATGGCTTTCACTTTGCAGTTGAGCTAGTGTTTCGAAAATGATATGCACCGACTCACTGTCTTGTGTTCCAAACCCTTCGTCGATAAAGAAAAATTTCTTTTTCAATTCAGGCGATTGTGTACTTTCTGCCAATGCCAATGCCAAACTCAAAGAAGCCTGAAATGATTGACCTCCTGAAAGGGTTTTTACACTTCGTGCTTTGCCATCGTTGAGGTAATCAATGATTTCCAATTGTCCTTTTTCGTTGATAGAAAGACTCAACTGATTGCGTGTCATACGGAGAAATCTCTGGTTGGCCACATCGCACAACTGACGCAAATATACATTGGCTATGTATTGTACAAATCCCAAACCATTGAAGAGTTTTTTTATCAATTTTAGGTTCTCTTCTCGAGTTTTCAATTGATGTAATTTTTCTTCTAGTTCTTGCTTTTCTTTGAGCGATTTCTCTTGTTCTTTCCATTCCTTTTCTAGCAATGTAGATTCTTTGGTAAGCTGTTCCAATTGGTTTTTTAGTTCGTTGCAAGACTGCAATTGTGTTTCGTAATCTTCAGTAGAAAAGCGTTCGTTTTTTGTTACTTCTTTCAGCTGATTGATTCGCAGATTTACCATATTCAATTCGGCGTGAAACTCGTTGATTTGTTTTTGCAATTCGGCTACATCCCAATCTTTTTTTAAAATTGCTTTTACATTTTCAATTGAACTGAAATTTTTTGTAATAATCAAATCGTTCAACTCTTTTTCTACTAGATAAATTTCCTCTTTCAATTGTTTTAACGAAAGGAGATTTGCCTCGTAGATCCCTTCTATTTTTGAAATGGCTTGTTTATCAAACTGAATTTTTTCTAAAATTTCCTGATAGTTTTTTATCGTTTGATTGATCAATGTTTGTAATTCGCTTTGTTTTTTCTCCAATTCTTGTTTTGAAAACTCTTTTACATCTAAAAAGTTTAATGCTTGAAGTGAAGTTTCAGCGATTTTTCGTTGTTCTTTTTTTACATCGATTGCTGTTTGAAATTCTTTGATGCCATTGTTGTATTTTTCGTCATTTTGTCGGCATTCATCAATTGTTGTTTGTGTATTTTTTATTTTTTGTTGTAACTGTTCGATTTGATTTTCGATGCGTAATGAATTTGATTTTTTTAGTTCAAAATCCTTTTCATCGGTACAAAAATCCCTCCATTGAAACAGTTTGTTGTGTTCCAAAACATTGTGCTCTTTCGACTTTGAGAGTTCGACTGCTGTTTGCAGTAATTGGTCTTGTGTCTTTTTTTCGTTTAACAATTTAGCAAATTCTTTTTCTTTATCATCAATAGCTTCAACTTGTTGTTTTAGCAAAGTGATTTCTTGCTTTAATATCGTTTTTTCTCTTTCTACATCGTTGGTTTCCAAAATATTCGGATGTTTTTTTGAACCACAAAGCGGACACACACCTGTTTCGTGCAATTGCGTGGTGTAGGCACTCAGTTTTTCGTGAACTTCAACCGTAGAAAGTTGTTCTTCTAGTTGATTGATTTTTAGTTTGTAATCTTTTTTCTTTGATAAAAATTCATTGGGCGTATGTTGCCAATCCCATTGATTTGCTGTTAGTTGTCTTTCGATGTTTTTTAATTCGTCTTCGATTTTTGAAATAGAAAATTTACTTTCGTTTTGCTGTTGTAGCAAAAGATTGTATTTGTCGTACCATTTTCCTATTTCCAACAATTTTTCGGTCGGAATTAGTTGCGTTTTCAAATGTTTTAATTCGTTTTCATATTCGGTTAAAAACAACTTTTCACTATGGAGTTTTCTTTTGTTTTCCTCGATAGCTTTTGTGCCGTTTTCTGTGCGTTTTTCCAAATGTTCGATTTCATCGATTAGTGTTGCACGATGAATCAACTGTGTATAATCGTTTAGTCTTTTTTGATAAATATCTATGTTTAAATAATTCTTTTTTATGGGTGCAAATTGTTTTTCTTCTTCATCTAAACTAAATTTTAAATGTTTCAATTTCAATTCATCTTTCTCAATGGTTGAATGTAAAATTGCCATTTTACTGTTTTTATCTTCAAAAACTGAAAATTTTCCCGAAAACAAACGATTGATTTCTTCGTATTCTTGAATTTCTTTTTGTTTTTGGTTGATAGCTGGAGTGTTGAGTTCCAATTTTCGTTTGCGTTCCTCTTTGACTTCCAATTCCTCGATTTTTTCTTTCAATTTTTCCATAATTTGCAATCGAGCATATTCTATTTCTGTTTTAGTCGAAATCTTTGATAGCAATTCGGAAATAGATTTAAACTGACTTTCCAGTGAGTTACAACGCTCGAGACTGGTGTTTTGATACGCCTGTATTTCCCCTTCCTTGAAAGTGAGTTTTTCGTGATTTTTGTTGTACAATTCACTAGTTTTTGCAGACAAATCAAAGCGGTTGAGGTGGAAAATTTCCTGTAACATTTGGGTACGGTCTTTTTCCGATAATTCTAAAAACTCTTTGAATTGCCCTTGAGGAATAATCACTGTGCGTTTGAAGTTTACATAGCTCATTCCTACGATTTTTTCTATATCAATTTGGTCGATGGGTACCCATTTTTCGTTGATTTTTTCGTAAAATGTGGTATAGCTATGCTTGATGTCTTCAAACTTTTTGGAATTGCGACGATATTCTCTCTCTACACGAAAGATTTTGTTTTCATAATTGAGAAATTCAAGGGCGATAAACGAGCGATTACTCTTTAAGTTCATCATGTTGTAGGCACGAAGGTCTTTGCTGTTGAGTCGTTCGGTTTCTCCATATAATGCAAAGCTAATAGCTTCTAAAATAGAAGATTTTCCTGAACCTACGCTTCCAAAAATTCCAAACAATCCGGCATCGTTGAGTTGAGAAAAATCAATTTCTTGTCGTGTTTGATACGAATAAAGACCTTCGATAGTCAAGTGAATTGGAATCATGGTTGGGTAATTTCTTTAAATAAGTTTTTAATATCTTCGTTGGGTTCTTGGTTGTTGTTTTTCAATTTGAAATAATCGACAAACAATTCCCATTCGCTTTTGTTTAGGTTGATGTTGTGGTGTTCTTGGTTGTTTTTTTTGCCTTTTTTCACAATTTGAGGAATTAGATAAACGATTTTGTCATGAGCGGCAAACAATCGCTTTTTGTCCTCGTTTTTGATAAATTCATCACTGCAAAAGGTAAGCTCGACATAGGTGTTTTTATGATTTTCAAGAAATTGAACCGCATTTTCAATGTCGTTGAATGTTGGTCTATGTAATTGATATCCAGATGAAAGTGGTAAGCGATTGACAACAGTTTTTTTGTTGGGAAATAATTCTACAATAGCTACAGCCTTTTGCTGACCTGCTTCACTAAAACTATAGCAAAGAGGAGAAGAGGCATACACTATAGGACAGTTTTCTGTCCCTATATCGTTGAAATTGTGTAAATGTCCCAAAGCTACATATTGAAATTCAGTTGGAATAGCGTCGGTATAAATCAAATCTGCCGTACCGATTTTGAGCGGTTTTTCGCCGTCGGGTTCGTCGAGTAGGGGAGTGTTTCGCTTGTTCATATACAGATGTGTAACCAAAAGATTTACCCCTTGATTGTCGCAGTAGTTTGTTGCAATTTTTTGCCAGTGATTTTTTAAGGCATCGTTGAGAGCCTGTTCACGGTCTTCGCCCATATAAGATTTCAATCGCCATTCGTTGGCAAAAGGTGTAAGAGCAACTCGCACAGGAAAATCTATCGAATTGATTTTCAATTCTACAAAGCCTTTGTCGGATTGCAAAATTTCAAACCCTTTTGCTTTGTAGGGAGCAATCCTATCGAGAGGAAATCCTGTGAGTATAATTCCATTTATTTTTGCTAATGCATTGGGAGCGTTGATAAAAGCAGGAGCATCGTGATTTCCAGCAATCGCAATCACGGGTCTGTTCCCGTGGTCTGAAAGTTGAATAAGTGTTTCAAAAAACAATTCGATAGCCTCAGCGGGTGGATTGAACGAATCAAATAAATCACCAGCAACGACAACCATATCTACGCTTTCGCGATTTGCGATGCATATGATTTCGTTTAGTACAGCTTTTTGCTCTTCGATGCGACTAAAACGGTCGAGTCTTTTTCCTAAATGCCAATCGGCAGTGTGAAGTAGTTTCATTTTGTATGGATAAATGCTTTACAAAAATAAAAAAAACTCTCCATACGTGCTATCGAGAGTAAATTATTAAAAAGAAAAGTTATTATATATACCCTTAGAATCTGTAACCAAAAGCGATACCACCTCTAAAGAAAAACTCTCTTACTTCTGTAGAAAAATTTTTACCGATTTCACCAGTGAGGTCAACTACCATTCCTTTTCTGTTGAGTAGTTTGTAAACCAAATCCAATACCAGTGTCTGTAAATGATTTTTCGCTTGTTGCTACATTAGCAACTCCTGTAAGATATTGATATTCTTTATAGTCTCTTTTAGAAACATTTAAAAAACCTTCGGCAAAAAATCCATTTGCTTCTCCTTCGTTTGTCTCAGAAAAATAATATCTTACAACAAACGGAGTTACTGCAAAATCTTCTTTAATATCTCTAGTTCCAGAGAAATCAGAATCAAAGTCATCCATTCCTAAACTAATAGACGCACCAACTCCTAATGTACTATTTGGAAAATACTCATAACTAAATTTTGCACTGTGTCCCATTAGCAATTGTACAACGTCTAATCTTATTTCACTTGTACGTGATGGTGTTTCATTGTTGTTTAGGTTCAACTCTTGTCCAAACGATTGATCTACTGTTAATAATCCTATGATAAATGCTGATTTTTTCATCTCTTAAAATTTTTAGTTGTTAAATCAACAAATAATAAAAAAACTTAATTCAAACTATTTTAGTTGAAAAAAATCATTTTTATTTTAAGAATAAGGAAAATTTTGTACCAATTTTTAAGAGAAATATTAAAGTTAGTCATATACATAGTTTTACAATTTCTGCAAAATAAAATCTGTCATTTTGTTGTAGAGCTGTACACGAGTAAAGCCTCCGTAAATTCCGTGGTTTTTGTCTGGATAAATCAACCAATCAAAATTTTTGTTTTGGTGTACCAATTTATTAATCAATACCATAGCATTCTGCACATGCACATTGTCATCGGCTGTACCGTGAATCAACAAATAATTTCCTTTCAGTTTGTGTGCGTGTGTAATCGGTGAATTTTCATCATATCCCGACGGATTTTCTTGCGGTGTGGTCATAAATCTCTCTGTGTAAATCGTATCGTAAAAACGCCACGAAGTTACCGGTGCTACAGCAATGGCAGTTTTGAACACCTCATTTGCCTGAAACAAACAGTTACTCGACATAAATCCTCCAAAACTCCAACCCCAAATTCCGATGCGACTTTCGTCTATATCTTCTCTTTGTGCCATTTGTTTGGCTACAAAAATTTGGTCTTCTACTTCGTATTTACCCAACTCTTTTTGTGTACATTTCTTAAAATCAGCTCCTTTGTAGCCTGTCCCTCTTCCGTCCACACACAAAATAGCATAACCTTGCTGTGCTAACGATTGATGCCATAAATCATTGCCCGAAAGCCAGGTGTCGGCTACTTGTTGCGATCCTGGTCCTGAATATTGAAACATTAGTAAAGGATATTTTTTTCCTGCTTCTTTATTGGTTGGTTGAATCATATAAGCATTCAAATCATGCCCTAATTCATTTTTAATGGTAAAAAACTTTTTTTTAGGCAATCGATACCCATTGATAATTTCTTCCAATCGCTGATTTGAAACCAAATTTTTCAATAGTTTTCCGTCAATTGCATCTGCCAAATCATAAGAAGGAGCTTTTTCCGTTGATGAAAATTTGTTGATATAATGAGTATATTGCGAATTGAATACTGCCGAATTGGTTCCCTTGTTTTTGCTCAATAATTTTTTGTTTTTTCCATTTAGGGAAATGCTGTACACATCACGATAAATCGAACCTCTTTCAACCGATTGATAATAAATTGTTTTCGTTTTTTCGTTCAAGCCATAATATTGAGTTACTTCCCAATTTCCATCAGTGATTTGCTTGATTAATTTTCCTTTTATTGAATAATGATACAAATGATTGTACCCAGATTTTTCACTTGTCCAAATAAAAGAATTGTCATTTAGGAACGTAAGATTGTCGTGTATATCCACATACGCCTTGTCTGTTTCCTTTATAATGATTTCTTTTTTCAAAGTTTTAGCATTTACCAAATTGAAATTCAATTCGTTTTGATGACGATTTAATATTTGAACCGAAAGCAAATCACTGTCGTTTGTCCATTTTATACGAGGAATGTAAAAATCGTTATACGAACTAAAATCGATGTTTTTCGTCAATTTTTGCTCAATATCGTATAAATGTAGCGATACTTTTGCGTTTTTTTCTCCCGCTTTTGGATATTTGAAAACTTCTTGTTTTGGGTACAAATCTTTTCCGTACACATTCATTGAAAACTCAGGTACTTGCGATTCGTCAAATTTGATATATGCCAAAGTAGTTCCGCTTTTGTTCCATTCAAAGGCACGAACAAAGCCAAATTCTTCTTCATACACCCAATCGGTAATTCCGTTGACGATATGATTTTTCTTTCCGTCGGTAGTAATTTTGTCGGTTTGTAAAGTGTTTAAATCCAATATGTGCAAATTGTTTTGAAAGACAAAAGCAACATGAGTTCCCTGCGGATTGATGGTAGGTTCTTGAATTTGTGAATTGGAAATTTTAATCAATTTTTCGGTGGTACGATTATAGATATAAAAAATCGAAGTAAACGAATGTCTATAAATAGGAGCATAATTAGTAGCAAAAAGTACTAAATTTTCATCTTCTGAAAATTGAATATTTGAAATTTCTGTAACCTGTGGAAATTTTTCATTAGAAAAAGCGGTATAAACCTTTTGTTGTGTAAGAAAATCATACACATTGATTTCAGTATGCAGACCATTTCGTTCCAATACCACATATTGATTAGACTTTGGTAACGATTGCAAATCTTGCATGGTTTTGGGTTGAAATTTGCCACCCCAAATTTGTTCTACCGTAATTTCATTTTGCGAAAAACCTATCGCACTGCCCAGTAATAAAACAAATAATGTAAATATTGATTGTATGTTCATTTTGTAGGTGTTTTAAAATATTATTTCACACAAAAATACGTTTAGCATATAAAAACGTACTAATGATTGGACGGCTAAATTACATAAATTTATTACGTATAACAAATTTTGGGTAAAACGAACTATGGTAAAAAAGGATAAATAACTAAGATTGAATGCCGTTTTTTACAAAAAAAGAAAAAAACTATTGTGTTGTAAAATAAAATGTTTAATTTTGCAGTCCCTTAATTGGGAAAGGAATGTTTAATTAATAAAAAGTAATTTATTGTGGAAAGTTTAAGCTACAAGACTATTTCGGCAAACAAAGCTACAGCTCAAAAAGAATGGGTTGTTGTAGATGCTGAGGGGCACAACTTGGGACGCTTGGCTTCTAAAGTAGCAAACCTACTTAGAGGAAAGTACAAACCAAGCTTTACGCCTCATGTGGACTGTGGAGATAATGTAATCGTTATCAACGCAGAAAAAATCAACCTTACAGGAAACAAGTTGAACGACAAAGTATATGTTCGTCACACAGGTTATCCAGGAGGACAGAGAGAATTGACAGCTAAAGTAATGCAAGAGAAAAATCCAGCATTATTGATCGAGAAAGCTGTAAAAGGAATGTTGCCTAAAAACAAATTAGGAGCACAATTATTCCGTAATTTAAATGTTTATGTAGGTGGAGAGCACAAACACGAAGCTCAACAACCTAAAACCGTTAACTTAAACGAATTGAAGTAATGGCAGTTATTCACAAAATCGGTAGAAGAAAAACCGCAGTAGCTCGTGTATATGTTTCTCAAGGAAGTGGAAACATCACGGTGAACAAAAAAGATTTCACAACTTATTTCCCAACTGCAACTTTACAATACAAAGTTACTCAGCCTTTGGTAATGACTGAAAACGCTGACAAATACGATGTAAAAGTAAATGTATATGGTGGAGGAACTACAGGACAAGCAGAGGCAGTGCGTATGGCAATTGCAAGAGCTATGTGCGAAGTAGATGTAGAAAACAGAGCAATCTTGAAACCAGAAGGATTATTGACTCGTGACCCTCGTATGGTAGAGCGTAAGAAATTTGGTCAGAAGAAAGCTCGTAAGAGATTCCAATTCTCTAAACGTTAATATTTTATATTATTATTTAAAAGAATCTAAGTTTTTGTTGTCGCTTGCCGAGGCAAGAGGTAGTTTAGCATCTAAATGGTACGGACCGAATGTTTCCTCGCTACCTTACCATTGCTAATTTCAACAGAACGTAAACTATTACTAAAATGGCAAACAAAGTAGAAGTTAAAGAATTACTAGAAGCAGGTGTTCACTTTGGACACATGACTAGAAAATGGAACCCAAACATGGCTCCTTACATTTATATGGAGCGTAACGGTATTCATATCATCAATTTATACAAAACAGCAGCTAAAATCGAAGAAGCTAACGAAGCTTTGAAAAAAATCGCTGCATCTGGTCGTAGAGTATTATTCGTTGCGACTAAAAAACAAGCAAAAGATATCGTAGCTGAAAAAGCAAAAGCAGCTAATATGCCATATATCACTGAGCGTTGGCCAGGTGGTATGCTTACTAACTTCGTTACTATTCGTAAAGCAGTTAAAAAAATGGCTTCAATCGACCGTATGAAAAAAGACGGAACTTTCAATACTCTTTCTAAAAAAGAGCGTTTACAGGTTGACCGTTTGCGTGCAAAATTAGAGAAAAACTTAGGTTCTATCGCTGATATGACACGCTTACCAGCTGCATTGTTTGTAGTAGATATCAAAGCTGAACACATCGCAGTAAAAGAAGCAAAAAAATTAAACATTCCAGTATTTGCTATGGTAGATACAAACTCAGACCCTCGTTTGGTTGACTATGTAATCCCAGCAAATGACGATGCTTCTAAATCTATCGAAAAAGTATTGTCTTTGGTTTCTAACGCAATTATCGAAGGAAACTCTGAAAGAAAATCAGAGAAAGAAGAAGTTGCTAAAAGTGAAGCTCAAGGATAATCCTAAATAGCATCTTAAAGTCGTTATGCTGATGGAATCTTTTTCGATACTATCTCGTAACGACTTTTTTATTTTTGAACATAAAAACAATTTAATAACTCATAAAAAATTATAGATATGGCAAATATTTCTGCTGCAGATGTAAATAAATTGAGACAAGCTACAGGTGCCGGAATGATGGACTGTAAAAAAGCACTTGTTGAGGCTGAAGGAGATTTCGATAAAGCAATCGAAGTACTTCGTAAAAAAGGACAAAAAGTAGCTGCAAACCGTTCAGACCGTGAGTCTTCAGAAGGTGCTGCTGTTGCTTTCTTGAACGCTGATAACACAAAAGGTGCAGTAATCACTTTGAACTGTGAAACTGACTTCGTAGGTAAAAACGAAGGTTTCGTAGCGTTGGCTAAAGAATTGGCTGAAAAAGCAATTAACTACAATACTAAAGAAGAATTCTTGGCTTCTCCATACGATGCTACACAAACAGTTGCTGAAAAATTGATTGAACAAACAGGTGTAATCGGTGAGAAAATCGAAATCGGTGGATTTGAAATCTTAGAAGGGTCTTTCGTTGGTGCATATGTACACGGAAACAAAATCGCTGCTTTGACTGCACTTTCTGAAAAGAACGAAGCATTGGCAAAAGACATCTCTATGCAAGTAGCTTCTATGGGAGCAGATACTTTGTCTTACAAAGATTTCGACCCTGCATTCATCGCTTCTGAAACAGATGCTCGTATCGCAGTAATCGAAAAAGAAAACGAAGAGTTGGCTCGTTTAGGAAAAACATTGAAAAATGTACCTAAATACATCTCTATGGCTCAATTGACTCCAGAGGTATTGGCTCAAGCAGAAGAAGATGCAAAAGCTGAATTGAAAGCTGAAGGAAAACCAGAGCAAATTTGGGATAAAATCTTACCAGGTAAATTGCAAAGATTTATCTCTGACAACACTACTCTAGACCAGGAGAAATGTTTGTTAGACCAAAATTTCATCAAAGACGATGCTAAAAAAGTTGGAGATTATGTAAAAGGTTTCGGATGTGAAATCACAGGTTTCAAACGCGTAACTTTAGGATAATCAGTCTGATAATTGTTCAAAACCTCGAATGTTCTATTCGAGGTTTTTATATTGTAAAAAATGACAAATACCACACAGACTACATGATTTTATCGTATATTTGTATATTAATCGAATAAAAACTCATGGAACAAGCAAAATTTGCGGTAATAGGAGGTGGTAGCTGGGCAACAGCTATCGTTAAAATATTATGCCACAACTTAGATAAAGTGTCTTGGTATATGCGCAATGAAGCGGCTATTGAGCATATCATTGAAAACAAACACAATCCCAATTATTTGAGTTCTGTAGAATTCAATACTGATAAATTAGCACTTACTTCCGATATAAACGAGGCAATTTCACAAGCTGATTATGTGATTTTTGCCATTCCTTCTGCTTTTTTAGGAAAAGAATTAGAAAAATTGACCGTTAGTCTCGACGGAAAAACGATTATTTCTGCCATAAAAGGAATCATTCCAGAAACTGGTCTCATTGTAGGGCAACATTTTATGCAAACCTACAATATTCCCATAGAAAACATTGCGGTTATTGCAGGGCCATGTCACGCAGAAGAAGTGGCTTTGGAAAGATTGTCGTATCTTACAATTGCTTCGGGCGATAAAGCCACAAGCGAAGTCATCGCCTCTTGTTTGAGAGGGCATTATATCAAAACCAAAATCTCTACAGATATCATCGGTATAGAGTACGCCTCTATGTTGAAAAACATTTATGCCATTGCCGCAGGAATTGCTCACGGATTGGGATATGGCGATAATTTTCAAGCCATTTTGATGAGCAACGCCGTAAGAGAAATGAACCGTTTTGTGAAAAAAGTACATAAAACCAAACGAAATATTAATCATTCAGCCTATTTGGGCGATTTGTTGGTTACAGGCTATTCACTGTTTTCTCGCAATCGCATGTTTGGAAATATGATAGGAAAAGGCTATACGGTAAAATCGGCTCAAATGGAAATGAACATGATAGCAGAAGGGTATTATGCAGCAAAGAGTGCATTCGTCATCAACGAAAAACATCAAGCCAAAACACCAATTATCGATGCGGTGTACGAAATATTGTACAAAGGTACCCATGCAAAAGCTACATTTAAAAAATTAATAGAAAAATTAGATTAAAAATGAATCAAATTCCCGACGATCATATCATCAATCATCCGTGGCTTATTGCAGGATTTGCCGTTACGGTTTTGTTTATGCTCTTGTTAGATTTAGGCGTTTTCAACAAGAAAAGTCATACTATTTCCAACAAAGAAGCACTCAATTGGACAATACTTTGGATAGCATTGTCTATGATTTTTAGTGGTGTAGTGTGGTGGGTACTCGACAAACCTTATGGCATTACTGACAATTTTTCAAAATACCAAGCCGCCTATTGGATAGAAAAAGCACTTTCGGTGGACAATTTATTTGTCTTTGTATTGGTGTTTAAATTTTTCAAAATACCCAAAGAATATCAGCACAAAGTATTGTTTTGGGGGATTTTAGGAGCTTTGATATTTCGTGCCGTATTCATTTTTGCAGGAGTCGAACTCATCAAACACACATTTGTAACGCTTCCGTTTTTGGGTGTAGATGCCTTGGGCAACCCTCGAGAGTTGAACATTATATTGTTTATTTTCGGTTTGTTTTTGTTATTTGCAGGTTTTAAATCGGCAAAATCAGACGAACCCGATACCGAAGATGCCAATTTGTCGAAAAGTTTTGGTGTGCGATTGGTACATAAATTCTTCAAAGTAAGCAAGGGTTTTGACAAAGACAACTTTTTTATTGTAGAAAACGGAGTGAAAATGGCAACTCCTTTATTTCTTGCATTGGCCGTTATAGAAATTACCGATTTGGTATTTGCCGTAGATAGTATTCCAGCCATTTTTGCCATTGCACCCGATGACCCATTTATTCTTTACACATCCAATATTTTTGCAATATTAGGATTGCGTTCGATGTATTTTCTATTGGCAAATTCTATGGATTTGTTCTCCAAATTGCATTACGGATTGGCAGTGATTTTGTCATTTATCGGAGTAAAAATGATTATCATGCCTTTTTACCATTTCGAGCCTACACATTCCTTACTCATTATCGGAGGCGTACTCACTTTGACGATACTTTGGTCATTGTTGGTTCGAAAAAAAAATATAAAAATTAAGACATCATAATATGAATTTTCAACCAAAATATGTAAGTGTAGAAGAGGCAGTTTCGATTGTGCAAAGCGGCAATCGAGTGTTTTCTCACGGTAGTGCTTGTACTCCCACGGTATTATTAGACGAATTGGCAAGACAAGCCCACAGACTAAAAAATGTAGAAATCGTTTCAATCACCCAACAAGGGAATGTAGAAATTGCAAAACCAGTCTACAAAGATTCATTTTTTATCAATTCGCTCTTTGTTTCTACTCCAGTCAGAGAAGCTGTGGCAAGCGAACGAGGAGATTATGTGCCTATTTTTTTGAGTGAAATCCCTATTTTGTTCAAAAATAATATATTAGAACTCGATGTAGCGATGGTTACGGTTTCGCCACCAGACAAACACGGCTATTGTACTTTGGGAACATCGATTGATATTGCTCGTGCAGCTGTAGATTCTGCCAAAAAAGTAATCGCAGTAGTCAATCCTAAAATGCCCAAAACTCATGGAGACGGTATGATTCATATCAGCCGTATAGACAAGATGGTGTGGTATGAGCAGGATTTATATACGGTAAATTATGCCGAAAAAGTAACCGACATCGAACTACAAATCGGTAAAAATGTAGCAGAACTCATCGATGACCGTGCAACATTACAAATGGGAATTGGAACCATTCCAGATTCAGTTTTAAAATGTTTGCACAATCACAAAGATTTAGGGATTCATACCGAAATGTTGAGCGATGGAGTGATTGACTTGATATTAAACGATGTGATTACCAACAAACACAAAGGTTATCATGTCAATCGTTCGGTAACGGGGTTCTGTTTTGGAACGCGTAGATTGTATGACTTTGTAAACGAAAATCCATCATTGTCATTTTTGGATATACAGACGGTAAACAACCCGATGAATATCATGAAAAACAAAAAAATGACGGCGATAAACTCTGCGATAGAGATAGATATTACAGGTCAAGTATGTGCAGATTCTATAGGTAGTGTCCAATATTCAGGAATTGGAGGACAAATGGATTTTATGAGAGGAGCGGCATTGAGCGAAGATGGAAA
Source organism: Capnocytophaga sp. ARDL2 (assembly GCF_041530365.1). Lineage (NCBI taxonomy): Bacteria > Pseudomonadati > Bacteroidota > Flavobacteriia > Flavobacteriales > Flavobacteriaceae > Capnocytophaga > Capnocytophaga sp. ARDL2. Next base: position 688,425 of record NZ_CP168034.1, read on the forward strand.
ACCTATTATTGCTTTGACTTCTAGAACCAAAAAAGGCGTACCTCGTATTGTGCCGTTTTTGAAAGAGGGAGCAGGAGTAGTTACCACTCGCGGACACATGCATTATGTAGTTACTGAATACGGTGTAGCTTATTTGTATGGAAAAAATTTGCGCCAAAGAGCTAAAGAATTAATCAATATCGCCCACCCCGACGATAGAGAAGAGTTGGAAAGACAGGCATTCGAGCGATTTAAAACATCATTGTAATAAAAAGAAAAGAGACTGTCAGCAACTGGCAGTCTCTTTTTTTTATGTTGCAAGGTGAGTTTTTAATAAATGATTAACAAAAAAGTGATGTTTTTTGGGTAAAAAAAAGAAATTAAAATTTAACAAAAAAATGTATATTGTAAAAAATTAACAATGTAATTTAGTAAACAGATAATTTAATATAAAAAATATAAACATAAATAACAATAAATGGCTAAATATTTTTTGTTATTGATAAAAAAATAAAAAATTGATTTTAATAAAATATTTTGAAGTTAAAAAATACTTTAATAGATTTACAACCAATTAATTTTTAAAAGTAAAAGACATGGTAAAAAAATTACAAACAAAGAGAAGTTTTTTAGGAACTTTGACGGGGGCTTTTCTTGCCTTAGCAGGATTTACCAGTTTAGATGCCTCGGCTCAGTATTGTACGCCTACTTTTAGTAGTGGGTGTAATTATGGTGATGGAATTAACGATTTTAAGGTTACTCAAAATGGAGTTGTTATTTTCGAACATTTAGATTCAGGTTGTTCTCCAGCTGCTTATGGTGATTTTACATCCCAAACGATTTCTGTGGAAGCTGGTCAAACGTATTCTTTTACATCTATTACCAATGGAGAAGATGGTCAGAGACTTAAAATTTGGGTAGATTTTGATAACAATGAAACTTTTGAAGAAAGTGAGCAGTTAGCTTTTGTTACGGGAGGTGTGATTGCAAACGGTACATTTGTAATATCCGAAACTATACCTACAGGACAATATAGATTACGTGTTGCATCGAGATATTATAATTCATCATTATTATCTCCTTGTAATAATACAGCTTATGGAGAGGCTCATGATTATACGTTAAGTGTTGTTAACAATGTTACATGTTTATCTCCGACAGATTCTTCAGTATCTAACATCACAGCTTTTACAGCTAATTTATCATGGACAGTCTCTGGAACACCAGAGTCTTATGTTGTTGAATATGGAACCAATGGATTTTCCTTAGGTTCTGGGACAACGGTAACCACAACAGAGTCTTCATATCAATTGACAGGGTTGTCTCAAAACACTCAATATCAGTATTATGTGAAATCTATCTGCACAATGGGAGATGAAAGTGTTTTTGCGGGACCTTTTAGCTTTACAACTCTATACTCTTGTCCTGCACCAACTCAATTAGAAGTTTCTAATGTTACTGCTTCAAGTGCAACTTTGACGTGGCAGTATAGTGGTGATGGGACTAATTTTGAAGTAGAATATGGTCAATTAGGATTCACGGTTGGTACAGGAACAGTGCAAACTACGACTACTAATACAGTTACATTATCAGGACTGACAGATTGGACTAATTATCAGGTGTATGTGAGAGAAATTTGCTCAGCATCAGATACATCACTTAACTCAGCTGCTGTATCTTTTCTGACTTTGTTAAATCCAGTTCCTTCACCTTGGACTGAAAACTTTAATTCTTTAGTTTTGCCATTCTCTACCTCAAGTAACAATGTATTTCCAGATGGCTGGACACATTCATCTTTTAGAAGTGTGGGACCAGAATATCATAAAGTAATAGCAAATGGGGATGGAAATTATGTAGATACCAATTTATTTGGTGTATTGGAGACTACTTGGGTTCAATCAAGACCCGTAACAGTTCAATCGGGTGATTCATTAAAATTGAAATATGCGTTAAGAGGTTGGAATTCTGATAATACAGTAGGTGGTGATCTACAAGTGAAAATTGTTTTAGAAGATAATTCTGAAATAACATTAGGTACAGTTACTTATGATGAACCGACCCCTTGGACAGAATTATCTTATTCGTTAGATGATTATGCAGGACAAATACTTCAAGTAAAAATAGTTGCTCAAAAAGCTTCAGGACCGCATGACTTCTTACTTGGTTTAGATGATTTTGAAATCAGAGGATGTACACCAGGTGTTGCACCAACAGGTGAAACTAGCCAAACAGTAGATGCTGGTACTACATTGGCTCAATTGAATGTAACTGGTACAGAATTAAAATGGTATGCAGACCAAGACTTAAACAATCAATTAGCAGATACTACTGCAGTTGTTAACGGAACTACATACTATGTTACTCAAACTGTAAACGGATGTGAAAGTAATGCATTGGCTGTAACTGTTGAGGTTACTTTGAGCAACGATACTCTTGATTTAGCTGAGTTGAAATTGTTCCCTAATCCTACAACTGATGTATTGAATATTTCTTACAAAAACGAAGTAGCTAATGTTACAATCTTTGATATCCAAGGACGTCAAGTAGCAACTCACAACGTAAACGCTACTAGTGCTGTAATCAACGTTACTGATTTGGCTACAGGAACTTACTTGATCAAAATAGAAACTACTTCAAACGAAGTATCTACTTTGAAATTTATTAAAAAGTAATTTCTCGCTGAATATACAATAAAACCAAAAGGGTTGTCTTTTGACAACCCTTTTTAGTTTTAAAAATCTCTTTTGATTTTTTATTAAAATGATTTGTTGTTTAAGAAAAAATGAGTAAATTTATGCAAAACAAAAACTGTCAGCTATGAATACTATTAGAAACAGCGTTCGTCTAATCGGTAGAGTGGGCAACGCACCAGAGGTGAAAACTTTTGACAATGGCAATAAAGTGGCTTCATTTCCTTTGGCAACTAACGAATATTTTTACAACGACAAAGGAGAAAAACAAGAACAAACTCAATGGCATAGCATTGTAGCTTGGGGCAAAAATGCAGAAGTAGTGGAAAGATTTGCTGAAAAAGGAAAAGAATTGGCCGTTGCAGGTCGTATTAATTACAACAGCTATCAAGACAAAGATGGTGTAAAACGCACTAACACCGAAATTGTCATCAACGAATTGCTATTGTTATAATTTTATGGGCTACCATGTGTAGCCTTTTTTTTATTATTTTTGAGCAAATACTAAATCATGGATAAACAACAAATACTCAAACGACATAAATTACTGGCTACAGGTTTATTTGTCTTGATGGCTCTGATTTTTGCAGCGATGCTTTTACTCGAAAAATATCAACCTGCAAAATGGATTGGGTATGTAAAAGCGTTTTCCGAAGCGGCTATGGTCGGTGCTTTGGCAGATTGGTTTGCTGTAACCGCTTTGTTTAAATATCCTTTGGGACTAAAAATCCCACATACCAATCTCATCGAAAATCGAAAAAATGATATTGGCGAAAACCTTGGGACTTTTGTAGTTGATAACTTTCTTACACCACAGACTCTTCGACCTTATGTAAAGGAAATTGCGGTTACCAAAACAGCAGGTAATTGGTTGTTGAAAAACAATCAAATGATTTTGAATGAAGTAAAAAATGGAGTGGTAAATTATTTAGAAACCAATGATTTAAAACACATTAAGCAATATATTGCGGAACAATCGACGCAATTGGTTCATAAAATACCTGTGGAAAATTTGATGTCCAACGCACTAAATTATCTCATCGAAAATAGAGAGCAAGACAAGGCATTGGATTACATTTTACAAAGATTGAATGAAGTAATCAAGCAACCCAAATTACTACAAATGGTACAAGAAAAAGTGGATAAAAAGTTTTTTTCTTTATTACCCAATTTTGCTTCAGAATTGATAGCTTCCTATTTTTTAAGTGAAATACAAAAAATTATAGACGAAGTCAGACAAAATCCTCAACATAAGATTAGACGAGAAATCGATAGGGAATTGTCTCAATTTGTCATCGATTTACATTCAAAACCACAATGGAAAGACAAAATCCATCAATTGAAACAACAATTAATAACGGTTGAAAATTTATCAAACTACACCAATCAAATCGTTTTTTACCTAAAAAATCAATTGATAAATGATTTAAATTCAGATCAATCCAATGTTTTGGCCTATATAGATTCTATTATTGAAAATTTTGCTGTAAAACTATCAACAGATAAAGATCAACAGGAAAAAATAGACGGATTTGTAAGAAAAAAACTCTATCATTTAGCTTTGAAAAACAACAAAAAAGTAGGACAATTGATTAGCAATACAGTAGAAAGTTGGGAAGGAAAATCATTGAGTGAAAAACTCGAACTCGAGGTTGGAAAAGACCTGCAATTCATCCGAATCAACGGAACTTTGGTAGGGGGTATGGTCGGATTGATGATTTATACTTTGGTACAATTGTTTTTTTAGTAATTACTGTTTAAAAGGAGACAAATTGTTCTCCTTTTTTTATTGAAATAATTTCAACAATAAGAAAATATTCAACTGTTGAAAACCTATATTTTTCCATAAATTATTTAAAGTGGGAAAAATTTTTCAACAAAGTGGGAAAATGTGCCAAAAAGTGACGTAAATATCATAATTTTGTCAAATAGTATAAAAGCCATTTTGTTTTGAATATTTTGTTAGGTACATACGAGTGTAAAGTCGATGCAAAAGCCCGCATCTCTCTGCCTGTGGCACTGAAAAAACAGTTGCCTCAGCTGTCTGATGGCTTTGTACTAAAACGCTCTGTGTATGAGAAATGTTTGGAACTGTGGCCAATGCAGGAATGGAAAAAAACAATGGAGGGTATCAACCAACTCAACCGATTTGTGAGAGAAAACGATTTGTTTATCCGCAAATTTATGGCAGGGGTAAAATTTATCGAAATGGATGATACAGCTCGTTTTCCTATCTCGAAAGATTTACTCCAATACGCTCAACTTTCCAAAGAGGTGGTATTGGCATCGAAGCTCAACATCATCGAAATTTGGGACAAAGAGGCTTACGAACAAGTGGTAAACGAAGACTCTATCGACTTTGCTGCCTTGGCGACAAAAGTGATGGGAGGTACGATCAATCAATAAATTTAGATTTCAAACATGTCAAACGAATATCATCTTTCTGTGCTATTGCACGAAACAGTTGACGGACTCAACATAAAATCCGACGGCATCTATGTAGATGTAACTTTTGGTGGGGGAGGGCATTCTCGCGAAATTTTACGCAGATTAGGACCTAATGGAAAATTATATGCCTTTGACCAAGACGAAGACGCTTTGCAAAATGCCATAGACGACCCAAGATTTACTTTGATCAACGAGAATTTTCGCTTTTTGAAAAGATTTTTGCGTTTTCATGGCGTAAAACAAGTGGATGGTATTTTGGGAGATTTTGGTGTTTCTTCTCATCAATTCGATGTGGCAGAAAGAGGTTTTTCTACTCGTTTTAATGCGGTTTTGGATATGCGCATGAATCAAAACGGCGAATTGTCGGCTCATCAAGTGATTAATGAATACAGCGAAGAGGATTTGAGTACAATGTTTTTCCAATACGGTGAATTGAAAAACGCTCGTGCATTGGCAAGAACGATAGTAGAGGCGAGAAGAAACGGCGAAATAAAAGATTCGGATCAATTGAAAGAGGTTTTGTCGGCTCATCTTCCAATACATAAAAGCAATAAAATTTTGGCTCAAATCTATCAAGCCATTCGCATAGAGGTAAACCAAGAAATAGAAGTGTTGCGAGAGTTTTTACAACAAGCTTTGGAAGTGCTAAAACCAGAAGGACGATTGAGTGTGATTTCGTATCATTCGCTCGAAGACAGATTGGTAAAGCGATTTATCAAAAACGGAATGTTTGAAGGAGAGCCTGAAAGAGATTTCTTTGGACGATATGAAGTACCGTTTAAGTCTATTGGAAAATTAATCGTTCCGTCAGACGAAGAAATCGAACGAAACAACAGAGCCAGAAGTGCCAAATTGAGAATCGCAGAAAAAAGACCATGAAGTTAAAAGAAATATTTGACAATAAAGCTATAGTTCCTCAGTTGAAGTCCGCATCCAACTGGGGGGTTGTTTTTTATTTGGTATTGCTTGTATTACTCATTATCGGAAACAATCACAGATACGAAACAAAGGTAATCGAGCTAAAAAGACTAAATGAAGAAATGAAGGAATTGCGTACCGAATATGTAGAAAGGCGTTCGGAATTGATGCGAATCAAGATGGAGAGTAATGTTTCGGACATTATGCAAGAACGAGAGGTGTATCCGTCGCAAGTTCCTCCACAAAAAATCAGAGTTGTGATAGAGAAAGAAAAAAAATGGTATGAGCTATGGGATTGAAAAATATAGATAGAAACATATATATCTGCTTGTTTATCTTCATTTTTTTCATCTTTATGGTTATGGTAAAATTGGTGTATATCCAAGTGGTAGAAGGAGATAAATGGCGTGCAAAAGGAGAAAGACAAATTTTAAAAGATGAAATCGTTCCTGCTACAAGGGGAAATATTTATTCATCAGATGGTAGTTTGTTGGCAACTTCTGTTCCCAAATACGACATTGCCTTTGACCCATCTGCCTCGACTGAAGAGCTTTTTCAAAGTGAAATAAAAGCATTGGCAGATTCGTTGGCCGTTTTCAAAGGAAAAAAAACATCTAAAGAATACGAATCTCGTTTTAGAAAATTGCGTTCCAACGGAGGAAAATATGTCTTTTTGTTTAGGCGTTTGAGTTATCCTGAATTTCAACGATTGAAAAAATTTCCGTTGTTGAAATATGGTGGAAATGCGGGTGGATTGATTGTAAATCAAACCCCTGTACGCGAACATCCAATGGGAATGATTGCCAACCGAACGATAGGATATGAAAGGCAAAACGAAGACGGTACTATTACAAGGAAAGGAATTGAGGCAGCATTTACAGAATATTTATCTGGAAAAGACGGCAAGCGAAAAGTTCAAAGGGTTACTAAAACAGCTTGGAAACCAATCCATGATGAAAATTTTGTCGATCCACAAGACGGATTGGATGTGGTAACGACGATCGATGTCTATATTCAAGATATTGCACACCATGCCTTACTCAACTCACTGCAATATTATGGAGCCGAACACGGAACAGTGGTGGTGATGGAAGCAGAAACTGGTGAAATCAAAGCCATTTCAAACCTCGGATTAGGTGCTAATGGAAAATATACCGAAACCATCAATTACGCTGTTTTGGAACGACATGACCCAGGTTCAACCTTCAAATTGGCGTCTTATCTCGCGTTGCTCGACAATGGAAAAGTAGATACCGCAACGATTTTTGACACGCGTAATGGAGTGGTAACTTTCGGTGGAAAACGAGTAACGGATTCCAACCGAAGAGGTTATGGAAAAATTTCATTTGCTCGTGGATTTGAAGTTTCGTCCAATACTGTGATTACACAGGCAGTTTATCAGGCTTATAAAGACAAACCGACAGAGTTTATCGATAAATTGGAATCGTTTGGTTTCAACAAAACTTTGGGATTGGATTTAAAGGGCGAACCTGCATCGTATATTCCAAGACCAGGCGATAAGGCGTGGAGTAAAATCGCTTTGCCATGGATGGCTTATGGATATGGTATTTCTGTAACACCGTTGCAAACTCTGACATTTTACAACGCTGTAGCCAACGGAGGAGAATTGGTAAAACCACGATTTGTAAAAGAAATCAAAAAGGTAAACAAAACAGTAAAAACCTTTGACAAAGAAGTGCTAAATCCTCGCATTGCAAGTAAAGAATCGATAGGAAAAGTACAAGAAATGTTGAAAAATGTAGTGAAACGCGGAACAGGAAAAAGTTTGTATTCATCAGATTTTTCAATGGCAGGAAAAACAGGAACAGCTCAGATGAATTATGGAGCAGGAAAACAAAATATGTTTTATGCCTCATCGTTTGTAGGATTTTTCCCAGCCGAAAATCCAAAATATTCGTGTATCGTAGTGATTCACAGACCTACACAACATAGTTATTATGGAGGAGATGTGGCAGGCCCAGTGTTTAAACGCATTGCACAAAAGATTTTTACAGATGTGCCGTCTTTGAAAGAAATCAAAAACATAGACGAACCACTGAAAAACACTAAAAAAGATTACGAAACCTATTATACCAATGTGCGAAAAATGAACGGAATCGTTCCAAATGTGGTGGGTATGCAAGTAATGGATGCCTTGCCATTGTTGGAAAATTTGGGAGTAAAAACGCAAATCATTGGCAAAGGAAAAGTAAAACAACAGTCGTTGCCATCAGGACACGAAATCAAAAAAGGCGACCAGATGGTTTTGACATTGGGATAGAATTTCAATTGTTAATGATTAATGATGAATTTGCAGGATTGGTTATTTAATTAAAATCTTTAGTTTAAAGCCAATAATATGACTGAAAAACAAATACAAAACATTCAGCAAAAGGAAGAGATTCTCTAAAAAGCTGAGGAGTTTCTTCAAAAAGCGGAAAGTTTATTAGAAGAATGGAAAGCTTTGCAACCTGAAATAAATCAATTAGAGAATTATTATTTCAGTGAACAATGGAAAGTAGATTTTGAGGCGAGTAATCGTGGAGAAATTCCTAAAGAAATACCGCACGGCGTGTTGAGTGAAGGTTTGGTTTACAATCTCATCGCCACGCAACAATCATTAGCGATTCAATACCTCAAATGGATGGCTGAATTATTGGAAAGAAAATGAGAACATACATTGTATTGCTCAGAGGCGTAACGCCCACAGGGAAAAACAAAATTCCGAGTATGGCTTTTCTGAAAGAAATTTTAGAAAAAGGCGGCTTTGTGAATGTAAAAACCTATATCCAAAGCGGGAATATTGTATTACAAACGGAGCTTTCCCCTATGGAAGTGAGTGGGAAAGTACACGAACTCATCAAGGAAAACATTGGGGCAGAACTCCCTGTAATGGTGAAAACCGCTGAGGAAATCAAACAGGTCTTGAGCGAAAATCCGTTTACGGAAAACCACGATATTAAGCGTGTTTTCTTTACCCTTTTTAACGATGAGCTATCGCAATCATTGGCAAACGAACTCAAAACGCAAGATTTCGGAGAAGAAAAATTCGATTTCACACCCCGAGCGATGTATATGTATTTACCCAAAGATGCCAGTCGCACCAAACTCAGTAACAATTTTTTGGAAAAGAAACTAAAAATCATTGCTACCACGCGTAATTTTAATACATTGGGTAAGTTGGTGGAAATGGCAACAGAGGGAGCGAATTTATAAAGTAAAAAATCAAAAACTATGAATTTTATTTTAAATAAATTTACAGCAACAGATTTCGAAGATTATTACCGATTGGTCGGTGATGAGCAGGTAATGGCGATGATTACCGAAAGAGCGATTCCGTTAGAGGAGGCGAAAAGTGATTTTGCAAAGGAATTGATAAAAAATACAATACATCCCGATTTTGGTATTTTTAAAATCATTAATGCAGAAAACCATTCTTTTATTGGACTTGCGAAATTGGAAATTGAAAAATCAGAAAGCAAAGAAGCGGAATTGGGTTATATGATTTTACCCGAGTTGTGGGGCAAAGGCATTGCAGGAAAAGTGACAGCTCAGTTGGTGGACTTTGCCAAAAATCATTCTCAAATATATGAACTTTTTGCAATTATTGACCCTAAAAATATTCCATCAAGAAAGATATTGACCAACAACGGTTTTGAACACCAAGAATACAAAGATTTTGACGGATTACCTGGCGAAATTTTGAGATTAAAGTTTTAATATCAACTCTTAGTAACAACATTATGAACAACAACCAAAATTGGATAGATAAGTGGAATCATAATTTCCAAAATAAAGAATATGTATATGGCAAGTTGCCCAATGTATTTTTGAAAGAACAGCTGGATCAGCTTCCCGCTCAAAACATTCTCTTTGCTGCCGAAGGCGAAGGTAGAAATGCCGTATATGCCGCCAAAAAAGGGTGGAATGTTACGGCTTTTGACATCAGCGAGGAAGGACGAAAAAAGGCACTTCAGTTGGCGAACGAAGTAGGGGTAAACATTGATTATAGAGTAGGCGAATTGCCTAATTTGGATTTTTCCAACCATAATTTTGATGTGGTGGCACTGATTTACGCCCACTTCCCAGCAAAAATAAAATCTGATTATCACAAACAACTCGCAAAGCTCTTACCAGCCAATGGACTGGTGATTTTCGAGGCATTTTCCAAAAAACATTTGCCTTACCGCGAGAAAAATCCCAAAGTGGGAGGCCCTGCTGATGAAGCCTCGTTGTTTTCTATCGAAGAGCTAAAAGCAGATTTTTCAGATTTTGAGTTACTCTATTTCGAAGAACTTGAAATAGAGCTGAATGAGGGGCTACTCCATAACGGAAAAGGAGCCGTAATTCGATTGGTAGCGAGGAAGAAATAGACGGTATTCGAAGATGTATGAAATTAAGAAAGGATATTACTGATTGAAAACAAAACTATGAACCTAAAAGATATATTACAAAACATAGAAATCATTTCCCTTTTGGGGGAAGTCAATACCGAAGTAGGTAACTTGGTACAAGACTCACGGTCAATACAGCAAGGCGATGTATTCATTGCTATAAAAGGCGCCGCATCGGATGGGCATCAATTCATCAAAAAAGCAATCGAAAAAGGAGCGAAAGTCATCGTTTGCGAGGAAATTCCGCAAGAAACTATTTCGGAAATCGTTTACATAAAAGTAAAGGATAGCGTTTCGGCTTTGGCAACGATGGCTTCCAATTTCTACGGAAATCCTTCCGAAAAACTCAAATTAGTAGGTATTACAGGAACCAACGGAAAGACCACTACCACGAGTTTGCTGTATCAATTGTTCAGAAAATCAGGACACAAAGTCGGACTGATTTCTACTATTGCTATTTATGTTGATGATGAAAAATTCGACACGATAAACACCACACCTGATATTCTTACATTGAATAAATATCTGAAAATGATGGTAGATGTAGGTTGCGAATATTGCTTTATGGAAGTAAGTTCGCACGGCGTGGAGCAACGACGCATCGAAGGATTGCACTTTGCAGGGGGCGTGTTTACGAACCTCACACACGACCATTTGGACTATCACCAAACCTTTGCTAATTACCGTGATGCCAAAAAGAAATTTTTTGACCAATTGCCCAAAACGGCTTTTGCCCTAACAAATGTTGATGACAAAAACGGCAGTGTGATGCTTCAAAACACCAAAGCCCAAAAGAAAGCCTATGCACTAAAAACAATGGCAGATTATCGTTTGCAGATTTTGGAAAATCAGTTTTCAGGATTGGTGGTAAAAATAGACGGACAGGAAGTTTGGACAAACCTCATTGGGCAGTTCAACGCTTATAATCTGTTGGCGGTTTATGCCGTTGCCGATTTGCTCGGAATCGAAAAAATGCAGAACCTAACCGCATTGAGTACGTTGCAGTCGGTGGGCGGACGATTTCAGTATTTTGTATCGAAAGACAAAATCACCGCGATTGTGGATTATGCCCACACACCCGACGCCTTGCAAAATGTGTTAGACACCATCAACAACATACGCACCAAAAACGAACAACTCATCACGGTGGTAGGTTGCGGAGGCAATCGCGATAAAACCAAGCGTCCGATTATGGCGGACATTTCAACCAAGGAAAGTACACGAGTGATTTTCACTTCGGATAATCCGCGAGACGAAGACCCACAAACGATTTTGGAAGAAATGGAAGCAGGGGTTTCGGCAGAGCATTACAAAAAGTTTGTTACCATAACCGACCGCCGTCAGGCAATAAAAACCGCGTGTCAGTTTGCCCAATCAGGCGATATTATCCTCATTGCCGGCAAAGGACACGAAACCTATCAAGAAGTAAAAGGTGTTCGCACCCATTTTGATGATATGGAGGAGGTAAAGGTTGTTTTTGAATAAACCTAAAACCGATAAACTATGAAGACATTACCTTATTTACCGCCTAATAAAGAGATAGAAACCATCGCAGTATTTAAGCAGTTGAATATGTCTCACAGACGATTAGCAGAGTTAAAAGGAGTTGTGAAGACAATTCCAAACGAACAAATATTGATAAATACTTTAACGCTCCAAGAGGCAAAAGATAGTAGTGAAATTGAGAATATTGTAACAACTCACGATGATTTGTTTAAAGAAAATATATTGATAGAAACCAAAAATCCGGCTTCAAAAGAAGTGTATAATTACGCTCGAAGTTTGCGTTTTGGTTTTGAAATAGTTCGTAATGAAAAAATGTTGTTGAATAAGCACATTATTGCAGTTCAGCAAATTTTGGAACAGAACAATGCAGGATTTAGAAAACAAGCGGGAACAAAATTGGTCAATTCATTAGGAGAAACTATATATGTACCACCACAAGATAGTGAAGAAGTATTGCGATTGATGGCAAATTTAGAAAAGTTCATCAATGATGATGATTTTTCAAACTACGACCCTTTGGTAAAAATGGCAATCATTCATTATCAATTTGAAAGTATTCACCCATTTTACGATGGAAATGGTCGTACAGGTCGTATTATCAATATTTTATATTTGGTTTTACAAGGGTTGTTGGATTTGCCAGTGCTGTATTTAAGTCGATATATCATTCAAAATAAAGCACAATATTACCAAGTATTGCAAAATGTAAGGGATAAAGATGATTGGGAATCGATGATTTTATATTTATTAAAAGGAGTTGAGGTTACATCATTACAAACCATTGATTTGATAATGAAAATCAAACAAACAATGAGTGAATATAAGTTGCGATTAAGAAGATCATTGCCAAAGATTTATAGTCAGGATTTATTGAATAATTTGTTTAAAAATCCATATACTAAAATAGAATTTTTACAAGAAGATTTACAGGTAGCAAGAAGAACAGCATCAAATTATTTAGATGCAATTGTGGAGTTGGGATTGTTGGAAAAAGTAAAAGTCGGAAAACAGAACTATTATTTGAATCTAAATTTGATAAAAGTTTTGATGGGAGAACAATGATACGGCAAAAAAAAGCGATTTTTTGCCACGAGAAAAATAATGTGGCAAAAAAAAGCGATTTTTTGCCACGAAGATAGTGATATGGAAAAAACGCCATTTTTTTCCACGAAACTGACAAATTGCGTTGTATATAAAAACCTAAAACCGATAAACTATGAAGACAAACAAAATACAATTATTTGAACAAAAACAAGTTCGCACCCATTGGGACGGAGAACAAGAAAAATAGTATGTTTCTATTATTGATGTGATTAAAGTTTTAATGGGAACTGATCGTCCAAGAAAGTATTGGAGTGATTTAAAAACCAAATTGAAAAAAGAAGGAAGTGAGTTGTCCGAAAAAAATCGGACAACTGAAAATGCAATCTTCGGATGGGAAATATTATAAAACAGATGTAGCTGATAATGAGCAGATTTTACGATTGATTCAGTCGATTCCTTCCAAAAAAGCGGAACCTTTTAAATTATGGTTAGCACAAGTAGTCAGTGAGCGAATAGATGAAATGCAAGACTCTGAAATTTAGATAGATAGGGCATTGGAACAATATCTGAAATTAGGTTATTCCGAAAATTGGATTAACCAACGATTAAAAAGTATTGAAATTCGCAAAAAACTGACCAAAGAATGGAAAAATAGAGGTGTAAAAGAAGGGAAAAATTTGCTATACTTACAGATATTATTACCAAAGCATAGAGTGGCAAAACTACTAAGGAATACAAAATTCTCAAAGGTTTAAAGAAAGAGAATTTGCGTGATAATATGACTAATACAGAATTGATTTTAAATATGTTGGCTAAGGGCTTCGACCAAAGATATTTCTCAGGCTACCCAGTCAAAAACATTTGAAGAAAACGCCATAGTGGCACAACAAGGCGGAGAAATAGTAGGTGGTGCAAGAAAAGAATTAGAAGCTAAAACAGGCAAAAAAGTAGTGAGTGGAATTAACGCAAAGTCGGTTTTAGAACTAAAAAAGAAGGAATAATCCAAAGAATAAGTGAAAACACAATTAAAATGCATTTTTACCACAATGAGACATATCAAAATCAAATTGTGATGTAAATATAATGGTAAAATAACAAAATATTTTCTCTTTAAAATGAACATAGAACAGTTACGAGATTTTTGTTTGTCATTTCCAGAGGCAGGAGAAAAGATGCCTTTTGATGATGATATATTGGTTTTTACCGTATGCGATAAAATATTTTGTTTGGTAAGCACCAAAAATTATGAATTTATGAATCTGAAATGCAATCCCGAAAAGGCAATCGAACTCAGAGAGCGATACAGCGAGGTTTCTCCTGGGTATCACATGAACAAAAAACATTGGAACAGCGTACGCGTAGAAGGGAATTTGTCGGAGGAAATGTTAAAAGAGTGGATTTCAGATTCCTATTGGTTGGTGGTAAATACGCTGCCAAAGAAACGAAAAGAATTGTTGAAAAGTAATGGATAATAAAGAAGAAAATGAAAGTAAATAAAGTGAAAAGAATTGTAATATTGTTGTTTGTATTGATAGGTTTCTTACAATCTTGTACGGTAAATGCAGAATATGTTTTTCATAAAGATGAAACTTCTACTGTAACATTAGAAGTTGAGGTTAAAGAAGACTCTGAAGGGAATTTAGTATCGAAAGATTCAGTAAAATCAAAATTTCCGAAGGAGTGGACAAGTGTTTATGATATGAATAAAGTGGAAGGGGAAGTTATACCGCCAGATTCCGAAGAAATTGCAAAACGAACTTTCGTAAAAGGAATATATAAAGATGAGAAAAAAATAGGCTTTGGAATTCGGTTGGAGCGATTGAGCAATGAAGATTGGAAGAAAATAGAAAAATCTCAAAAAAAAGAAGAAAAATTACTTTCTTCTCTAAATCAATCATCTATAGAATGGAGTGATAAAAAATTGATTATTAATCTTGAAGAGTTGCTAAGAGACGATAATCAAACAAAACAAAAGTCCAAAAACAAAACAAAGAAAAAAGAGGATGATTTTGGAGCCCAAATAGCCTCTTCAATGCTTGAAGCTTTTGATATTCAATTGAACACAAAGTTTGTGTTTGAAAATGAAATAAAGTCAATAAAAGGAAAACATCCAAACTTTAAACAAATTAATAAGCACACAGTTCAGTTTAACATAAACTTAAAAGAAAAAATGGAGCAATCCAGCAAAAAGAAAAAGCACGACAAATTCATCATCATTGAAACAAAATAAAAAAAAAATGATTTATAGTATTTAAACAAAGAAAGATAAAAATTAAATTATGGCTCAAAATACTAAAACACTCTTTATTCAGATAAAAGATTTTTTATTTGAATTAATGAATATTCAAGACGGAACGGATAAAAATGCCACAATAGAAAGCATTAAATCAGACATATATCTCAAAGGGCATACATCATGGATTTTGATATGTGCAATAGTGATCGCGTCTTTAGGATTGAATGCAAATTCTCCTGCTGTAATTATAGGGGCGATGCTTATTTCTCCTTTGATGGGACCTATTTTAGGAATAGCACTCTCATTAGCCATGAATGACTTGGATTTGTTAAGGAAGGCTATGAAAAACTTTGCTATTATGGTTTCTTTGAGTGTTTTCTCAGCATTTGTGTTTTTTTATCTTTTTCCATTGTCCAATACATCTTCAGAACTTTTAGCACGTACATCACCAGATATTCGTGATGTTTTGATTGCTTTTTTTGGAGGTTTGGCTTTAGTAATCGCAAGAGCCAAGAGAGGAACTATGGCTAGTGTGATTTTTGGTGTAGCTATAGCAACGGCCTTGATGCCTCCTCTATGTACGGTAGGTTTTTTCTTGTCGAAAGCAGATTTTAAATTTGCTTTTAGTGCCTTATATTTGTTTTTTATAAATACATTTTTCATAGCATTAGCAACCTTTATAATACTACGTTTTATAAAAGTACCTATGGTTGTTTATGCCAATTCGTCAAGAAGAAAAAAAATCTCTAAAATCATTTACTTTTGTTCAACCTTGATGATTGTTCCAGCAGGATATACCTTTTATGGAGTATGGAAAGAATCAAAATTTATATCAGACGCCAATTTATTTATAGACAACACTATTACAACTTATCAATTTGATGGAAAAGGATATTTTTTAAAAGACTTTTCTAAAATAGATTATAATAAAGGAAAATCTTATATAGAATTAGTTTTTTTTGGAGACGTTTTTATTTCTCCTGAAATCGAAAAAAGTTGGAATCTTCAAAAACAAAAATACAATTATTTGAAAAATACAGAATTACGAATTTTAAGTGGTAATCAAAATTTACAAGATCAAAGTGTTTATGTAACAGAACTATACAATACAAGTAAAGAACAACTTGTTACAACACAAGGGCAAATAAAACTATTACAAGAGCGATTGGAAAACTTAAATAAATATACAAAAGAAGCAACCAAATTTGAACAAATAGTAAAAGAAATTTCCACAAGAAACGATTGGATTGCTTCCGTATCTTTTGCAAATGAGTTGAGAAGTACGTTTGATAAAACAGATACTATCCCAGTATTTCGTTTTCAATGGAAAGAGAACGTAAAAGATGAAATAAAAAAGAAAGAAAAAGAAAATATAGAGAAATGGTTAAAAGTACGATTGGAAATAGACACTCTTGAAGTAAAAACATATGAAAGATAAAAGTCTAATAAAATAAAAACGCATAAAATAAAAATGTTATATTATTTATTTAATTTTTTAGGAAGAGAATACGATTTGATTGGAGCAAGATTGTTTCAGTATCTTACTTTCCGTTCGGGTGTAGCGTTTATTTTAGCCTTGTTGTTATCAACGATTTTCGGAAAACGTATCATCAATTATTTAAGGAAATTGCAAATAGGCGAGACCATTCGCGATTTGGGATTGCAAGGACAAAACGAAAAAGCAGGTACGCCAACAATGGGAGGAATTATCATTATTTTGGCAACATTGATTCCTGTGTTACTGATGTCAAAAGTTGATAATATTTACATCATCATATTACTGATTACCACCGTTTGGATGGGAACAATTGGATTTTTGGACGATTATATCAAAGTGTTCAAAAAAGACAAAGAAGGATTGAAAGGTAGGTTTAAGGTTATTGGTCAAGTGGGATTGGGGTTGATAGTAGGAGCGATGTTTTATTTTCACCCAGATATTACGATTAAAGAAACACCAAATGCCTTGATAGACGGAACAATTAGCCGATTTGATGTGAAATCTACAGCGACGACCATTCCATTTTTCAAAAACAACGAATTTGATTATGGATTTTTCCTTTCGTGGATAGGCGAAGGATACCAAGATTATGTTTGGGTGATTTTTATTCCAGCGGTTGTTTTTATTATTACGGCGGTTTCCAATGGAGCCAATTTGACCGATGGAATTGACGGATTGGCGGCAGGAAGTAGTGCAATCATTGTTTTGACTTTGGGGATTTTTGCCTTTGTATCGGGAAATTTTATTTTCTCAAACTACTTAGACATTATGTTTATTCCCAATGCAGGAGAAATGACGGTGTTTATATCCGCCTTTGCTGGAGCTTTGATAGGCTTTTTGTGGTACAATACTTTCCCAGCTCAGGTGTTTATGGGCGATACAGGAAGTTTGACTATCGGAGCTATCATTGCAGTTTTGGCAATTGCGGTTCGCAAAGAGTTGATTTTGCCAGTACTTTGCGGAATTTTTGTTATGGAAAATTTATCAGTAATTATACAAACTTCCTATTTCAAATATACGAGGAAAAAATATGGTGAGGGGCGACGCATCTTTTTGATGGCTCCATTGCATCATCATTATCAGAAAAAAGGATATCAGGAAAGTAAAATTGTTACTCGTTTTTGGATTGTAGGAATTTTATTGGCAATTTTTTGTGTGATTTCATTGAAATTGAGATAAAATGAATCCATTCATGGTATTTTCGTAATTCGTTGGTTAGAGTAAATTATGAGGATATTTCTCAGGGAATTTACAAAATAGAAAAGTTTCTCATTCGTTTTTTATCGAATTTACTATTAGGAGAAAATTTTTTATTGAGAAATCGAGAGATGCATATTCGTTATGACCTTGTAAATTCAGAAAGTGGCACTGTAAATTTAGAAAACGATTCTTTATTATTATTGATTCAAGAAAATCAAAATATTACAATACAACAATTAGGCGAGTCGTTGAATTTAAGTATTCGAACAATTAATAGAAGGATTAAAAAAACTAAAAGAAGAAGGTGTTTTAGAAAGAATTGGCAGTGATAAAACAGGACATTGGAAAATTGTAGAAAAATAGAATGAAAAAATTAATCATACTTGGAGGAGGCGAAAGCGGCGTAGGTACAGCAATACTTGGCAAGAAACAAGGCTGGGAAGTCTTTCTTTCAGACAAGGGGAAAATCGCACCAAAGTACCAAGAAATCCTTAATCAGTACACTATAGAATGGGAAGAATTGCAACATACGGAAGCGCGTATTCTTCAAGCCGATTGCATTGTGAAAAGTCCTGGTATTCCCGATAAGGTTGCATTGATTCAACAAGCGAAAGAAAAGGGAATTGAAATCATTTCCGAAATAGAATTTGCGTATCGATATACCGACAGCGAAATCATTGCAATTACAGGAAGCAACGGTAAAACGACTACTACAAGTCTGGCTTTTTATGTGTTGAAAGAATTGGGGTTAGATGTCGAAGTAGGAGGAAATATCGGATTCAGTTTTGCTCAGTTGGTTGCCAATCAATCAGCAAAAAACTATGTATTGGAATTGAGTAGTTTTCAATTAGATGGAATCACTAGTTTTAGACCACATATTGCTGTGATTACCAATATTAGTCCCGATCACCTAGACCGATACGATTACAAGTATGAAAATTATATAGAAGCAAAATTTAGAATTACAAAAAATCAAACCGAAGAAGACTTTTTGATTTATGATGCAGATGACGAAGCCATAGAAAATTGGATGAATCAAAATGAAATCAAAGCCCAAAAAGTACCTTTTTCAATTACAAAAACATTTACCGGAAACGGAGCCTATTTAGAAAACCAAAACATCATCATACAAATGGAAGGAATAAAAAACACAATCGCAGTAGAAGAATTGTCTATCAAAGGAAGTCATAATGTAAAAAATGCTATGTCTGTAGCATTGATTGCCCAAATGAAAAACATCAGAAAGCAAACCATTAAAGACAGTTTGTGCCGTTTTGAAGGAGTAGAGCATCGTTTGGAAAAAGTGGCTAAAATTGAAAAAGTACAATACATCAACGATTCGAAAGCTACAAATGTAAATGCTGCGTATTTTGCATTGGAAAGTGTAAAAACTCCAATTGTGTGGATTGTAGGTGGTGTGGACAAAGGAAATGACTACGACGAATTGATGAATTTCGTAAAACAAAAAGTAAAAGCCATCGTTTGTTTGGGTACAGACAATAAAAAAATCAAAAATGCATTTCAGTCTGTAGTGCCTGTGCTGGTAGAAACCAATAATATGA
This sequence comes from Capnocytophaga sp. ARDL2, assembly GCF_041530365.1. Classification (NCBI taxonomy): domain Bacteria; kingdom Pseudomonadati; phylum Bacteroidota; class Flavobacteriia; order Flavobacteriales; family Flavobacteriaceae; genus Capnocytophaga; species Capnocytophaga sp. ARDL2. The sequence goes on from NZ_CP168034.1 coordinate 707,900, forward strand.
AAGATGCAGTAGTAAAATCAAGACAATTGGCAACGGAAGGAGATACAGTATTGTTGTCGCCAGCATGTGCAAGTTTTGATTTATTTGAAAATTACGAAGACAGAGGAAGACAGTTTAAAGAAGAAGTTTTGGGCATGTAATTCCACAAAAAAAAAATGAATATATCAAGAATATTTAGAGGAGATATAAAGCTATGGGTAGGCATCTTTGTTTTGATGATACTCTCATTGTTTTTGAGTTATAGTACAGCTTCTCATCATATATATACCATCAACAATCCTGGTTCTACCGAATCGATTTTGTTCAAACATTTTGTGCATTTGCTCTTTGGTTTGGCAATCATTTGGGGAGTGCATCGCATGAAGTCGAAATGGATGTGGTATGTAGCACCTGTGAGTTGGATTGTATCTTTGTTTTTGATTTTAGTTGCACGCATGCAAAATATAGTGATAGGTGGAGCAGATGCTAGTAGATGGGTCAAAGTACCTGTGATTGGAGTATCTTTTCAACCCTCATCATTGGGGATTTTGTCACTGATATTATATGCAGCTTGGTATGTGAGTTGGAGTCAAAACAAACCCAATTTGTCAAAGAAAGTAAAATATTCTGTCATAGGAATTCCTCTGTTTGTAGTAGCTGGATTGGTAGGAAATGACAACTTATCCACAGCTTTGATGATGATTTTGATTTGCATGATTGTATTGTTGGTAGGAGGATTTCCAAGAAAAGATTTTATCAAAATTGCAGGAGTAGGATTGATTTTTGGGATTTTAGGTTTTGGATTAATCAAAGCTTTTCCCGACATAGCTCCTTCTCGATTTAAAACCTGGGTTTCTCGTATCGATCGATTTGGTTCGAGTTCGCCAGACAAAGATACTTATCAGGTGGACAATGCGAAAATTGCCATCGCACAAGGAGAGTGGTTTGGATTAGGACCTGGAAAGAGTACTTTTAAAAATTTATTGCCTCAAGCCTCATCCGATTTTGTTTATGCCATTATTGTAGAAGAATATGGGGTCGTAACAGGAATCATCCTTTTGCTCACATATATTGGAGTTTTTGTGCGAATATGCATTATAGCCACGCGGACAGACAAAATTTTTAGTAAGATGATGGTTTTTGGAATTGGATTTTTTACCATAGTACAAACCTTTATCAATTCGGGAGTTGCAGTAGAATTGTTACCTACAACAGGGCAACCGTTGCCGTTGGTTAGTGCAGGAGGTTCTTTTATTTGGATTACTTGTATTTCTTTGGGATTGGTTTTGTCGGTTTCGAGAGAAAATCATGAATTGAAAGCGAAAAAAATCAAAAAAGAAAAGAAATCAACAAATAAAAAAGTTGAAGAGACCAATTATCACAATGTACCAGAGGACAATCCTATGTCAGCGGTGGTGAATTAAGCATTAATACGAACTAAGTCATGAAACAACCAAGATATATTATAAGCGGTGGAGGTACTGGAGGGCATATTTATCCAGCGATTGCCATTGCAAACGAATTGAAAAAGCAAAATCCAGACTGTGAAATATTATTTATTGGAGCTCAAGATAAAATGGAAATGCAAAAAGTACCTGCAGCAGGGTATCCCATCGAGGGATTGTGGATATCGGGTATTCAGCGTTCCTTGTCGTTAAAGAATTTGCAATTTCCTTTCAAATTGATGTCGAGTTTGTGGAAATCTATGAGAATCATCAAAAAGTTTCGCCCCGATGTGGTGATTGGTACAGGCGGATTTGCCAGTGGTTCTGTGGTAAAAGTGGCAGCTTCTATGGGAATTCCAACTGTAATTCAAGAGCAAAATTCTTATCCGGGGATTACCAACAAAGCATTGGCGCAGGCAAAGGCGATTTGTGTGGCTTATGATGAAATGGAGAGATTTTTCCCAAAGCATAAATTGCACAAAACAGGAAATCCCATACGAGAAGACTTGTTGAATGTAAGCGAATTGAGAAACGAAGCTCAATCTTTTTATCAATTAGACCCATCGAAAAAAACGATAGTGGTTTTAGGTGGAAGTTTGGGTGCAAGAAAAATCAATCAGTTGATAGAAAGTAAATTGCAATTTTTCAAGCAAAACGGTTTTCAAGTACTTTGGCAATGCGGGAAATTGTATCATCAAGAATATGGGAAATACAATCAAGAAGAGGGTATACAGGTTTTTGATTTTATCGAACGCATGGATTTGCTATACGCAGCAGCCGATGTGATAGTATCGAGAGCGGGAAGCTTCGTCGGTTTCGGAATTGGCAATTGTGGGAAAACCCGTATTGTTTATTCCATCGCCCAATGTAGCCGAAGACCATCAAACCAAAAATGCGATGAGTGTAGTAAAACACGGCGGAGCAGAAATGCTGAAAGAATCGGAAGTAGATGCTAAGTTTGAAACAGTGATTTTGCAATTGGTACAGGAGAAACGAGCAAGAGAAATTTCTCAAAATTTAAAAAAACTCTCGTTGCCCAATGCCACAAAAGATATAGTGGAGATTGTGAAGAACCTAATACCTTAATCCCCAAAGAGGGAATTTGGACTATTAATATTTATTTTTGTACCGTACTCCGTACGGAGTGTAGAGGTTTGTGTTATTTTCCCAAAGCTGACGCATTGGGTTATACATTGTTCAACTCTACAAGTTGCTTTGCCGAAACTGACACGGAGTGTCGAACTATGCGTAACCACAAGTGTAAACTTGGGGGGAGTATAGATCACTCAAAATACGACTCGGAGAGTCGAACAATAATAAATGTAATTATAGATTATATAAAAAAAAACAGTGAATTATGTTTTTGTTTAAAATTTAAATAAAAAGTTATCTCGGCTTTTAAATTTTAGTTTTATTTCACGCTGATGAAGATAGATTTTTATAATTTTTTCTGTTAATTTTATTTTCGTTGATGTTTTTTTTTGATTTATCAAAAAAACAAAATCTGCGGTAAACTGCTTTAAACCGTAGGTTTAATCGTTTTTAAATGAATTTTTCTTAAATCATTTCAGAAAAAATCTGTGATTATCTGTGAAATCTGCGTGAGAAAAAAAGTCAAGATGACTTAATATGATAGTTAAATAAATTTACTCTAAAGGAGTTTCCACATTTCCAAATTATCACATTCTCAAATTAATAAAAATGAACCTACAACAAGTAAAAAATGTATTTTTCATAGGAATCGGTGGTATTGGTATGAGTGCCATTGCTCGATACTTTATGCAATTGGGCAAAAATGTTTCGGGTTATGACAAAACGCCTACACATTTGACCAACGAATTGCAACAGGAAGGCATTTCTATTACATTCAAAGATACTTTAGAAAGTATAGCTGACGAATTTTTAAACAAAGAAGAAACGCTGATTGTCATTACCCCAGCGATTCCAAAAGATCATCAACAATGGAATTTTTTCCAACAAAATGGTTTCACAATCAAAAAGAGAGCTGAGGTGTTGGGAATGATTACCGCACAATCGTTTAGTTTGGCTGTTGCTGGTACGCATGGAAAAACGACCACTTCGAGTATGTTGGCTCATATAATGTACGACAATCAGACGGAAGTTACTGCGTTTTTGGGCGGAGTGTTGGAAAACTATCAAACTAATCTCATCGGCAAAGGAACTGAAATTACGGTAGTCGAAGCAGACGAATTTGACCGTTCGTTTATGCATTTACATCCCAATATTGCCTGTGTGATTTCTACCGATGCAGACCATTTGGATATTTATCATACAACCGATGCAATCAAATCTACTTTTCAAGATTTCGCAGATAAAATCACAGATACAGAAAACTTGTTTGTAGCAGAAAATACTCAGTTGAAAGCAGGTGTGAAAGTAGGATTTTCCGACCAAGCCGATATACAGATAAAAAATGTAAGAGTGGTAGAAGGAGCGATTGTTTTTGATATTCAATATCCAAATCTATTGATTGAAAATGTATCACTTTTGATGCCAGGAAATCACAACATTCTCAATGCAACATTGGCTTTTGCAATGGCTCATAAATACGGATTGTCGGCAGAGCAAATCAAAAAGTCATTGGCAACATTTACAGGTGTAAGAAGGAGATTTTCGTACAAGGTAAAAGAAGACAATAAAGTTTATATCGATGATTATGCCCATCACCCTACGGAAATCAATGCCGTGTCTCAAGCGGTAAAACAATTGTATGGAGATAAAAAAGTATTGGCAATTTTTCAACCGCATTTATTTTCTCGTACCAGAGATTTTATGGACGGATTTGCAGAAAGTTTGTCATCGTTTGACGAAATAGGCTTGATGGAAATTTATCCTGCAAGAGAATTGCCAATAGAGGGAGTCACATCAAGCGTATTGTTGGGAAAAATAAAAAATCCTAACAAAAAATTAGTACAAAAAGACGAAATTTTTTCATATATAGAAAGCAAGGACTTTGATGTGTTGGTAACCATTGGAGCAGGAGATATAGGTGAAATGGTAGAAGAAATCGCTAAAAAAGTAAAACAAAAATGAAGCATTTATACCGATGGATTTATGTATGGATTTTTCTTGCCATCATAGCCTTATTTGGGATATACTTTTTTGCTCAACATAGATTTGAAACCAAAAAGATTAATAAAATTCAGGTAAAATTTACCTCGGAAAAGAATCATTTTATCAGCGAAAATATGGTTGATAACTTGTTGAAACAAAATTTGCCGAGAGGGTCAAATGTTAAAATAGAAGATGTAAATTTGGCTACTTTAGAGCAAGTACTGCGAACGCATGAAATGATAGAAGATGCACAGGTGTATTTATCTCCAAAAGGTGTGTTATGTGCCGAGGTAAAACAGAAGACAGCCATCGCGAGGGTAGTAACCCCTATCACTTCGTACTATATTGATGATAAGGGAAATAGAATGTCTTTGTCGCAAGAGTTCAGTGCACATTTGCCCATAGTTTTTGGCAATGTAAACACAAACATCAAAGACTCGCTTTGTGTACTTTTGGAGAAAGCGAGACAAGATGAATTTTTGAAAAATACTCTTACCGAGATACACATTTTGGCAGACAATAGTGTGCAACTCGGTGTAAGGGATTATGATTATTCTATCGAATTTGGAAAACTCAAAGAGATAGATAAAAAAATACAAAACTATAAAGCGTTTGTACATCATGCCCAGCAGGACTCGTTGATACAAACCTATAAAAATGTCAATTTAAGATTTACAGAACAAGTAATTTGTGCAAAACATACCAAAGATGAATAGAGAAAATATCGCAGTAGGATTAGATATCGGTACCACCAAGATTGTTGCAATGGTGGGAAAGAAAAACGAATATGGAAAACTGGAAATACTCGGTCTGGGTAACGCCAAAAGCGACGGTGTACAGAGAGGAGTAGTTCACAATATCACCAAAACGATTCAATCTATTCAGAAAGCTGTTGAAGAAGCTGAGCAAGAAAGCGGAATAAAGATCAACGAAGTGGTGGTAGGTATTGCAGGACAGCACATTCGCAGTATGCAGCACAGCGAATACATCATCAGACAAGACCCTGATAGTGTGATTTCGGAAGAAGATATCGAATTGCTAATCAATCAGGTGAAAAAATTAGGTATGTTGCCTGGTGAAGAAATTATACATGTTTTGCCACAAGAATTCAAAATCGATGACGAAATCGGTGTGAAAGAGCCAATCGGTATGTACGGTCGCAGATTGGAGGCAAATTTTCATGTGGTGGTAGGTCAGTCGGCATCGATTCGCAATGCAGGGCGTTGTGTAAAAGATGCAGGTTTGGAATTGGCAGGATTGACACTCGAACCTTTGGCGTCTGCAAATGCCGTTTTGAGTGAAGAAGAAAAAGAAGCTGGAGTAGCCTTGGTTGATATCGGAGGTGGAACTACAGATTTGGCAATTTTCAAAGACGGAATTATTAGACATACTTATGTGATTCCATTTGGAGGAAATGTGATTACAGAAGATATCAAAGAAGGTTGTAGCATTATTGAAAGAAATGCCGAAGTGTTGAAAGTGAAATTTGGATCGGCTTGGCCAGGCGAATGTAGAGATCAAGATGTGATTTCCATTCCAGGGTTGAGAGGACATGATCCAAAGGAAATTTCTATGAAAAACCTTTCGAAAATCATTAACGCTCGTGTAACAGAAATCATCGAAATGGTATTCGAACAAATCAGACAATATGGATACGACAATCCACAGAAAAAATTAATTGCAGGTATCGTATTGACAGGAGGTGGTTCGGAATTGAAACATATCAAACAATTGGTAGAATACATCACGGGAATCGACACGAGAATTGGTTATCCAAACGAGCATGTGGCAGGAGAATCAGCAGAGAGAATTTCACGACCATTGTATGCTACATCAGTAGGACTGACTATGGAAAGTGAAATGATGTTGAGAAAAAACAAAATCAGAGGGGCTGAAAAAAATCAACCTGAAGAAGATTTGAAACCTTTGGAAGTCATCGACGAAGGACAACCAACCCAAGAAACCAATAAAAAAACAACAAAACAAAATCTTGGAAAAACAGAAAATGTTGTCATGAGATCGTTCAACAACTTTTTTACTAAATTCAAGAATTTTATAGATAGCGGAGAAGATTATTAAAATAAAATTTAAAAAACTATGGAAAATATAACTTTTGATCTACCAAAAAATCAATCAAGAGTAATCAAAGTGATTGGAGTAGGAGGTGGAGGTAGCAATGCCGTAAATCATATGTTTCGTCAAGGAATTGAAGGTGTAGATTTCGTAATTTGCAACACAGACCATCAAGCACTTCAAAACAGTCCTGTACCTACAAAAATCCAGTTGGGTATCAGCCTTACAGAAGGATTGGGAGCAGGTGCAAATCCTGAAATTGGTCAGCAAGCAGCATTGGAAAGCATCGAAGAAATCGAAAACATTTTGGATACAAATACCAAAATGGTGTTTATCACTGCCGGTATGGGTGGTGGAACAGGTACAGGAGCCGCTCCAGTAATCGCTCAGTTGGCAAAAGAAAGAGGGATCCTTACGGTAGGTATCGTAACGATTCCTTTCCAATTTGAAGGAAAAAAACGATTGGAACAAGCCTTGAGAGGAGTAGAAAACCTTAGAGCAAATGTGGACTCTTTGATTGTAATCAACAACAACAAATTGAGAGAAGTATATGGAAATCTTGGATTCAAATCAGGCTTTTCAAAAGCAGATGAGGTATTGGCTACTGCATCAAAAGGAATTGCAGAATTGATTACGCACCACTATACAGTAAATGTGGATTTGGAAGATGTGCGTTCAGTACTTTCAAACAGTGGTACAGCTATTATGGGATCTGCCATTGCAGAAGGAGAAAACAGAGCAAAAGATGCAGTAATTGCAGCTTTAGATTCTCCATTGTTGAGCGATAACAAAATCCGTGGTTCGAAAAATGTATTGTTGTTGATTGTTTCTGGAAATTCAGAAATTACAATGGACGAAGTAGGAGAAATCAATGACCACATCCAAAACGAAGCAGGCCACAATGCAAATATCTTGATGGGTATTGGTGAAAATTTGGAATTGGGAGAAGGTATTGCTGTAACGGTAATTGCTACTGGTTTCAATGCAGAGCAACAAAAAGACATTATGAATATTGGAGGAGAGTCAGCAAAAGTAATTTTACCATTGGACAATAACCAAAAAGTAGAAATCGATTTGCAATCACAAGTTGCTCCAACAGCAGCTCCAACTCCAGATCAGCCGTTGAATCCTAACAATGCGTTTCGGCATCAAGAGCGAATAGTACACAATCTAAACGAAGCTACTCATTCGCCTGAAAATGCAATCGAAGAGCCTGTAGTTGCAAAAGTTACAGATATCAATATGATAGAAGTAATCGAGCCAGAGTTTGTCATCGAAAAAGTGTCAACACCAGTTCAGCAAGAAGTAGCTTTTACTTTTGACCTTCAAGAGCAACAACAAGCCTTTGAAAAAGAGCAAGAGGTAGAAACGCCAAAAGCAGAGGTAGAGGTACCACAAGCAGTTGAGTCTCAGTCTCCAGAAAGAGTAGTATTTGATCTAAATGACTTTTTGGAAGTAGAAGAGCCACAAATAGCTAAGAAAACAGTAGAGCCCTTACAAGAAGACGAAATAAAATTTGAAGTACGCACAGAGCCATCTGCTCCCGTACAGCCAAGTTATCAGTCGCTTGCAGGTGAGCAAAATCCTACCGATAATTCAATCGAAGAAGTTTTGAAAAACAGAGCTGACGAACGCAGACAAAAGATGAAAGAATTTAATCATAAATTCAAAAACAGTTTCTCTCAAATCAATGAATTGGAAAAAGAACCCGCATACAAGAGAATGGGAGTAGATTTAGATTTGTTTGCAGACGAGCAAGTTTCAAGATATTCAGTAGGAGGAAACTCAGATACTTTGCGTAGCAATAATTCATTCTTACATGACAATGTAGATTAATTTTATTAGTGAAAAAACCGCCAAATCGGCGGTTTTTTTATTTTACAATTCCCCATGGTCGGCAAAGCTATAATAGTCGTTTTGAGTGATGATGAGGTGGTCTAAAAGTTTTATTTCTAATTGATTTCCTGCTAAACGGATTTTTTCCGTGAGTTGTTTGTCTTGTAGGCTCGGTTGCAGGGAACCCGAAGGATGATTGTGTGCCAAAACAATGGCAACGGCAAGGTGTTCAATAGCTGTTTTAAACAACATGCGTATATCTACGATGGTAGCAGTAAGACCGCCTTTACTCAGTTGAAATTTATGTACCACTTTGTTGTTGTTATTGAGGCATAAAACCCAAAATTCTTCATGAGGCAGATCGGCAATCAAGGGGTGTAATAGTAGAAAACCATCGTTGCTACAAGTGATTTTTTTCAATTCGTTGGTTTCGGAAAGTTTTAGCCTATTTGCCAATTCCAAGGCGGCTATGATAGTAATCGCTTTGGCTTCGCCTATACCTTTGAATGTTTGCAGTTGTTGCAAACTCTGTTTTTGTAGCAGATGCAATTGATTGTCGTATTTTAGCAAGATGCGTTTACATAGTTCTACTGCATTTTCCTCCCTACTACCCGAACCAATCAGTATAGCCAATAGTTCAGCATTAGACAAACTCTGTTTGCCTTTGTACAGAAGTTTTTCCCTTGGTTGATCATCTTGCGACCAATTTTTTATTGTGTATTTATCTATTTCCATAAGCAAAAAGTTTCCTCTAAAATAAGAAAAAAATGGATAAAATCTCTTTAGATGGACTTACATTTTTCTAAAACACTTTCCACGGTTGGTATTTCGGAAATAAAAATGTTGTCTGTAATTTCTTGTAATGCTTCAGCAGTTGTCGTGCCTATGCAAATTGCTTTGCTGTTTTTTATTTGGTTGTTTTTTAGATAACTGCGAACACCCGAAGGACTGTAAAACAAAACAATTTCAGGGGTAAAATCAATAATGTGTGAAGTTTCAATGGTTTCGTAAACAGTATATTCTATGAACGAAATTTGATGTAAATTCATCGCATCAGGTAAAGTGTTTCTACGAATATTCCCCGCAAAAAAGGCAATTTTTTCAATTGAATAGTTATCAATTATTTTTAAAGCCAATTGTTCGGCATAATCAGTATATGCGAGAACATAAAACCCTTCTTTTTCCAAAAGATTTTTTGTTTTCAATCCAACGCAAATCACGGGAATAGGTTTTAATTCTTCTAAAAAAATGGAATTTAATATACTTTTTACAGCATTTTGTGAAGTAAATAAAAGTAAAGTAGGTTTTTGTTGAATTTTGAAATTCAGAGAATTCGTAGTGATAAAATCGATAGAGGTAACAGAAAAACCGATTTTTTCTAAAAAATCGGTTTGCTCTATAGTAAGTTCTTTAGTAGAAAGTATTGTGGGAATATATGACATAGATTTAATGTTGGTAAACAACTCAACCACTGCTCTTAAATTTTTATTTTTTCAATTGCTTTCTCAATTCTTTCATCAGTGCATCACCGCCCTTTGATAGTATTTCTTGTGCAGCTTGATATCCCAATTTTTTCCATTCGTTGATCGGAACTGTTTTGTCAATGTCAAATCGTTGTTTGCCGTCTGTAGATAGTAAAACGCCTTGCAAACGGATGGTGTCATCTGTTTCGTTGTAGGTTGCTAACGCTCCAATCGGTGCGGTACAGCCACCTTCTAATGTGCGGAGAAATTGGCGTTCGATATGTGTAGCGATTTCGGTTTCAATATCGTTGAGTTGTGACAAAGCTTCTAAAACAAAAGTGTCGTCTGCCATAGCGACCACCATCATCGCTCCTTGTGCAGGTGCTGGAATCATCCAATTCAACGAAAGATGATTTTCTGGTTTCAAATCGATGCGTTCCAACCCAGCTGCGGCAAAAATAGCTCCGCCCCAGTTGCTTTCTTCCAATTTTTTTAAGCGTGTATTGACATTTCCTCTCAAATCTTCGATACTGTGCTGAGGATATTTATTCAACCATTGAGCTTTTCTACGCAATGAACTCGTAGCAATGGTTGCTTCGGTGTTTAAAAAATCGGTGTTGCCTTTGTGAATTAACAAGTCAACCGTATTGGCTCTTTTCAATACCGCCGCTTGTACAATACCTTGAGGCAATGCCGTAGGTACATCTTTCATCGAGTGAACAGCAATATCCACTTTGCCCGACAACATAGCTACATCGAGGGTTTTGGTGAAAATACCCGTGATGCCTAATTCGTACAGAGGTTTGTCGAGCTGAATATCACCGTCAGATTTTACAGCTACTATTTCGGTTTGGTATCCTATTTCGTTGAGTTTGTTGGCAACGGTATGGGCTTGCCATAATGCCAATTGACTGTCGCGTGTTCCTATTTTTATGAGTTTCATTGTTTTGATTTATAGCCTTACGATAGTAATCGGAAAGGCAATTAGAGATTATAAGATTTAGATCCCGTATCAGACGGATAGGAATTTGGTTCCTGTATGAAATGAGATAGGATTAATTTTGTGGATTGTTTCAAAAGCCTATGTTTACTTTATAAAGTGTAGCGTCTAAACATAACCACAATGTTACATCTATCGTTTCTATTGTGTCCTATGTGGTTAAATTTTACACAGCCCACTCTTCGAGCACCCTTCTTTTTCCTTCGACTTTGCTCAGGATGACAAGATGGGAATGCGAGAGGTTCATAAACTACTCCAAATGAAAAACTTTTTCAATCCATTCGATGCTTTCTTCCACTTCGGTTTCTTTGTCTTTCAGGTGATTAGCGAAATGTGTCGTGATTTTTTGAATGATTCTATTTGCAATGATTTCCGCTTGTTCCTCCTGGAAATTATCAATTTTTTTACGTTGATAGTTCAATTCGTTTTGTTTGATTTCTTCCAATTTCGATTTCAAAGCGTGAATCGTAGGAGCGTATTTTCTTGCCTGTGTCCACGAGATGAATTCACCTTTTATTTCTTCGATGATTTCCATGGCTTGTGGCACATATTGTTTGCGTTTTTCTAATGTATCGTCGGTGATTTTTGACAATTTATCCAAATGTACCAATTCTACTCCGTCGATTTCCTCAACATTTTCGTTTACATTTTTCGGAATAGATAAATCTAAAATTAGCAAAGGTTTTTTCAGCGAAAACACCTCTTTGTCAATAGTAGGATTTTGAGCACCCGTAGCTACAATGAGTACATCTGTATTTTGAATTTCCGCTTGTAATTCGGCATAATCCTTTACAATCAAATTGAATTTTCCTGCAATTTTCAATGCCTTGTCTTTGGTGCGATTTATCAGAGTAATTTGATTGTTTTTGGTGTGTTTTACGAGGTTTTCACAAGTGTTTCTTCCGATTTTTCCAGTACCGAAAAGCAGGATGTTTTTCTTTTGAATATTAGGTACATGGGTCAAAATATATTGCACCGAAGCAAAAGAAACCGAAGTAGCTCCTGTGCTGATTTCTGTTTCGTTTTTGATACGTTTGCTGGCTTGAATCACCGAATTGACCAATCGCTCGAAGTAATTGTTGGTTAGTCCTTTTTCTTTAGCAGCCAAAAAGCCATTTTTTACTTGAGCAATGATTTCAAAATCACCTAAAATCTGGCTGTCCATACCTGTTCCTACCTTGAATAAATGAGAAACAGCATCGTTGTTTTTGTGTACATACGCCACTTTTTGAAAGTCTTCAATCGTACCATTACTGTGTTTGCACAACAAGTTGATCAACTGAAAAGGATGCTCGGCAAAACCATACAATTCCGTACGGTTGCAGGTAGAAATCGCAATCATTGATTCGATACTTTCAAATTTTGCGTCGTCGAGTAGATGGTTTTTCGCCTCTTCAGACAAGCTAAATTTTCCGCGTGTTTCGGCATCGGCTTTCTTATAACTAAGTCCAACGGCGTAAAAATGTTTGTGCTTTCCTTTGTAATGAAACTCCATAATGTGAATACTTCAAATAAAACAGTACAAAATTACAGTCTATTTTTGGATAAAAATAACGCTCAAAGGACTATAAATGTCTCTCAAAAATTTTTTCCGGTATTATGATAGATTATTTGATAAAACTTATTATATTTGTGGAAGTTATATGATTTTCACAAAGTAAATTTATAGATAATCTAAATTAAATTTATTAATAAAAAATTATATATAAATTGCAAAAAAATAACGCTATGAGTTCGATACAAGATATTATATTAGAAGACGATTTTATTTGTTGGCGATTTGTAAATAATTCACAAAATCAACAAGTTATAGAAAGAGAATTCCACAGTGGGATTATACAATTTCACTTTTTGCTCAAGGGAAAAGCGGTGTTTTTGTTCAACAAAGGGGCTTATGAAATGCCATTGACAGAGGAGAACAATCTTACTCTCTACAATCCTCAGAAAAATCTATCGTTACATACACAATTAGCTCCAGAATCATGGTTGATTTCTATTGCGATTTCGGTCAATAAATTTCATGCGTTGTTTTCTACCGAGGCAGAGTTTATTCCGTTTTTGTCGAAAGGTGCGATTGATAGAAAGCATTATGCGATACAACCTATTACGCCGTCGATGTCGGTGGTTTTGTATCAGATTTTGAATTTCAATTTGCATCCGTCGGTAAAGAAATTGTACCATAGAGCCAAGGTGTATGAATTGATGAGTTTGCTGTTCAATAAACCCGAAGATACCGACGACGAAAGCTGTCCGTTCAAAGCAGATGGAGAGGAAACCATGCGTATTCAACAAGCAAAAGATTATTTGATAAAAAATATGCACGAACCGCCAACTTTGCAAGAGTTGGCAGATAAAGTTGGTCTAAATATCAAGAAGTTAAAGCAAGGGTTTAAGCAATTGTATGGCGACACAGCCTATGGATTTTTGTTTGATTACAAAATGGAATACGCTCGTCGTTTGCTAGATAGTGGAGCTTATAATGTAAACGAAGTGGGAATAAAAATCGGATATAGCACCGCAAGCCATTTTATTGCAGCTTTTAAAAAGAAATTTGGCACGACTCCAAAAAAATATTTAATGAAAGGGTAGGGGAATTATTCCTGTTTTAGCATTTCAATAAACCAAATATTTTTAGTACCTTTACCAATTAAAGTTTATACATAAAATAATGAGCACAGATAAAGAAGCCAAATTGAAAGCTTTACAAACGACTTTAGAAAAATTGGACAAAGCGTTTGGAAAAGGAACCGTGATGAAATTGGGAGACAAAGCAGTTGAGGAAATCGAAGTAATCCCTTCGGGTTCGTTGGGAATCGACTTAGCTTTGGGAGTAATGGGGTATCCAAAAGGAAGAATTATTGAGATTTTTGGGCCTGAATCTTCGGGTAAAACCACACTAACTTTGCATGCAATTGCCGAGTGCCAGAAAGCAGGTGGTATCGCTGCTTTTATTGATGCGGAACACGCTTTTGATCGTTTTTATGCAGAAAAATTGGGTGTAAACATCGATGAATTGATTATTTCTCAGCCCGACCACGGTGAACAAGCCTTAGAAATTACTGAAAACTTGATTCGTTCGGGAGCTGTAGATATGGTCGTAGTGGATTCGGTGGCAGCATTGACTCCAAAAAGCGAAATCGACGGAGATATGGGAGATTCTAAAATGGGCTTACACGCTCGTTTGATGTCTCAAGCCTTGAGAAAATTGACAGGTACGATTTCAAAAACAAATTGTACGGTGTTTTTTATCAACCAGTTGCGTGATAAAATTGGAGTAATGTTTGGAAGTCCAGAAACGACAACTGGAGGTAATGCGTTGAAATTCTATGCTTCGGTGCGTTTAGATATTCGCAAATCTACTCAAATCAAAGATGGTGAGCATGTTATCGGAAATAGAACGAAAGTAAAAATCGTAAAAAACAAAGTAGCACCTCCATTCCGCACAGCCGAGTTTGATGTAATGTACGGCGAAGGTATTTCAAAAACTGGTGAAATCCTCGATATGGCGGTAGAATACGATATCGTGAAAAAATCGGGGTCTTGGTTTAGCTACGGAGACACAAAATTGGGTCAAGGTAGAGATGCTGTAAAAGGCGTAATCAAAGACAATCCAGAATTACAAGATGAACTAGAAAACCTAATCAAAGAACGATTGAAAGAGGAACAATAAAAAAATGAGGCATTCGCCTCATTTTTTTATTCTATCTATTTCTTCCTTGGTTTAAAAACAATCGACATCCAATATCCAGCACCTAAAGAACTTAGAATTTTTATGGCAATTGTACTAAAACTTTGCTCAAACACTTCAAGCGTATTGGGAAACTAAATCCTATAAAGAAAAAGCATCCAAAAAGCAATGTGAAATAGATTTTGTGTTTCATTATTGTACTTTTTCAATAGCTTTTTTAATGCGGTTTACCGTTTCTTCTTTTCCTAATAATGCAATGATTTCAAACAAATCAGGCCCTTTCATTTCTCCAACCAAGGCTACTCGCAAAGGTTGCATCACTTTCCCCATGCCAATTCCTTGTTCGCTAATCCACGATTTTACCGTGCTTTCGATTATTGTTGGTAAAAATTCTGCTACGCCTTCTATCAACGAAGCAACAATTTGCAACCATGTTTTGGTGTCTTCTGTCCAATTTTTCGTTGCTTTTTCGTCGTACGAAGTTGGTGCTACAAAGAAATAATCAGTCAATCCATACAATTCGGTTGCGAAATTGGCTCTGTCTTTTACCAATCCAACGATTTTTTCAATGGTTTCATCAGGTGCAGAAATGCCATTTTTCTGTAAATCAGCTTTTAAATATGTAGCCAATTCACCATTTGATTTTTGCAATAAATATTGATGATTGAACCATTCGTTCTTCTTAGGATCAAATTTTGCCCCAGATTTATTGATACGAGATAAATCAAATTTCTTGCACAATTCTTCCAAAGAATAAATTTCTTGCTCTGTACCGTCGTTCCATCCCAACAATGCCAAAAAGTTTACCACTGCTTCTGGGAAATATCCTTGCTCACGGTATCCCATTGAGGTTCCTCCTTCTTCGTTTTTCCATTCTAATGGAAATACCGGGAATCCCATTTTATCACCATCTCTTTTTGACAATTTTCCGTTTCCTATGGGTTTTAAAATCAATGGTAAATGTGCAAATTGTGGTGCTTCCCAATCAAAAGCACGATACAATAAATAGTGCAATGGCAACGACGGCAACCATTCTTCCCCACGGATTACATGCGAAGTTTGTTGCAAATGGTCGTCCACGATGTTTGCCAAGTGATAAGTAGGCATTCCGTCTGATTTAAACAACACTTTATCGTCCAACAAAGTCGTATCGAATGTTACCTCTCCACGAATCATATCTGTGATCGTCAATTTTTCGTTTAAAGGCATTTTAAAACGAATCACAAACGGATGATTTTCGTTCAATCTCTTTTCAACTTCTTCCGGCAAAAATGTCAATGAATTTTCCAATTCTCCACGAGTGGTGTGATTGTAAATAAACGATTGACCGTTGGCTTCGCAAGATTTTCTTTTTTCGTCCAAAGATTCGGCTGTGTCAAAAGCGTAATAGGCTGCACCTTTTGCAATCAATTCCATTGCAAAATCTTTGTATAAATGTTTGCGATCGCTTTGTTTGTAAGGTCCAAATTTTTCGTTTACTCCAATGGTTTCATCTGGTTGAATTCCCAACCATTTCAATGCTTCGAAAATATACTCTTCAGCACCTGGCACAAAACGCGTTTGGTCGGTATCTTCTACTCGTAAATAAAAAGTACCGTTATTTTTTTTCGCAAACAAATAATTGAACAAGGCAGTGCGTACACCACCGATATGTAAAGGTCCTGTCGGACTTGGAGCAAAACGTACTCTTACTGGTTTTGTTGACATTTTTGATTTAGATTAATTGATTATTGATGATGTATTCTGCAATTTGAATGGTATTGGTTGCTGCACCTTTACGCAAATTGTCGGTTACAATCCACAGATTGAGTGCTTTTTCACGAGTTTCATCTTTGCGAATACGCCCTACAAATACTTCGTTTTTGTCTTTGGCATACAACGGCATAGGATAGGTAAGAGTGTCGAGATTGTCTTGCACCACCACCCCCGGAGTTTCTTTCAAAATCGCACGAACTTGCTGTAAATCAAATTCGTTTTCAAACTCTATGTTTACCGCCTCGCTGTGTCCGCCCATTACTGGGATACGCACTGCAGTAGCCGAAACCAACACTTTTTCATCTCCTAAGATTTTTTTGGTTTCGTTCGTAAGTTTCATTTCCTCTTTGGTGTAGCCGTTTTCGAGGAAAACATCGCAATGAGGAATCGCATTTTGATGGATTTGGTAGTGATACGCCATTTCGCCTTTCACACCTTTACTTTCGTTTTCCAATTGTTTCACGGCTTTTACACCTGTTCCCGTAATCGATTGATAAGTAGAAACAATCACGCGTTTGATGTTGTATTTTTTATGTAAAGGAGCCAAAATCATCACCAATTGAATAGTAGAACAATTGGGATTTGCAATGATTTTATCTTCTTTAGTCAATACATAAGCGTTGATTTCAGGCACGACCAATTTTTTAGTCGGATCCATACGCCACGCCGAAGAATTGTCGATAACTACTGTACCCACTTCGGCAAATTTAGGAGCCCATTCGAGCGAAGTATCACCACCCGCTGAAAACAAAGCAATTTCGGGTTTTAGTTCCACTGCTTGTTGCAGACTTACTACTTTATAATTTTTGTCTTTGTATGTAATTTCTTTTCCTACCGACTTTTCCGAAGCCACAGGAATCAATTCAGTCAATGGAAAGTTGCGTTCAGCCAACACGCGTAGCATCACTTCACCCACCATACCTGTAGCACCAACAACAGCTACTTTCATATTTTTTTATGTTTGATTAATTTTTGTACAAAGATAGGGAAAAATAGTATTAAGTATTAAGTACAAAGTATTACGAGGGGGATAATTGAAAAAAGTAAAAAAGTTGTAATATACAAAACACGAGACTGTCTTATTCGGACAGCCTCGGTTATTTAATTTAAATCGTCTTCTAAAATTTCAAAAACATACTTGTTATAACCTGTTGTGCATTATGAAATAAAATAAAAAAAGTTGTTCATTTAACTGAAATTCAGTATATTTAGTTCGCTAAAACAAATAAAAAATGAACAACTTAGAGCAAATATACGAAAGAATTTTAGAAGTTTTAGAAGATTTTTTTCCTCATCAACTTTTACCTTATCAAAGGAGAAAGCCAAAAATGAGTGATTTAGAATTGGTGAGTTTAAATTTAACAGCAGAATATTTAAGTATTGATAGTGAATTACAACTCTTTAGAAAAATACCTAATTCTTTGAAAAACAAAATAGAAAGAAGTGTTTATAACAAAAGAAAACGAAATCTTTTTTATTATATAAATCAGATTAGGGAAAAACTTGCAATGTGTTTTAATAGAGAGGAGAGTTATTTTGTAATTGATAGTATGCCTTTGAAAATATGTGAAAATGCTAGAGCAATGAGAAGTAAAATTTGTAGAGACGAAAGTTTTTCATATCCTGATTATGGTTTTTGTGCTAGTCAGAAGTTACATTATTTTGGATATAAATTACACATAATCTGTTCAATAGAAGGTATTGTACAAAGTTTAGATATGACTCCAGCATCTGTTCACGATGTTCATTATTTAAAAGATGTTAGTTCTCAAATTCAAAATTGCGTTTTGATTGGTGATAGAGGTTATATATCGTCACAATATCAATTAGATTTGTTTAACACTGCTACTATTCAGTTAGATACACCTAAAAGAATAAATCAAAAAGATTACAAACCTCAATTTTATTTATTCAAAAAGAAGAGAAAAAGAATCGAAACTCTATTTTCTCAACTTTGTGATCAATTTATGATTAAAAGGAATTATGCTAAATCATTCAACGGTTTTAAAACACGAATTATCAGTAAAATAACTGCTTTAACCTTAATTCAATACATTAACAAATTTGTATTAAAAAAGGAAATAAATAAAATTAAAGCAAGTATAATTTAAAATGCACAACGGGTTTGTTATAATATTTTCTTGATTCTACAGGTTTTCATGAATTTGGGTCTTCAGTTTTGTATATACTTTTACCATCATCAGTTGGATAGTAGGTTTTTCTTACTACATTATTTAAAATTAACTGAATTGAATCATTTCTAATTCCAAGAACACTTGGCGAAGTTCCTTTATCACAAACAGACAATTGATTTTTAAACGACTTAGATTCTATAATTTGCACAATATAATTATCATTTTTATATGCTTTCATTATTATTTGAGAATTTAAATCATTATAAATTTCATAATCAACACAAGATTCAGGATCACAATTAATTAAAAACAGTGAAATAAAATTGAACCTAATATTATCTTCAGCTCTCTCATAATTAATTGTGTTTAGTTATAATAATACGCTTCAAATAGTTTTTTTACTTGAGCTTGTTGTCTATTTCCATTATTAGATAAAAGACGATTACGAAATGCTTGTAGGCTCTGAACATCTGATTGTAATGCGTTAAAAATTTGTGATAATGTATAATCACTCACATTATCAGTAAAACCTTGTCTTACTATATCTGCACTTCTATCCATCAAATTATGAATGATTCCAACAGGTATCCAACCATCCATCTCTATAATATTACCATTACAATTAATATCTAATTGTGGATTACATCTTCTTTTTTTAATATCTCTATTACTAGGTCTCGAAAAAGGAGTAAAATTTTCCATTGCAACAGGATGAATTATTGGATTTTCATCTCCAAAATGCTGTAATGTTAAAAAATATCCCATGTGATACCCCCACATTTCACCAACTGCAACTATACCATTATTCATATCATGATCATTGCCATATGGGCCGTAAGTAATAATGTAATTGATATATTTTATCCAATAACTACTACCTACTTGTTTAAAATGAGAGGCATGAGCTAACTTATGAAAAGTAGATTCAAATACTTTGGCTGTTCCTTGAGAAGGAGCATTTTTTATTATTACAATCAGGTAATACAAGCTTTGTTACTATCCACAAACTATTTGCAGCAATTGTTATACCATTTAACAAGTGAAAAATGTTTAATGAGAAAAAAAATTTTTATTTAGGTGAAAACAAAGAGTTTTTTTCCTGTTAAATATTTTTTTAAATAAATTAACAACTTTTTTTTCAAAGAGGTACAGATATTGTTTACTTTTGGTAAAAATAAATTAAGTAATAAAATATGAAAAAAGTATTGAAATTAGTTGCAGCTTCAATGTTTATGTTTGCTGTTTCTACAGGTGCTAATGCATCTACTTTGGCTGACCAAGCAGGTGTAGAAAAAACAACGCAAGAGCAAGAGAAAGATAAAAAATCTTGTTGTAGCTCTAAAAAAGATAAAAAATCTTGTTGTTCAACAAAAGATAAAAAATCAGCTTCTGTAGAAAAAGGTTCTTGTCCATTAGGATATGATAAAAAAGAGAACAAAGAAGGTAAAGATAAAAAATCTTGTTGCTCATCTAAAGAAACTAAAAAAGCTTAATTTTTTAAAACTGCCCATTATGGCAGTTTTTTTTTACAATTCATTTAACGGTGCTAATTGTGTTTTCGCTCCATAGGAAACATAAAAAAATACTATCTTTGTAGTTTCTAAAATTCAGAAACTATGTCGAGTGTTATTCGTTTATTACCAGATCATGTTGCCAATCAGATTGCTGCTGGAGAGGTTGTACAAAGACCAGCTTCGGTGGTAAAAGAGTTGCTCGAAAACTCTGTTGATGCTGGGGCTACATCGATAAAACTCGTAGTCAAAGACGCTGGGAAATCTCTGATTCAGGTGATTGACAACGGTAAAGGTATGAACGAAGTAGATGCACGAGTGTGTTTTGAACGCCACGCAACTTCTAAAATTTCATCGGCAGACGATTTGTTTCAACTACAAACCAAAGGATTTCGTGGCGAGGCGTTGGCTTCGATTGCCGCTATTGCTCATGTAGAACTGGCTACCAAAACCAAAGATGCCGATTTGGGGACAAAAGTGGTGATTGAGGGAAGTAAAATCACTTCGCAAACCGAGGCAGTGTTGCCCGATGGGACTTCGTTTTCGGTAAAAAATCTTTTTTTTAACATTCCTGCTCGTCGCAATTTCTTGAAATCAGACCAAGTGGAAATGCGTCATATCGTAGATGAATTTGAACGCGTAGCTTTGGCTCATCCGCAAATACAATTTTCGTTGATAAGCAATGGTGCAGAAATGTTTCAATTGCCTATTTCCAATCTGCGTCAGCGAGTGGTGAATGTGTTTGGCGGAAAAACCAATGAAAAATTAGTTCCTGTGTGCGAACAAACC
Organism: Capnocytophaga sp. ARDL2; assembly: GCF_041530365.1. Classification (NCBI taxonomy): domain Bacteria; kingdom Pseudomonadati; phylum Bacteroidota; class Flavobacteriia; order Flavobacteriales; family Flavobacteriaceae; genus Capnocytophaga; species Capnocytophaga sp. ARDL2. The sequence goes on from NZ_CP168034.1 coordinate 728,649, forward strand.
GAAATGGTAAAAATCGACGGTTTTGTAGGCAAACCCGAATTTGCTAAACGCAGTCGTGGAGAGCAGTTTTTCTTTGTAAATAATCGATATATAAAGAGTAGTTATCTGCATCATGCCGTTACAGCTGCCTTTGAAGGTTTGCTGAAAGATGGTACGCATCCCAGTTATTTTCTGTATTTAGAATTACCTGCTCATACAATAGATATCAACATACATCCCACCAAAACCGAAATCAAATTTGAAGACGAAAAGGCACTGTATGCTATTTTGAGAGCGAGTATCAAGCATAGTTTGGGACAGTTTCAGGTGGCACCTGTTTTGGATTTTCAACGCAATCCCGAGTTGGATTTGCCTTACGAAATGGAAGGGACACAATCGAAATTTCCAACGATTGCCATTGACCCCAATTTCAATCCGTTTGAATCTCAGGAAAAGACACCTTCACAGATTTTCAACCCTTTTGAATCAGATTTGTCTACAAAAACAAAAAGCCAATCGTTTAACAGTGGAAAATCGTCGGGATACAGCGGAAAACCGAACAATTACACCCCCTCTCATTCGCATTGGGAAACTTTGTATCAAGGAATTTCCGATGCCAAAGGAGATATTCTCAACGCTCAATTATTTATCGAAAAAGAGGTAGAGCAAGACAAATTGTTTCACAGTGATCAATCTGCGTCAGCTCAAAGTCAAGTGTCGTTTCAGATGCAACGAAAGTACATTGTACAGCCCATAAAATCGGGTTTGATGATTATTGACCAACGCCGAGCTCACCAACGCATTTTGTATGATGAATATTTGCGAAAATTGAGCAATAACTTTTCGTCGAGTCAGCAATTGTTATTTCCATTGGCATTGTATTTTACTCCGTCGGAATTGGCATTGTTTGCCCATATCAAAGACTATTTGTACAATATGGGCTTTGTATTTGATGAGGTTACGAATGAAAAAATCACCATTTCTGGGATACCTGTGGGAATTTTAGAAAGTGAAGTTTCGATGATTATCGATGATTTGATGAGCGAATTGCAAGAAGAAACTTGGGACGAAGTAGAAATAATCAGTCATAAAATAGCCCTTTCAATGGCTCAGAGTTTGGCGATAAAATCAGGAACAATTTTAAACAAAGAAGAACAAGAAAATATTATCAATCATTTATTTGCTTGTAGCGAATCGAGTGTTTCGCCCTTTGGTAAAAATATTTTTACAGTAATAAATTTAGACGAAATCGATAGAAAATTTTTGTAATCATGATGAATATACAATTGACTCCCATAGTCAAACAATTACTAATAGCCAATATCATTTTCTTTATAGGAAGTTTTTTAGTTCCAGCTGCTCAATCGTTGTTTGCGTTGTACTATTTTGAAAACCCAAATTTTCAGATTTGGCAACCTTTGACGAGTATGTTTATGCACGGAGGAATAACGCACATCTTATTCAATATGTTTGCTTTGGTTTCTTTTGGAACTTTTTTGGAATATGTATTTGGTGGAAAAAGATTTTTAGCTTTTTATATTTTATCAGGATTGGGAGCGTCGATTTTGCATTTGGTAGTCAATTATTATCAAGTGCATCAAGCGGTAGATTTGTTGGTATTGAATGGATTTTCAAAAACAGAAATCTACGAATTGTTGAATAAAGGCATGTACAACACAGGGTGGATGACTGTCTTGTCTCAAGAAAAATTAAATGCTTTGAATATGGCATTTCACACGCCAGCGGTAGGAGCTTCGGGAGCAATTTACGGTTTGTTAGTGGCTTTTGCGTTTATGGCACCCAATGCAGGATTGTCGCTGTTGTTTATCCCTGTGCCTATCAAAGCAAAATATTTTGTACCAGGATTGTTGCTTATCGATTTGTATTTGGGCGTAACAGGCGGAGGAGCCATCTTTGGAGGTTCTACTGGAATAGCACATTTTGCACATCTTGGAGGAGCTTTGGCAGGTTTTGTATTGATGATGAATTTCAGAAAACGCCAGTTTGACCAAAATCGTTGGGATTAACAATATGAATACAATATTAAAACACCTCAGACAACAAAACCAAACGACTTGGCTGATTTATGCGTTTATCGCCGTGTTTGTCATAGGAAATTTGCTTGGGTTGATTTTTAAAATCAATTTGAGTAATTACCTTTGTTTAAACACTGTTCAAACGCCGTTTTATCCACCATTTTGGACATGGTTTACCTATGCGTGGTTGCACAACGATATTGTACATTTGTTAATGAATTGCGTAGGTGTTTATGCAATTTCAATCATTTATCAGACCTATTTACCGAGGTATTCTGTGATAAAGCAATTTATGATTGGTAGTGTTTTGGTTGGAATTGTTTATCAATTGCTAATTTTTCTAGATTGGCAACACGCTGCTGTAATCGGAGCAAGTGCGGGGATTATGTATTTGTTTTTTACAGCTGTAGGTTTGCAACCCCACGGTCAAGTTCGCATTCCGTTGATAGGAATTGTAAAACTTTGGCATATTGGTTTGTTTTTTGTGCTATTTGATGTATTGATGATTTTTATCAATTTGAATAGAGGAGGCTCGGTAACACATTTATTGGGTGCAGTACCAGGTTTTATATATGGTTTTGTAGTATTGGGAAAAAACGAAATTACTCTAAATTTTCAAAAAACGAAAAAACATTTAAAAACGAAAAAATCACAAAACAAGACTTTCAAGCAATGGGTAAAAGAGGATAAAACCCAACAGCAAATCGACGAAATACTGGATAAAATCAATAAATCGGGTTACGAAAGTTTAACCGAAGAAGAAAAACAATTTTTGTTTAAACAAAAGTGAAAATGAAAAACTTATCATGGTTCAATAAAATAGTATTTATACTCAATGTACTACTGCTTTTGTGTACGCTCATCGGATATATATTGCCTTATTTAGCCCCAAAATTGTTTCCACTTTTGGCGGTATTTACCTTGATATTGCCCGCATTGTTGGTGCTAAATTTCATTTGTGCTTTGTATTGGGCGGTGCAGTTAAAAAAACAAGCGGTTTTATCATTGACTGTTTTTTTAATTGGGTATATATTTTTCCCTACCTTTTATAAATTTAGTGAAAAAAATCTCGAAAAAGAGGAGAACGATTTTATCGTTTTGAGTTATAATGTTCGATTATTTAACCTATTTAAATGGATAAAAAACGAAAATGTACCTGAAAATATCAAGAAGTTTATCGAACAACAGCAACCTGATGTAATTTGTTTTCAAGAATACTCACATTCAGCTGATTATGAATTGAGTGATTATAAATTTCGCCACATCATTACGCATGGAAACAAAATCAAAACAGGTCAGGCGATTTTTTCAAAATATCTCATCATCAACGAAGGAGAAATAGCCTTGCCCAATTCAGACAACAATGTAATTTATGCCGATATTGTCAAGGATAAAGATACCATTCGCATTTATAGTTTGCATCTACAGTCGATTAATATCAGTACAAAAATACAAGACGGAACGATTGATGAAGACAAATCGAAAATGATTGTAGAACGATTGAGCATTGGATTTAAAGAACAACAATTACAGTCAGAACTGATTTTGTCGCATATCGATGATTTTGATGGAAAAAAAATCGTGTGTGGAGATATGAACAATACTGCGTATTCCTATACCTATCGCAATATTAGAGGAGAAATGAAAGATGCCTTTCTCGAGGCAGGAAAAGGATTTGGACGCACTTATAATTTTAATTATTACCCAGCAAGAATTGATTATATTTTGGTAGATGATGTCTTTGAAGTAAAACAATTTCAAACATTTACAGAGTTTAAAAACTCAGACCATTTTCCTATCATGGCACGATTGAAAATCAAGGAATAAAGATTTTAAGTAAAAAAGAGAATAGAAAATTCAATAAAATTCAATACCTTTACACAAATAAAATAGTCGAATAAAAATTTAAAGAAACATATAAAAATGGAAGTAATTGGAAGAATAAAAAAAGTGTTTCCGATTGTAGATGTTAGCCCTACTTTCAAAAAAAGAGAATTGGTTGTAACTACAGAGGAACAATATCCACAACATATTTTGATTGAATTTACTCAAGATAGATGTATGTTATTGGATCAGTTTCAAGAAGGTGAAGTGGTAAGAGTAGGAATCAATTTACGAGGTAGAGAGTGGATGAATCCAGAAGGAGAATTACGTTATTTCAACTCTATTCAAGGATGGAGAATAGACAGAAATCAACCACTGCAAGGATATGGACAACCACAACAAGGATATGGACAACCACAACAAGGATATGGACAACCACAACAAGGATATGGACAACCACAACAAGGGTATGGACAGCCACAACAAGGGTATGGACAGCCACAACAAGGGTATGGACAGCCACAACAAGGGTATGGACAGCCACAACAAGGATTTGCAACTCCACCACCAGCTCAACCAGAGCAGGGGTTTGGTACACCACCACCAGCGTCAAATCCGTTTCCACCAGCACCAGACTTTGTACAAAACAACGAACCAGACGATTTACCATTTTAATCAATAATAAAAAATCCCATTATTTGGGATTTTTTTTAATTGTCAAATGATACATTATTTATTCAAAGATTTATATTTTCCACCTGTCGAAGAGGCTCATGAGTCAGGTATATTGGCAGTAGGTGGTGATTTGTCGATAGAACGTTTGCTTTTGGCGTATTCCAAAGGGATTTTTCCTTGGTATTCAGAGGGCGAACCCATCACTTGGTATGCCCCTGATTATCGCATGGTATTGCCGATAAATAGCTATAAAACCAAAAAAAGTCTTAGAAATATACTGAATAGAAAAATTTTTACATGTACTATAAATCAGTCTTTTGTCGAAGTGATGAAAAACTGTAAAGATGTTTTTCGCAAAGACCAAGACGGCACTTGGATTAGTGATGAAATCATCGATGCTTACACTCAATTGTATCAAAAAGGTTATGCACTTTCGGTAGAAGTTTGGCAAGATGGAATATTAGTAGGAGGATTGTATGGTGTATGTGTAGGAAAAGTTTTTTGTGGAGAAAGTATGTTTTCAAAAGTGAGTAATGCATCCAAAGTTGGTTTTGATTTTTTAGTAAAATACTTAGTTGAAAAAGATTTTAAATTGATTGATGGTCAGGTGTATAATGACTATTTAGAACAATTGGGATTTTTTGAAATCTCACGAGAAAATTTTATGAAAGTGTTCAACGTATTAAAAGTGTAATATGCGAGTAGTAGTTCAACGAGTATCCTCTTCGAGTGTTGAGGTAGAAGACAAGATGGTAGGGAAAATTTCTAAAGGATTGCTCTTGCTTTTAGGGGTAGAAAATAAAGATACTATAGAAGATATCGATTGGTTGGTGAAAAAAATCGTCAATATGCGTATTTTTTCAGACGAAAACGGAAAGATGAATAGGTCTGTAAAAGATGTTCAAGGAGAGTTTTTAGTCATAAGCCAGTTTACTTTATTTGCTTCTACAAAAAAAGGCAATCGTCCGTCCTTTATAAAAGCTGCAACACCCAATTTTGCCAATCAAATGTATGAGATGTTTGTAGAAAGATTGAGAGGTTACTGTCATCTCAATGTTGAAAAAGGAATCTTTGGAGCAGATATGAAAGTACAGTTGCTCAATGATGGACCTGTAACTATAATAGTTGATACAAAAAACAAAGAATGATACTATGAAAATACTTCTCATTTATGCCATTGTTTTTATAGTAGTTACTGCTTTGATTAGTCCAGAAGATTTTTCTGCTATAACTTTGGGCGAACCCTTAGGTTGGATCAATTTGGTAGTAAAATTTGTCGTTTTTGTGTTTGCAGTTGCGCTTTTTGAACTATTCAAGAAAATCTTTCGCAAGAAAGATAAAAAGGATGTAAAAGAATAATTTTCAAAAATGTATCTTTGTCAGATGAAATAATTTTTAGGCATATCATCGAAGAATAAGAACAGCTCGGCTTTTGCTCAGTATTATTTTTTGTAAATAAAGTAAAATTTATCCTATTGACTAAATAAGTAAAATCTAAAATAACACATTAAAAATACAATGAAAAACTTCATACAAGAATTACAATGGAGAGGAATGATTCAGGATATTATGCCTGAAACGGAACAACATCTTTTAGAAGGCGTACGCTCGGCGTATGTAGGGATTGACCCAACGGCAGATTCGCTTCACATCGGACATTTGGTGGGCGTGATGATGCTAAAACACTTCCAAAATTGCGGACATAGACCGTATGTGCTCGTAGGTGGAGCAACTGGTATGGTGGGAGATCCTTCGGGGAAATCTGCCGAAAGAAATCTTTTAACCAACGATGTTTTAGAACACAACATCGCTGGAATTAAAAAGCAATTGGCAAAATTTCTCGATTTTGAAAGCAATGCTGAAAACAAAGCCATTTTGGTAAACAACTACGATTGGATGAAAGATTTTTCATTCTTAAACTTTATCCGTGATATTGGAAAGCACATCACCGTCAATTATATGATGGCAAAAGATTCTGTAAAAAAACGCTTTGACCCAACAGAAAACACTGAGGGAATGTCGTTTACGGAGTTTTCTTACCAGTTGTTGCAAGGATACGACTTTTTGCATTTATACAGAGAAAACGGCTTGACTTTGCAAATGGGAGGTTCTGACCAATGGGGAAATATCACCACAGGAACTGAGTTAATTAGAAGAATTGCAGGAGGAAAAGCTTATGCGATGACTTGTCCGCTCATTACCAAAGCCGATGGAACAAAATTCGGGAAGTCTGAAGGTGGAAACATTTGGCTCGACCCTCAAAAAACTTCGCCTTACAAATTCTACCAATATTGGTTAAACACTTCGGATGCCGATGCGGAAAGATACATCAAAATCTTTACGATGCTTACGGAAGAGGAAATCAAAGCATTGGTAGCACAGCATCAAGAAGCACCACATTTGAGAGCATTGCAAAAGAAATTGGCAGAGGAAATCACCGTGATGGTTCACTCTCGTGAGGATTTTGAAAATGCGGTAAAAGCATCGGAAATCTTGTTTGGAAATTCTAATTCAGACAGTTTGAAAGCATTGGATGCAAAGACTTTCTTAGATGTTTTCGAGGGAGTGCCACAAGCAGAAATCTCTATGGAGGATTTAAAAGCAGGAATCGATATTGTGGAAGTGTTGAATGCCAAAACAGGCTTTTTGAAATCAAACGGAGAGGCGAGAAGAGCCTTGGGAGAAAACTCAATATCTGTAAACAGAGAAAAAGTACAAGAAGGTTTTACGCTTACAACCAATGATTTGATTAATAATCAATTTGTATTATTACAAAGAGGAAAGAAAAACTATTTTGTAGTAGTAGTAAAATAATACAAAAAAGAGCAACTGTAAAAAGTTGCTCTTTTTTATTCTCCCAAATACATCAAACGCAAGGCAGCAATTTGAGGCATACCGGTGGGTGTGATGACGTGGTGATAATTTTTATTGGTATTGATAGAAATTGTAGAAGTAGGCAATATTTTTAACCAAATGCTGATTTCGTCTTCTTTTTCAAAATAGTGTGATTTGGGTGGAAATAAAAACGAACGTGCGACATTAAAATTTCCATACGTATAGGTGTGTTTGGCTACATGTAGGAGTTGTTCATCTTCTTCAGTTCTATTTTTATATAGGTAAACTTCAATTTCTATAAGATCTTTAAAAATACCAAAAACACCTGGATTGATGTTTACAAATCCATTGATTTCGTAAATACCCGATTTTTTGATTTGGATTTTCTCCTCATGAAAATCAATGATTTTGTTGTAAATTATATCCGCTTCTTTAAATTTTATAGGCTGAAACAGCGTATCTTGTCGCAATTGTATGCTGCGATTCAATCGTAAATACAAAGCCTCTGACTGAGCGAATGTGTTGAATGTCAGTAAGAAAAAGAGTGCTTTAATAATATTTTTGTTGTGCTGTTTCATTGCTGATCAATTTTATAGACCATTTTATAGCAGTCTGTTCAGATGTTTTATCATTTGTGCCTAAATGTGCGTTTACTATAGGTTTGTTGAGCAACCCTGTGCTAAGTGCAGGAGCAATTACAACTCCTTTTTCAAGATAAACTATTGTAGGATAAATTTGTACTTGTACATATTCGTTTTGATTTTTTTCTTCAAATGAAAATCGAGTCGCTGCAAAATAAACCTCTTGAGAGGGAATGATTTTTACAAATCCAAAGTTGATTCCCGCCTTAGCCCCTCTTAAATTTCCCGTGTTCATACTAAAGGAAAATGTACCTTGAATTTCATAAAATCCATCATTTGGGATTATAAGTTTGGTCGTTTTTTCATCAATTTCAAACAAAGAATTGTACTGAATGTCCCCTTTATCCATATAGATATAATGCATAATGTCGCTTCGACCTGGATGAATTCTGAAAAATTGTTCTTGCTTACTTTCGTACAAAAAATATTGATAATCCTGTGCAAAAATGTTTATCAATGGAAAAAAGAGTAGGATAAATAATGCTTTCATATTGTATAAGTTTAACTTGTCGGTGAAATCAATAGTCTAAATTTTCCCCAACAAAAATTCCATTGTATCTACTCCATCGGCATAATCCCATAGTTTTGGAGATTGTGTCGTTCCGAAAGGTAAAGCACCGTCAATCAATTGATGGTTTACCACACATTGTATTTGTTCAGCATCTTGAGCGAGTTTGTTTTTTACCTCTTCAATATCTGAATAATATTCGTAAAATACCGAAGAAATCGGTGATGCATAACCAGTATCTTCTTTAAGGGTTAAAAATTCGTTGTCCAATAATTTGAAATTACTCATCAAAAATACCGCTTTGTTGTAATCGTAATTATTGGCATATTTTTCATAAAAAATTACATCTTTATAGGTGTACATTGCTTCGAAAAACAAAGTGAAATCATAGTTTTCTGGTACGAACAATTTGGAAACACTACGGCAACCCAATCCGTAATATCTAAAAATATCTTCACCCAAGGCAATTAATTCTTCTTTAGATTCGTTTCCAGACAAAACGGCAACCGAATTTCTGTTTTTACGAATGATGTTGGGATATTTTGAAAAATAATAATCAAAATATCGAGCCGTATTGTTGCTGCCAGTGGCGATTACTGCATCGAAATTTTCCAATTTTTCTTTGGTAAAGGAAATTCTATCAGCAAAACTCGGTTCTACTGCCAATAAATATTCCAAAACAAATGGAATCAGCAAATTATCAGAAGAGGAATATTTTATCAAGGCTTTATTGCCAGAAATCAAGACCGACAACACATCGTGAAAACCTACAAAAGGAATATTTCCTGCCAATATCAATCCAATGGTTTTCAAAGGTTCGTCTGCAAAATGATAACGAGATGTCCACTCGCTTAAAGAAGAAATGTTCAATGCCTCAGCCCAACTTTTATTGGCAAAGGTTAGTTGATCTATGGTAAACCAACCGTTGCTTTGGTCTAATCTTTCGATTAATTGAGCATAACGGTCGAAAAATTCCTCATTATTTACAATGTTTTCTTTTTTTGTAAAAGGAAATTCAGTGAATTGGCTTAAAAATTTTCCCAATTCTACAAAGGCGTTTATTTTGTCTTGTAAAATCATATTAGATTTGCTTGTAAATACTTTTTTAAAACTCAATTATAGCGTAATTTTGCACAAATTTACTACTAATTTAAAAATAACAACTATGGCAATCATAATAACTGATGAATGTATCAACTGCGGAGCATGTGAACCCGAGTGTCCAAATACTGCAATTTACGAAGGAGCCGACGATTGGCGTTGGAAAGATGGTACCGCTTTGATGGGGAAAATCACCCTGCCAGACGGAACCGAAGTTGATGCTGACGAAGCTCAGACACCTGTTTCAGACGATTTGTACTATATCGTACCAGGAAAATGTACGGAATGTAAAGGATTTCACGAAGAGCCTCAATGTGCTGCCGTTTGTCCTGTAGATTGTTGTGTCCCAGACGACAATTTTGTGGAATCTGATGAGGTACTTCTCGCAAGAAAAGCATTTTTGCATCAAGAGTAATAATAATTTGAAAATGAGATGATTTGAAAATTTGAAAATGAGATTTATTTTAATTTTAAAATTACTAAATTTCCAAATCACCAAATAAAATATATGACTTATATAAACGAAATACAAAAACGACGCACTTTTGGTGTCATTGCTCACCCCGATGCGGGTAAAACCACTTTGACGGAAAAATTACTCCTTTTTGGTGGAGCTATCCAAGAAGCGGGTGCTGTAAAAAGCAACAAAATCAAAAAAGGAGCTACTTCCGATTTTATGGAAATCGAACGTCAAAGAGGGATTTCGGTAGCAACTTCGGTGTTGGCTTTTAATTACAAAGACAAAAAAATCAACATTCTCGATACACCAGGACACAAGGATTTTGCCGAAGATACATTCCGTACACTTACGGCGGTCGATTCGGTAATTGTGGTAGTCGATGTAGCAAAAGGGGTGGAGGAGCAAACTGAAAAATTGGTGGAAGTTTGCCGTATGCGTAATATCCCTATGATTGTGTTTATCAACAAACTCGACCGTGAGGGAAAAGATGCGTTTGATTTGCTTGATGAGGTGGAGAAAAAATTAAGACTTACCGTTACACCGCTTTCATTTCCAATAGGAATGGGATATGATTTCAAGGGAATTTACAATATTTGGGAGAAAAACATCAATTTGTTTTCTGAAGATAGCAAGAAAAACATAGAAGATGTGATTACCATCGATGATTTGTCAAGTTCGGAATTGGACGAATTGGTGGGAGCAACCGCTGCCGACAAGCTCAGAGAAGAATTGGAATTGGTAAGCGAAGTATATCCTGAATTTGACCGCGAAGCCTATATCAATGGAGATTTACAACCTGTGTTTTTTGGTTCGGCGTTGAATAATTTTGGTGTTCGCGAATTGTTGGATTGCTTTATTGAAATCGCTCCGTCGCCAAGAGCCAAAGAATCGGATACGAGATTGGTACAACCTGATGAAAACAAATTTTCGGGCTTTGTATTTAAAATTCACGCCAACATGGATCCCAAACACCGCGACCGTTTAGCATTCGTGAAAATTGTTTCAGGAACATTCGAGAGAAATAAACCTTATAAACATGTTCGCTTGGGGAAAAATTTGAAATATTCTTCGCCGAATGCGTTTTTTGCAGAGAAAAAAGAAATTGTAGATATTTCGTATGCAGGAGATATTGTAGGACTGCACGATACTGGGAATTTCAAAATTGGAGATACACTTACCGAAGGCGAATTGATGCACTTTAAAGGAATTCCATCGTTTTCACCAGAACATTTCCGTTACATCAACAATGCCGACCCAATGAAGTCTAAACAATTGGAAAAAGGAATAGACCAGCTGATGGACGAAGGGGTAGCTCAATTGTTTACCTTGGAAATGAACGGAAGAAAAGTCATCGGAACCGTAGGAGCTTTGCAATACGAAGTAATCCAATACCGTTTGGAACACGAATACGGTGCCAAGTGTACTTACGAAAATTTCCCAGCGTTCAAAGCATGTTGGGTGCGACCAGAAGACCCTAAAAACGAAGAATTTGCCGAATTTAAACGCGTAAAACAAAAATTTTTAGCCAAAGATAAATCAGGTCAATTGGTATTCTTAGCCGATTCTGAATTTTCTATTCAAATGATACAAAGTAAATATCCAACTGTAAAATTGGATTATGTGTCAGAGAGGATATTGTAGTATGTAAACTTCATTTTTAAGTTTTTTCATAATTGAAAAGAGTTGTATTTTTTTGTGCAACTCTTTTTTCTTTATACCCCCCCCCCTTGTGTATATTAAATTATATTTGTTATTATTGAATTTTATAATGCAAAAAGGACGAATTAGCAAATCATTAAAAGTTTGTCAAAAGTTTTCGCAAAAAGAGTATAAGAAAGTCCAATAATAAATGTTGTGTTAAATTAATTCAAGCTGTTTAGAATATTAATTTTAAAACAAATTCCTTTTACAAACTGAGTTTGTTGTTTTTTTATGAGGGGTGTGTGCTTGTGAATTTTAGTAATATTCAATTTTTACCCTAAAAAAATAGGGGTGAAAATGTTTTTAAATGATATTTTTTATAAATTTGCCCTGTAAAAAAAATCAATATGGCAATTTTTAGATTCGAAGCGTTAAAATCTGCGGCAAACAGAAAACCTGTGGCGGTAGAAGAAATAGGAAGAAAATCAGAATTATTTGGAGCAAATGTGTTTAATGACAAAGCAATGCGTCAGCATTTGACTTCAGAAGCTTACAAAGCGGTGAGAGCTGCTATTGAACACGGTGTGAAAATAGACCGTAAAATGGCAGAATATGTAGCCTTGGGAATGAAAGAATGGGCAATGTCTAAAGGTGCTACTCATTATACACACTGGTTTCAGCCATTGACAGGTACAACTGCCGAAAAACACGATGCGTTTTTTGAAACATCAATGGACGGAAGCGACCCTGTAGAAAAATTCAGCGGTTCTACTTTGGTACAGCAAGAATCGGATGCATCTTCATTTCCAAACGGAGGTATTCGTAACACTTTCGAAGCTCGTGGATACACCGCCTGGGATCCTACTTCACCAGCATTTGTGTACGGAACAACTTTGTGTATTCCTACGGTTTTCGTTTCTTATACAGGAGAAGCCTTGGACAACAAAGCTCCTTTGTTAAGAGCCTTATCAACCATAGATGTTGCGGCTACTGAGGTGGCAAAATACTTCGATAAAAATATAAAAAAAGTAACGCCAACTTTGGGGTGGGAACAAGAATATTTCTTGATTGATATTGATTTAGCGGCGTCTCGTCCAGATATTTTACAAACAGGTAGAACTTTATTAGGACATACATCAGCAAAAGGTCAGCAATTGGAAGACCATTATTTTGGTTCAATTCCAACTCGCGTATTGAACTATATGAGAGATTTGGAAAATGAATGTATTTTGTTGGGTATTCCTGCAAAAACGCGTCATAACGAGGTAGCTCCTAACCAATTTGAGTTAGCACCTATTTTTGAAGAAACCAATTTGGCAGTAGATCACAACTCTTTGTTGATGGATGTGATGCAAAAAGTTGCCGAAAGACATAATTTCAAAGTGCTTTTCCACGAAAAACCATTCAAAGGAGTAAACGGTTCTGGAAAACACAACAACTGGTCGTTGGCCACCGATACAGGAGTAAACCTGCTTTCACCAGGAAAAACGCCAATGAGCAACTTGCAATTCTTGACTTTCTTTGTCAATACAATCAAAGCGGTAGCAGATTATGAAGAATTGTTAAGAGCGTCAATTGCATCAGCTTCAAACGACTATCGATTGGGAGCAAACGAAGCACCACCAGCTATTATTTCGGTGTTTATCGGAGAGCAATTGATTAAAGTTTTGGAAGAATTAGAAGGAGTTTCAACAGGGAAATTATCTCCAGAAGAAAAAACAGATTTAAAATTGAATGTAGTAGGAAAAATTCCAGATGTAATGTTGGATAATACCGACAGAAATCGTACTTCTCCTTTTGCATTTACAGGAAATAAATTTGAATTTCGTGCAGTAGGTTCTACGGCAAATTGTGCCAATTCTATGACTACATTGAATGCAATTGTTGCAAAACAATTAATGGATTTCAAACAAGAAGTCGATGCTTTGATTGCTAAAGAAAACCTGAAAAAAGACGAAGCAATTTTCAATGTGTTGAGAGAATACATCAAACAAGTAAAACACATTTTGTTTGAAGGAGACGGATACAGCAAAGAATGGGAAATCGAAGCAGAAAAACGCGGATTATCTAACCATAAAAACACGCCAGATGCGTTGAAAGCCAAGGTTTCTCAAAAGTCATTAGACCTTTTCGAAGCAGTAAATGTGATGAGCAACAAAGAGGTAGAAGCAAGATACGAAATCGAATTGGAAGAATATGTAAAAAAGGTACAAATCGAAAGTAGAGTATTGGGAGACATCATCCGTAATCACATCATTCCTACCGCATTTAGATACCAAAATGTACTGATTGAAAACATCAAAGGATTGAAAGAAATTTTCGGAAAAGATTACGAGCAATATGCAGATGAACAAATCAAAATCTTGAAGAAAATTTCAGAACACATCAATCAGTTGAATGCAAAAATGCACGCAATGATGGATGCTAGAAAAGAAGCAAACGCTTTGACCAATATCGAACAAAAAGCACACGATTATTGCAACAAAGTAAAACCATTCTTTGATGACATTCGTTATCACGCAGACAAATTAGAATTGATGGTGGACAACGAATTGTGGACATTGACAAAATACCGTGAATTGTTGTTTACAAGATAATAAAACGAAAAGCTGTTGGATTTTTTCTGACAGCTTTTTTCAATTGTAAAAAGAATTTGTTTTACTTGAAAATCAAGTGTTATTACTGATTAAATATTTTGAAAAAAATCATTAAAAATCGTATATTTGCAAACTATTTTTTCGTAATTTAGTCGGAGAAATTTAAAATATTAATAAATCTACTACCTTTTTTAGGGTAAAATAATAAATTTATACATGAAATTAATTGTACTATTTGGAAAACCAGGAGCAGGAAAAGGAACACAAGCAGCGTTTTTAAAAGATAAATACAATTTATGTCACATTTCAACAGGTGATATTTTCCGTTTCAATATCAAAAACGAAACAGAATTGGGGAAAAAAGCTCAAGAATACATCAATCAAGGACAATTGGTGCCCGATTCATTGACGATTAATATGTTGAAATCCGAAGTTGAAAAAAATATGGACAAAGCTGGATTTTTGTTTGATGGATTTCCACGTACAATTGCTCAAGCAGAGGCGTTGGATGAATTTTTATCTTCAATCAATCTTGAGGTAACTGGTACCGTAGGTTTGGAAGCAGAAGACGATGTATTGGTAGCTCGTATTTTGGAAAGAGGTAAAACTTCTGGAAGAGCAGACGACCAAGATGAAGCAAAAATTCGAACACGTTATGTAGAATACAACGAAAAAACAGCACCGTTGATTGATTTTTACAAAGCACAAAACAAATACCATGCTGTAAACGGAATTGGTTCTATCGAAGAAATTACTGAAAGATTGAGTAAAGTAATTGATAATTTATAATCAGAAAAACAAAAACAATTCAAAATCTTATCTTCCTTTTTCAAAAAGAGATAAGATTTTGTTTTTTAAAATAAAATATCATGACAGAAGGAAATTTTGTTGATTATGTAAAAATATATGTTGCCTCTGGAAAAGGAGGAAAAGGTTCATCTCACTTACACCGAGAAAAATTCATCGAAAAAGGAGGACCAGACGGTGGAGACGGTGGTCGTGGTGGACACATCATCATCAGAGGTAATCAAAGTTTGTGGACTTTGCATCATTTGCGTTTCGAACGACACATCAAAGCCGGACATGGTGGCGACGGTGGTAGCTCGAGAAGCACAGGTGCAGACGGAGTGGACAGATACATCGATGTACCACTGGGTACCGTGATAAAAGACAAAGAAACAGGAGAATTTATCTTTGAAATCACCGAAGATGGTGAAGAAAAAATTCTTGCCAAAGGTGGAAAAGGTGGTTTGGGTAACTGGCATTTTCGCTCATCGACCAATCAAACGCCACGATATGCTCAGCCAGGATTACCAGGGGAAGAGTTGGATATCATCATGGAGTTGAAAGTATTGGCAGACGTTGGGTTGGTAGGATTTCCAAACGCAGGAAAATCGACCTTGCTTTCTGTGATGACTTCGGCAAAACCAAAAATCGGAGATTATCCGTTTACGACTTTAAAACCCAATTTGGGAATTGTAGAATATCGTGATTTCAAATCATTTGTAATTGCAGATATACCAGGGATTATCGAAGGAGCTGCCGAAGGAAAAGGACTCGGACATTATTTCCTGAGACATATTGAAAGAAATTCAACTTTGTTGTTTTTGATTCCAGCCGATACAGCCGACATTAAAAAAGAATACGAAATCTTGTTGGACGAATTGAGGAGATATAATCCCGAATTGTTGGACAAAGACCGATTGATTGCCATTTCAAAATGTGATATGCTCGACGACGAATTGAAAGCCGAGTTAAAAGAACAATTAGATAAAGAATTTGGCGATATGCCGTATTTGTTTATTTCTTCAGTAGCTCAACAAGGATTAATAGAATTGAAAGACACACTTTGGAAAATGATTAACAAATGATAAGATGTCAAAAAAACTGCTTCTAATCACTGAGGCAGTTTTTTTTTATTTTAATATATTTTATTTCAACGGCATGGTCAATTTTTCAACTACCAAAAATGGAAAATATTGTTCCATAGTGTTACAAATGGGAATTTCTTCTTCTGTTGGCAATCTGAAATGTAAAAAGTGAGTTTCGTGAAAATCTTCTGTAATTGGAGAATTTATCAAAGCAAAAACATTACCTGTTTGATTTTCTGGAATATTTTCCTCGGGATAATTCAATTGTACCAATACCTGATTTCCACAATGATTTGAGTTTAAATGAGTAAAATAAACTGCATTGTTTGGAAAGGGGTCGTTTGGTTCATCACACGAAAACATTGATGAAAATACAAAAAGTATAAAAAATAATTAGGTTTTCATAATTGTATTTTTCTTCAAAGTTAATCAAAAATATAGGTTAAATATATTTTCTACATCATAAAAAGTTTTATTTTTGTGGAAATAAATAAAAGTTAGAATTATGTATCCACAAGAAATTGTTATTCCTATGCAAGAAGAATTGACTTCTGCAGGATTTCAAGCACTTCATACACCAGAAGAGGTAGAAACAGCATTGGCAAAAGAAGGGACTACTTTGGTTGTAGTAAACTCAGTTTGTGGTTGTGCTGCAAGAAATGCAAGACCAGGTGCCATTATGAGTTTGAACAATGCTAAAAAACCAAATCATATCGTAACCGTTTTTGCAGGTGTTGATAGAGAGGCAGTTGATGCTGCAAGAGAAAAAATGTTTCCATTTCCACCGTCATCGCCTTCTATGGCTTTGTTTAAAGATGGAGAGTTGGTACACATGTTAGAGAGACATCATATCGAAGGTCATTCTGCTGATATCATCTCTGAAAACTTGAAAGGAGCATACGACGAATTTTGTTAATCTATAACAAAATCATATGTAAGAAGTGTTTTACTCCAAAAAATAAAAAGGCAACCTAAATTTAGGTTGCTTTTTAGTTTTATCAATGTGCTTCCAACCAATTGTCTCCAATTCCGATTTCTACTTCGAGGGGAACAATCATTTGGAAAGCGTTTTCCATTTCTTCTTTGATGAGTTTACTTGCTGTTTCGATTTCGCTTTTCGGTACATCAAACACCAATTCGTCGTGTACCTGTAGCAACATACGAGTTTGCAAGTTTTCGGTTTGTAATCGCTTGTGAATATTTATCATTGCAATTTTAATAATGTCTGCGGCACTTCCTTGTATCGGTGCGTTGATGGCGTTTCGCTCTGCCGCTCCTCTTACCACTGCATTTTGCGAATGTATATCTTTTAGATACCTTCTACGCCCCAAAATGGTTTGTACATATCCATGTTCTCTTGCAAATTCGATTTGGCGGTCGATATAATCACGCAATTTTGGATAAGTGGCATAATAAGTATCAATCAAGGCTTTACTTTCCGAGCGTGTCAAATCTGTCTGCTGACTCAAACCAAAGGCTGAAACTCCGTAAATAATACCAAAATTCACAGTTTTGGCATTGCTTCTTTGTTTGCGTGTAACTTCCTCTAAAGGTACATTAAACACTTTTGCTGCCGTAGCTCGGTGAATGTCTTGTTTTTGGTTAAACGATTCAATCATAGTAGGTTCTTGACTCATCGCAGCAATGATACGCAATTCGATTTGTGAATAATCGGCGGCCAACAATACATGATTTTCGTTTCGAGCTACAAACGATTTTCGAACTTTTTGTCCTCTATCGGTACGGATAGGAATGTTTTGCAAATTGGGATTGTTTGAACTCAAACGGCCAGTAGCTGCCACCGCTTGCATATAATCGGTGTGTACTCTTCCTGTATTTGGGTTGATTTGAGTTGGTAAGGCATCTACATAAGTATTTTGCAATTTTACGATTTGTCGCCATTCCAAAATATTGCGAACTACTTCGTGTTCTTTTGCCAAATCGCTCAAAATTTCTTCACCTGTGGCATATTGACCTGTTTTTGTCTTTTTGATTTTTCCTGAACCCAATTTCAATTTTTCAAACAAAATCACTCCCAATTGTTTAGGAGACGCCAAATTGAAATCTTCTCCAGCAATTTCGTAAATTTTGCTTTGTAATTGCTGAGCTTCAATAGACAATTCTTCCGAAAGTTGTCGCAAATAATCAACATTCAGACGAATTCCTTCCGCTTCCATCGATGCCAAAACAGCAACCAACGGACTTTCAATTTTTTTAAATAAATCAAAAGTATTGGCATTCACCATTTTTGGATGAAAAACTTCTTTCAATTGTAAGGTAATATCGGCATCTTCACCTGCATATTCTTTTACTTCTTCTACGGCAACATCACGCATTGACAGTTGATTTTTTCCTTTTTTGCCAATGAGAGTTTCTATTGAAACAGGCGAATATTGTAGATAAGTTTCCGACAACACATCCATATTGTGCCTCATATCTGGATTGATGAGATAATGAGCAATCATGGTGTCGTAAATAAAACCTTTAACCTCAATGTTGTATTTTTTCAATACTTTGATGTCGTATTTTAGATTTTGACCGATTTTTGTAATGTGTTCGCTTTCAAAAAACGGTTGTAATATTTGTAAATATTCTTTGGTTTGTTCTTCGTTTTTGCAAGGAATATAATAGGCTTTTCCCTTTTCAAAACTAAACGAAATTCCCACCAATTCGGCTTGAAGTGGGTCGATATGAGTAGTTTCCGTATCAAAACAAACTTCCTTTTGATTCATCAATGATTCTAAAAGGAAATGCACAGCCGCACTTCCTTCAATCAATTGATAAAAATGTGGTGTGTTTTGAATGGTTTTGTAATAACTTGGGTCGGTGATTTCTGTTTCGCTATCTCCTACTTCAAACAACGAAAATTGCTCTTGAGTACGAGGTTTTGAAGCAGAAATAGTTATAGCTTCTATCATCGGATTTTCGTCAGAAAACAGTTTGTCGAACTGCTCTTTCATGCGACGAAATTCCAATTCTTGAAACAAAGCGTCGGTTTTTTGCACATTGGGCTTGTCGAGTTTAAAAGCCACTTCGTCAAACTCTACCGGGCAATCCAACAGAATACGAGCCAATTCTTTAGAAAGCAAACCAAGTTCTTTAGAAGCCTCGATTTTTTCTTTCATTTTACCTTTCAGCAGGTGAGTATTTGCCAAAAGATTTTCCATAGAGCCAAATTCTGCCAAAAGTTTTTTCGCAGTTTTTTCGCCCACACCAGGCAACCCGGGGATATTATCTACCGCATCGCCCATCATACCCAAGAAATCGATAACTTGGATAGGGTCTTGCACTTCAAATTTTTCTTTTACTTCTTTTACGCCCCAAATTTCGATACCGTTGCCCATACGAGCCGGACGATACATAAAAATATTTTCAGAAACCAGTTGAGCATAATCTTTATCAGGCGTAACCATATATACCTGAAAACCTTCTTTTTCGGCTTTTTTTGCCAAAGTACCAATCAAGTCATCAGCCTCAATACCAGCCATCTCGATAATGGGAATGTGCATGGCTCTCAAAATCTCTTGAATATAGGGTACAGCGATGCGAATCGCCTCTGGAGTTTCGTCGCGATTGGCTTTGTATTCGGTAAAAAGTTCGGTACGCACGGTGCTACCACCTTTGTCGAACGCAACGGCAAGATATTCAGGTTTTTCCCTGCGGATTACATCCATTAGCGAGTTCATAAACCCCATAATTGCCGAGGTATCCAACCCTTTTGAATTGATACGAGGATTTTTAATAAATGCGTAATATCCTCTGAAAATCAACGCGTAAGCATCGAGTAAAAAAAGTCTTTTTTGTGTCATGTTGCAAAGATAGGGAAAAATAGTGATTTGTAATTAGTAAGCAGAGGAGAGAGAAAGATTGAAAAATAGAAAATGAGGCATACAATGTACCTCATTTGTTTTAATAAAAATAGGATTATCTTTTTAATAAATAAGTGATTACATGTTCGGCAGAATGAAGTCCAAAAAGAGCAGGCATCCAACTATTGGTTCCGAAAAAGGATTTTTTAAAGTTGGTTCCGTCAGTTTTTTTTAGGCTACTTTCATCAGGTTTTTCCAAAGAATAAACAGCTTTTACCCCTTTGCTTATTCCCAATTTTTTCAAGCGTTTTCTGATGACTTTTGCCAATGGACATACATCCGTTTTGCAAATGTCTCTTACTACTATTTTGTTGGATTGCATTTTTCCACCTGCCCCCATATTGGAAATTACTTTGACTTTTTTCTTTTTTGCAGCAACGATTAGATGCAATTTGGGTGTAATAGAGTCGATGCAATCTACAACATAATCAAATTCTTCTGTAACGATAGCTTCCGCACGCTCGGGAGATAAGAATTCTTGTATTTTTGTGAGGTTTAGTTCAGGATTGATGTCCAGCAAACGAGCAGCAACTACTTCTACTTTTGGTTGTGTTACTGTACTGTGCAAAGCTGGTAATTGTCTGTTGATGTTGGTAATATCGACGGTGTCGCCATCTACGATTGTGAGATTTCCTACTCCCGCACGTGTGATAAATTCGGCTGCAAATGACCCTACGCCTCCCAGTCCTACAATTAGTATATTTGCGTTTTTTAGTCTTTCAATCCCTTCGGTTTTAAATAATAATTCTGCTCTTTCTTGCCAGATTGCCATTTTGTTAGTCTTTAAAAAGTTGTTTGAAATTTTTTTCTATTATCGCTTCTACATTTTTGTTTAAAAGATTTGAAGCCTTATCATAAAGTTCATCAATAATGATTGATTGATTTGCGTCTGTTTCTAGGAAAATACATTCAACAGATACGTTTTTAAAAGTATGTTGAACTTTAGGATTTTCAAGTAAATGATGACCAAATGAAAGATAATTTCCATTTTTTATGAGCCAATTTGCTACTTGAATATTTTTTGAAAATCCATGAAAAATCATTGGAATATTTGTAGTAAACTGTTTTTTTAGCTCCATAATTTCTTGAAAAGCACCTACACAATGCACGATGATTGGTTTATTTACCTGAATTGCCAAATCGATTTGTTGTAAAAAAACTTTTTTCTGAAGGTTAAAATCAACGGAGATTTTTTTATCCAAACCACATTCTCCTATTGCTAAACATTTTTCTTTTTTTAAATGTAGAAAAAGATTATGAAGATTTTCTTCAGAAAATTGATTTTCAATATACCAAGGATGAATTCCTATTGAATAGTTTTCCTTTGATGAAAAAACGTCTTTAGGATAATGATTAATCAATTGAAAATGATCACTGTTTTCAATAGGAAAATGTGTATGAATATTGTATTTCATTTTGAAATATTATTATAAAAATGATTTATTCTATCATTTTTTCTAAATCTTTCCAATCAATACCTCCGTAATTACCCGAACTCATAAATAACCAAACGATATTTTCGCCTTTTTGACTGTTGAGAAAATCGTACAATGGAGTTGGAGAGGTGAACACTTTCAAATCATTTCTTCCAAAGGCTTGATAAATTTCCTCTGCCGACATAGGTTCTAACTTTTTGATTTTTACGGTTTCGTCATGGAAAAATACGATAGGTAGATCTGCCTTGTCCAAGGCTCCTTTGTATTGCGAAATAAACTCTGGATTCAAACTCGAATAGGTGTGCAATTCCAAACAAGCAATGACTTTTTTGTTTGGATATTGAGCTTTTACTGCCTGAACAGTAGCTGTAACTTTACTTGGTGAATGTGCAAAGTCTTTGAAAATCACACTGTGAGTATTTTCTCCGATTTTTTCCAAACGCTTGGCAGCACCTGTAAAAGTGGCGATGGCTTCGTAAAAATCAGCTTCGTCTATACCCATGTTTTGGCAAATCCATTTGGCTCCTGCAAGGTTGCTCAAATTGTGTTCGCCAAATACCTCAATTGGCATTTCACCATCGGGAGTATGCAACAAGGTCTGACCGTTTTCTATGCTGTATTCAGGCAATTGATACGGCATTTTTCGGATAGGTTTGTCGGTATTTTCTACCAAATCTTTTACTTCGGCATCGTCGCTGTTGTAAACCAAAATACCACCGTTTATGATTTTGTCTATAAAAATAGCAAACTGCTCTTTGTAGTTTTCAAAAGTAGGAAATACATTGATGTGATCCCATGCAATACCGCTAATTAACGCAATATTAGGTTGGTAGAGATGAAATTTTGGTCGTAAATCCAAGGCTGAAGAAAGGTATTCGTCGCCTTCGATTACGATAAATTCGTTTTCGTGGGTTAGTTTTACCATATTGTCAAAGCCTGGTAATTGAGCCCCCACGAGATAGTCAACAGCTACACCGTGGTAATTCATCACATGGAGTATCATAGAAGTAATCGTAGTTTTTCCGTGCGAACCACCAATGACTACACGTGTTTTGTTTTGCGATTGTTGGAAAATAAACTCAGGATAAGAGTAGATTTTTATCCCCAATTCTTTGGCTTTTAGCAATTCGGGGTTGTCTGCTTTAGCATGCATTCCCAAAACGATAGCGTCTAAATCGGTTGTGATTTTTTCGGGAAACCATCCCATTTTTTGGGGCAATAAACCTTTGGCAGCTAAACGCGAACGCGAAGGTTCGAAGATTGCATCATCGCTTCCTGTGACGATTTCTCCTTTATCGTGAAGAGCCAAAGCCAAATTGTGCATTGCACTACCACCAATTGCTATAAAATGTATTTTCATGTTGTTTCTTTTTAGTGTTATTAAATTTTCAAACTCATAACCAGCATACTCAAAAAAGGCATGGCTTTTTGGTAGGTTAAAGTTTAGCATTCGAAATCATTTATTTTCTAAATACAATCAATTTTGCATTAATGAGCTGAGCAGGGTTATTCGGATTTTTTACTAGAACATTTGAAATATTAAGTGACGAGCTGACCAATTGCTCTATTTTATTTTTGCTTTCTGTAGGAAAACTTTGGTATTTCTCAGTCGGAATAATGACAACTAATTCAAATGTATTTGTAGAGGTTGTATACAAATAATTGAATACTTTTCGTGGGTTTTGTATTTGCCACATTCCTCGGATTCGCAAATTGGTAATTCCCAAAGGGTCTACGCGGTTTACTCGTCCCAGTTCATTGGTTTCTGCCAATTCTACATTTGGAATTTCATTGATTCCCGCGGTGATTTTCTGTTTGATAATCTGATAGGTTTCGTGAGTGGCGGCGTAAATCGTTCCGTAAACCATCCATAAAGATTTGAGGGCATCATCTGAGGTGTGTCCTACACAATATATTAAATCTTTTTCTGTCCATTCTTCGCAAGTTTTACAAGCCTGTGTTATCATTTTGCTATCGGCTTGAACACTGGCTTTGGGATAAGAGCTCTTAAGAGCTAAATCAGAATTGGCACTTTGTGTCTTTTTTACCTCAATAGCATCGCCTACTTTTATCATTATATTGGGGCGATGATTCTGATTGCCTAACTACGAAAATACTTGGTTGTAGGCTTTCATTTTTTCTTGTTTGTTTTCTACAAGAAAAGCATTGGCAAAGGCATCTTTTACAAAGGTTTCTAATGCTTCTCCTACATTATTCATTCGGTTTCGTCCTGAATAATGAGCTTTTAATATCATAAATAGGATGCTGAATAATATTTGCAATTGCTTCTAATATATTTGTTGTCATCATAGTACCTTTTCTAAAACTTGTTGTTTAGGTTCGTTGGCTTTCAATTGTTTTTTGATACTTTCGGCTAAAAAATAGGCCAAATTTACAGGCACTGCATTTCCAATCATTTTGTATCCTGCTGCGATGTTTTGGTAATGAAAAATGAAATCATCTGGAAAAGTTTGGATTCTTGCACATTCTCTCACGCTTAATCTTCGGTATAAATGTTCTTTTCCTGGAACAAAAATTCGCACATTCTGCTCTATAAATTCCATTTTCGGAGCTTGTGGATGGATGGGTGCGTGACGACCTCCTGCCTGAATGGTAAAGGATTGTTCTTCCCAACTTCTTACGCGGTTTCTCGACATATAAATGGTAGAAAATCCGCCAGTCATATATTCGTGATTTGGAAAAAAACAATCCGAGCCGTTAGTTTTATTGGTTTCTTTGGCTGGTAAAACATTTTCTTGTAAATCGAAAATCGTATCTTGAAGCGTCTGTTTAGGAAAATTGGGCTTTTCAAACTGATAGGTAAAGCCTAAATCTTTGCGTATTCCCACAAAAATAACTCGTTTGCGGTCTTGGGGGACATTGTAATCACAGGCATTGACCATCTCAAAAGACAATTCATAGCCAATACCTGCTTTTCTAAACAATTCTTTGATGTTTTCCAAGGCTTCGGAATGCCGACCGAGTAGCATTCCGCTCACATTTTCGGCAAGGAAAAATTTAGGTTGTTTGGCTTCTAAAATTCGGATAAAATCAAAAAATAACTGTCCTCTTTTGTCTTCGATGCCTTTCATAGCTCCTGCCTCGCTCCAGCTTTGGCACGGTGGTCCTCCGATGATTCCATCACAATCTGGTACTTCTTCTGAGGGAATGTTTACAATACTTCGCTTATCCAGTTGAGTATTTGGATGATTTTTTTGGTAAGTTTCCCAAATTTCTTTATCGTATTCATTTGCCCAAATGACATCAAACCCTGCTTTTTCAAATCCAAGGTCTAATCCTCCAGCCCCTGCAAAAAATGATACTATATTCATTGTAATTTATTCGTTTTTTTGAATGTTGAAAGACAATTGATTCTTTCTTTAAAAAGTTTCGCAATTTACGACTTTTTACTTGATGTGTTTCTTTAATTGTTTACCATCGCTTTTTTAACAGATTTTAGGAATTGAAAAAAAAATCAGTGCAAAAAAGTCCTAGAGTTGCAATGCCCCCAAACAGATTTACAGCAGGCTTTCACAAGATAAGAATACTTTAGGGTTGGGAAATTTTGCGTTTTTCTAACTCCCTTAAAACCATTTTTTCTCTGAAAAACAAAAAAAAATCAGTGAGTTACAGAGAAGACAGATTAAGTTTTTGAATGTACCTTTGTGTGATAATAGGATTATTGAGTTCTATTTTTCTGTTTTTACTGATTTGTAGATATTCTATTTCTTTCTCGATGCCTACGAATTTTCGGTTTAATAAATTGGCAGCAATGCCTGTGGTAGAACTTCCCGTAAAAGGGTCAAGAATCCACGCATCAGGGTGGGTAGACGCTAAAATCAATCGCGTTAAAACTGATAGGGGCTTTTGCGTAGGGTGTTTGCCACACGATTTTTCCCAAGGGGCAATGGCAGGGAGTTTCCAAACATCTTTCATCTGTTTGTTGCCGTTGAGTTGTTTCATCAGTTCGTAATTGAAATAATGTGGAATTTTTTCGTGTTTTCTCGCCCAAATGATTTGCTCTGTAGAATGGGTAAAGTAGCGACACGAAAAGTTGGGTGGCGGATTGGTTTTTTCCCAAGTAATGATATTGAGGATTTTAAAGCCCAATTCGGTAAGGATTTGCCCCACCGAAAAAATATTGTGCATTGTTCCGCTAATCCAAATGGTGGCATCATCTTTCATTTTATCACGAACGAGCGAAAGCCATTGGCGATTAAAATTGTTGATAAATTGAAAGCCTTGTGATTTGTCCCAACGAGAATTTTAATCTTTACAAACTTCTATTTCTTTTGAAACAAAGTCATCGGAATCCAAAACGATTTTCTCTTTTTTATAAAGTTTCTCAATTTTTTGTACTGCCTCTTGTTCGTCTTTTGCCTCAATCGAAACAATTCTTGATAAGGTTTCTTTTACTTCTATTTTATAGGTTTTCATAATTTATTTTTTTGTATTTTCCTCTTCCTGTAAATTCTATAATTCCTTTGTCTCTTAAAATTTGTAATTGCTGACGAATTTTATCTTTAATAAAATGATTATTAGGATATTTTAGTTGTAATTTTTCTTCAAATTGATAAACTTCTTCAAGTGTAAAATTATCTTTTTTTATTGAATCTACACAAGTCATAATATCTAAAATCCAACCTTTTGAAGCCTTACTTTGTTGGCGTAGAAAAAGGGTTTTATTGAATGAATCTTTTACAATTTTTTGATTGATTACTTGTGAATTTTTTACCAAAAATACTTTTCCAGCGTCTGAAACTTTTGAAATATCAATATTACAACCGACCCAACCCGCACGCCTTGCAGTGTCTTTTAAAGGCGGTCTTTTAATGATGATTTCTGATGTGAAAAATTGCTTTGGAATGATTAAAAAATCGTTTACTTTCCAGTCTTTTGTATATGTTAAAAAGAAAAAATTCGGATTATTTTCTGAATTAATGCGTTCAATCATAACAGAATATGCTCCATCAGTGATGCTATTCGTGAGTTTTCCCCTTTTGCTTTTTAGTTCAAATTCTTCGTTACATTTCTTGCAATAGAAATCCGCTACTGGACGATTGTTTTCAAACTCCATCAAAGGATTTTCTCCACAATTTGGACAATATGAATTGTGTAAAACCCAATTTTCTGTTAATACTCTTGCAATTTGGGAATTACTCGTATAGCCTTGAATTAAATTGGTATCGAATGATAAATTCATTTGTTTAAGTTACTTTTGTATGTTTGCTCAAAATCGCCACATAAAATTTCTACTTTCTGCAACGCCTCACTGACCGCCAAAAGATTTTCTGTATCGCAAATGGTGGGATTTTTGTAGCTTCCCATCGGTACATTAAATTCATTTTTACGATTTACACGATACAAGCCATTGAAACAAGTTCGGTTTAAGAAAATAAACAACGCCGACTGACTGGTTTTTTCTTCCTTTCGAGTATTGTACAAAGCTCTTTTGTCGTAATAATATTGTTTTTTCTTTTCGTCGTTTCCGTCTAAATCGTGGTACTCATTTTGCAAAATTTCGAGAGTAGAAATCAATTCGTTAGGATTCGAAGCTATTGTTTTGTAGGTATTGATAAGGTCTTGGTTAATATCATTAATCACCGCCTTTTTCAAATTCGGAAAATTGTTCAACATCCAAAACAAAACCGCTCCGCTCCCTACAAAAGGTTCGATATAGGTAAAATTACCTTGCACAAGTTTTGAAGGTAAATTTCTTTCTATTTCCGAAATCAGTTGCGTTTTGCCTCCTGCCCATTTTAGAAAGGGCTTGGCTGTTTTGGTATTTTGCATAGTGTCTCTCTATTGTGTGGGCAAAAATAGAACTTTTTGATAAATTTTAGGTTCATTCGCTTTTTAAAATAAAAGAATTGAAAGATATTCTTCCCTCCTTGGAAAAGCCCCCTCTACTTGGGAGAGGGTTGGAGAGAGGATTTGCAGGAGGCTTTTGCAAGATAAAAATACTCTGGGGTTGGGAGAAATTTCACATTTTTTCTAACTACTTAAAAATTAACCTGTTTTTTTTCTTCAAAAGAAAATGAATCTTTTGCTTGTTTGCAAAATTTTTTCAGAATAAATATTTTTGCCATTGCTCAACAAACTTGAAAAGTAGATAATGAAAGACAAAAACACAACCATCAAACCCTGCTTTTTCAAATCCAAGGTCCAATCCTCCAGCTCCTGCAAAAAATGATACTATATTCATTGTAATATTTTTTGATTGAATCAGCACCTCGCAATAAAGCAAGGTGATGGTTTAAATTCTACAATTTCTCAAAAAACTCTTGCAACATTCTCACACCAGTACCCGTTCCACCCTGTCCTTTGTAGTTTTCTGGAGATTCGGTAAAGGCAGGTCCTGCTATGTCGATATGTACAAACGGAGCTTTGGCAAAATGCTCTAAAAATTTACCAGCGGTAATCGTTCCAGCATAGCGACCGCCAATGTTTTTCATATCCGCCACTGTCGATTTTAGCAATTCTTTGTAATCGTCCCACAGGGGCAATTGTATCATACGCTCGTGAACTTTGGCTCCTGCATCAATGAGTTGCTTGTTTATCGATTCGTTGGCATTACTCATCATACAAGCCGTACGCGTTCCGCCTACGACTAAAGCCGCTCCAGTCAAAGTCGCTGCGTTGATAATCAATTTTGGATTGTAGCGAGTAGCATAGCTAATCGCATCTGCCAAAATCATACGACCTTCGGCATCGGTATTTAATACTTCGATAGTGGTTCCGTCCATCATCGTTATCACATCGCCAGGGGTATAAGCCTCACCACCAGGACGATTGTCCGTTGCAGGAATTAATCCGATAATGTGTACATCCAATTTATTCAACGCCGCAGCATACATTGCACCAGCCATCATAGCCGCACCTCCCATATCCGATTTCATCAAATCCATAGAACCTGCGGTTGGTTTCAACGAAAGTCCACCTGTGTCGTAAACCACACCTTTTCCTACCAATACAATTGGTTTTTCGTTTTTAGGTTTGGCTGGTTTGTATTCCAAAATTGTGAAAGTTGGCGGTGTAACCGATCCTTTGTTTACTGCCAATAATCCCCCCATTTTTAGTTCTTCGATTTCAGATTTTCCAAGAACTTTTACACTAAACTGAGCCTCAGCACCCAATTCTTCGATTTCTTTAGCCAATTGCGGAGCTGTTAAATACGAAACAGGTTCGTTTACCATATTTCTTGCCCAAAAAACCGCTTTGATGATATTGTTTAATTTGTTGATTTGCTCCTCACTAACATCTCCTACAATGCCAACTGTTTCCAAGGCATATTTTTTTTCATCTGCATCGGAAAAATATTTCAAAAATTGATAGTTTGACAAACACAAACCTTCAGCTATAGCTAAAACTTTTTCACCATTTCCAATGATTGAAATTTTCTTTACTTTCTTGTCGATTTTCGTGCGAATGTTGTGTCCTACCAAACGCATTTTTTCCAAACAATCCTGTTCTTTTATAAAAAAGTAGTAATCATTTCCAATTTTTACAAAATCTTCTTTGTCCTCCGAAGATTGAAATTGAGTGAAAGAATCTTTCAAAAAATCAGGTAAATCAATAGTAGTTGGTTCGTTTTGAAGTAAATATACTTTTACGCTTCCTTGAGCTTGTTGAAATTTATGTATCATGATAATTTTTTAATCAATAAAGTTAAAGCTACAAAAATAGTGAAAAATTAAAGTTGGAAATAAAGCGAAAAATAAAAAAGCTGTTTTTTTGTTGAAATTGAGTTGTTTAAAATATTTTTATTACCTTTGCATACTTTTTCTGGAGAATAAGGATTGAGAAAAGGTAGAACTATTCATTAAAATTAACAACTTCTATTTTCATTCTTCATTACAATCCTGCTGAAAATAGAATACAAATTAAATCAGACATGTCTGAACAAAACACAAACTCACAAGAGTTTTTAGATTCTTTCAACTGGGAGAATTACGAAAACGGAATTGAGGCAATCGATGTTCAAAATCTTAAAGAATTTGAAGATTTAGTAGAAAAAACTTTCATCTCTACAGACGAAGAAGAAGTTGTAGAAGGTGTAGTTGTAAGAATCACTGAAAGAGATGCAATCGTTGACATCAACGCAAAATCTGAAGGTGTAATTTCTTTGAACGAATTCCGTTACAATCCAAACTTGAAAGTCGGAGACAAAGTAGAAGTTCTTATCGATGTAAGAGAAGACAGAAACGGACAATTGGTACTTTCTCACAGAAAAGCTCGTACAATCAAAGCTTGGGATAGAGTATTGGCTGCTCACGAATCTGGAGAAATCGTAAACGGATTTGTAAAATGTAGAACGAAAGGTGGTATGATCGTAGATGTATTCGGAATCGAAGCATTCTTACCAGGTTCTCAAATTGATGTAAAACCTATCCGTGATTACGACCAATTTGTAAACAAAACTATGGAGTTCAAAGTTGTAAAAATCAACCACGAATTCAAGAATGTTGTAGTTTCTCACAAAGCATTGATCGAAGCTGATATCGAAGAGCAAAAACGCGAAATTATCGGTCAATTGGAAAAAGGTCAAGTATTGGAAGGTGTGGTTAAAAACATTACTTCCTATGGTGTATTCATCGACTTAGGAGGTGTTGACGGATTGATTCACATCACTGACTTGTCTTGGTCTCGTATCAACCACCCATCAGAAGTATTGGAATTAGACCAAAAATTGAATGTTGTAATCCTTGATTTCGATGACGAGAAAACTCGTATCCAATTAGGATTGAAACAATTGAACGCTCATCCTTGGGACGCTTTAGATGCTAACTTGAATGTTGGTGATAAAGTAAAAGGTAAAGTAGTAGTTTTGGCTGATTACGGTGCCTTCATCGAAGTAGCAGAAGGTGTAGAAGGATTGATCCATGTATCTGAAATGTCATGGTCAACTCACTTGCGTTCAGCTCAAGATTTCGTAAAAGTAGGTGATGAGGTTGAAGCTGTAATCCTTACTATCGACAGAGATGAGCGTAAAATGTCTTTAGGTGTGAAACAATTGACAAACGATCCATGGGCTGATATCGCTGTAAAATACCCAGTGGGATCTAAACACACAGGTACAGTTCGTAATTTTACAAATTTCGGTATCTTTGTAGAATTGGAAGAAGGAATCGACGGATTGGTGTACATTTCTGATCTTTCTTGGACTAAGAAAATCAAACACCCATCTGAATTTGTAAATGTAGGAGACAAATTGGAGGTTGTAGTATTAGAATTGGATGTAGAAGCTCGTAAACTTTCTTTAGGACACAAACAAACTACAGATAATCCTTGGGATGCACATGAGGCTGTTTACGGTGTAGGTTCTGTACACAATGGAACTATCGCTGACTTGAACGACAAAGGTGCAACTGTAAACTTTGAAGAAGATGTAGTAGCTTTCATTCCAACTCGTCACTTGGAAAAAGAAGACGGTAAAAAGTTGAAAAAAGGTGATGCTGCAGATTTCAAAGTAATTGAGTTTAATAAAGAATTCAAAAGAGTAGTAGCATCTCACACAGCTACTTTCCGTGAGGAAGAAGAAAAAGTTGTAAAAGCTGCTGAAGAGAAAGCTGCAACTACTGCAACTGAAAAGACTACATTAGGAGATATCGACGCTTTGGCTGAATTGAAAGCTAAAATGGAAGGTAAAAACTAATCAGTGAGTATAAGTTTTAAAACAAAGGCTGTTCCAATCGGACAGCCTTTGTTGTTTTATCCTTTATGTTGATTGAGCAATGCTGGGTTTGTATTTTGTGGATAGACAAAAAAGATTTTGTGATCTTCTACTTCTCCAAAGTTTGCTGGAGCAGTTGGGCTTGTATATGTTTCGTTTTTACTAAAATAGCGTAACCTTGTATAAGTAGTTTTTGGCTTGACTGATGACGGAATTGTCCATGAAAGTGTAACAAATCCGTTGTTAATGTCTTGATAGGTCAATTGTTTGGTTTGTCTTTCGCTTTCGTCAAAAACACCGTTTAGATTAAAATCTATCCAGCCTGAGATATAATCGTTGATTTCACCGTTTTTGAATGGAATATTTACGATGATTTGATTGTTCCAGGCTCTGATTTGATTGTTTGAAATTCTGATGAAGTTTTCTGGCCAAGCATCTTCTTCTTTTATACCAGCACTTCCTGTGATATTATCCCCCATAGCATCATCTGAATCATAAGTAACGTTGTCATGGTCAGGTGGACTTGAACCTAAATATTTTCCGTCTGTCAATTCCAAACCACCTGGATTATATTCTTTTGTGTTGATATTTACTGACGTATTTGTAACAGGAATTCCGTCGGATTTTATCTTTAAATTTTGAATCAAATGCATTGGGGATCCATATGATTGAGGAGCGTCTCCTAAATCAGATAAAGGGGTGAGTACACCTACAGCTAAAGCGGTTTTTCCAGAACCTTTTAAATTTACTTTAAACGAGACGCTAAAGTCATTGGCTGCATAGGCATCTTTTGTAAATTCTAAAATGGCAACTCCTCCTGTATTAGTGTTGTTTCCCTTCGAGAAAAATATTTGTTGCAAATTGTGAGTAATCATTTTTTTAGATATTAAATATTGATTAGAAGCTGTGTTTTTTCTAATATCGATAATATTCCAATTTCCAATAGCTTCTGCTTTTAAATGTTCGTTGGTAGGTGCTAATGATTCTGCATCTGCAAATGCTAAACCTGTCAAACGAATGGGGTTATTGTTTAAAGTAGCTTTGGCTGAAAAGGTAACTTCAATTTCATATTTTTCTAATCTGTTTACTATTCCTGCTATTAATTTATTATTTGCTCCAATTCCTCCAATGTTGTACAATTTGTCCATCGAGTCTCCAGTATATGTTCCAGGTTTGTAGCTTGCAATCAAATTGTTTTTTTGGGCAAGAGATAAATTAAAATTCGGTCTATTGATTTCGGTGATTTCAACTTCTATACACATATAGTTATTACCTTCTAAATGTAAAGAAGCTCTTGATTTGTCACCAATTTTGATAGGTTGCCCATGATTCCCATAAGGAAATTGAGAAACATTTGCTAAAGTAGAACCCCATGTAAGCCAAACAATGTCCTTCTTATAAGGACTGTCACCTCCTGTTGCATACGATGCTGTTACTACTTGATTTGGAAAACAAGGTTGAGAGTAATTTTTTGTTGAAAAAAGTGAAATTAACAAGAGATATGAAAATAAATTTTTCATAATAATTAGCTTTAAGGTTTTACAGCAAAAACAATATTCATAAACGAAGCATTGGTTGCATCTGAGGTTGCAATTACTTTATATCTTAGTTTTCCATCGTTGGTTACACTTACATTGCTGTAAACAGTGTTGTCAAAATAAGTGATGTAATAATCCAATTCATTGGCTGGTAAAACAGGTAATGTGGTTGTTCTGTTTGGGTTTGCAACGCTATTTGAACCAGTGAGTTCGAATTGCTCTTTGTAAATTTTATATAAATCTACCGTAAAAGTAGCAGTAGAATTATTGTAAGTAATTAGACTCGGATTTGTAATATGGTCAGGATGTAAAGGCAATACAACCGACGGCATATAGAAAAATTTTGGCATAGGTGTTTTCAGCGAATTTATCAAATCAGTCGAATTGATCAATCGAGTCCATTTTCCTGATGTCGTAGCTGTTGCTTTTTCCCAATAATAAAAACCTGGAGTAACGGTGGTATTTCCAGAGCCCGATGTTGTTGTGTTGTAAACAATCAGAGAGTTTGCTGTGTGAGTGGTATTATTTGGTATCCCTGAAATAGGTTGAAAAGTTGTAGTATTGATCAAAGCTACTCTTGGAAATAAAACCCCTTTTGAAGTTGAGGTCATATCTAAAACGGTAGCTTTGTTGGGTTTGTCGGTTCCAAAACCTTGTTGAGCATACGAATAGTGAGCACTTAAAAAAAGAGCTCCTATCCATAATACTCTATTATTTATGAAAGATTTTTTCATTGATAAAAATCATTTGTTAATTTCTACCTAATATAATCCAATTTGTCCCATTTGATTTGATAATCCAACCTTGGTATGGTAGAGAACCGTAAGTCAATATTTCGTTGTTGTATTTGATGTTTACATATCCATCAACTTCAACTGTATTAGTCAATTTGATATTGATTACTTGACCTTTTGCGGCTGTTGCAGGTGGTAAAACAATGTCGTAATCAGTATTAGTTGCCGTTGCCGAAATGTTTACTTCTTGTACATACGCAGAATAATCTGTGATAGAGACAACATTTAATGTGTTGCTTGTAGTAGCAGCT
Source organism: Capnocytophaga sp. ARDL2 (assembly GCF_041530365.1). Classification (NCBI taxonomy): domain Bacteria; kingdom Pseudomonadati; phylum Bacteroidota; class Flavobacteriia; order Flavobacteriales; family Flavobacteriaceae; genus Capnocytophaga; species Capnocytophaga sp. ARDL2. Next base: position 762,378 of record NZ_CP168034.1, read on the forward strand.
ATAGATTGAGCTATAGTGCGAACTTTGTTTTCACTATCAACTACCAAAATGCTATTTTCTGTATCAACTTTTTGTAATCCAGCTAAAGCCAATGTATTTGTTGCATCTGTAATAATTGTAGTAGCTTTGTTTAATGTTCCACCCAATTCGATTATTGTTCCATTTTTGTTTAGACCATTGCTGGCAGTAACAGTGTTATTCAAAGCTGTTTGGTCAATCCATCGAACTATTCCGTCAGCACCTGTAACCAATACTTTTGAATTTCCAACAGATTTGATGTCTTCTGCTTGGATGGAGCCGTTGGTTATTTCAGTAGAACCGATCGATTTAGCTTTTATTTTGATGTGAGTGTCAATCAAAACAGCGTTTGCCAATGAAGAATCTTCATTGTTTCCAATAACGATTTTTCCGTCAGTTGTCAATGTTTTTCCCAATGAAGTAGAAAGTGTTTGGTAGGTAACATTTCCATTTGCGTCAGAAATTGCCACACGACCAGCTTCTCCTGTACCACCATCCAATTTTGTAGCTGTTACCGCTTTGTTTTCAATTTTAGCAGTTTTTACAGCGTTATCAGCAATTTTTTCTGCAGTAATACCGCTATCGCTAACTTTGATAGAAGCGTCTTTTAACACAGAACCATCGCCACCAGTAACAGTGATAGAAGTGTCTCCATTTGAAAGGTTTTTACCTGTAATGGTTTGGTTTTCGATAGCGTTGCTAATAATATCAGCTACATTTGCTTGTTTCAATGTTCCATCAGGATTCAAAACCATGATTTTGTCTGACCAAGTGTTAAAAGCACCAGTACCTGTCTTTGGCATATCTGTCAAACCTGTGATTTTGATAGAGCCGGTGTTTTGAACATTCAATGCAACATCACCAGCGATGTTTCCTCCTAAAGAGATTTGGTTTTCATTTTTAGTCAATCCGTCACCAACAACGATACCTTCAGCAATTACTTCGTTTGGGTCTACCCAAGTGGTAGTCAAAGTTCCGTTTGAGGTTTGTTTTGTAACCAAAACTTGATTGTTGGTTCCTGATTTTATTTGACTTGGATTTAATGAACCACCGATGTTTTGCAAATGTAAAGCACTTTCTACCACTTCTACTTTATATTCTGTATTGTTTGGGTTGTTTGTAGAAGTAGCAGATGTAACAGTGGTAGTTGTACTATTTACTACAGAGCTTGTTTTGTCAATGTTGCTCGACATGATGCGTACCCATTTGTTTGTTTCCCAATAGTAGAAACCTGGTGTAACGTCATTTGCAGTATTGGTGTTGTAAACCAATAAAGATTGAGCGGGCTCGGTTACAGGAGCAGCAACAGTTGTAGCTGTCAATTTCAATCGAGGGATGAGTAAACCTCTTTTTGTAGAAACGATATCTACAGCCGAAGATTTATCTGGGGTGTTTGTACCAAAACCATGTTGAGCAAAAGTTTCAGTAGAATATATTGTGAAAAAAGCTACTGTCGCCGTAAGTATAATTTTTTTCATAAAGTAAAATATGTGATATAAGAATTATTATTTGATTAAAATTTATTTACTATTCGCCATTGAGTACCATCGGAAACAAATTCCCATCCTGAAAAAGGAAGAGCCGTATATAATCCCTGAGGAACTCCAAATATATTACCTGTTACGGTAATGTAATAGTCTTCGTTTGTGTCTTCTTTTTTGATGATTAGTCTTTTGCCTTTATTGTTGATTGCACTTGGTAAAGTAAGGTTGACATTAGAAGTACTTGCGTTACCCAATAAAATACTATCTTCGAAAGACACAGTATAGTTGTTGTTGATGATTTTTATATTATTGATGTTTTCAATGTTCAAATCCAATTCTCCTGATTGACTAACTGAAATAGTAGGTGCGATTTCTTTTTCTTTTACTACACCATATTTTGCCGATTCGTTGTTGAGAGCACCTTTTGCAATGTCAACATTAGTTTTCCAGGTAGTGTGATTTAAATTGTTTGAATCTATGGCAGCAACAACTTGAGTGAAATTTCCATTTTCAAGAGCAATTGTTTTTTGATTTTCCAAAATCAATTGTTCAATAACTTCTGTAGAAACCTCGGTTTGAGTTATGATTTTATGCCATTTGTCCTCATACCAATAGTAGTATCCTGGAGAAATGTTTTCATTGTTGGTTGTATTGAAAACTAAAAGGCTATTTGCATAAGTACCATTGCTTGCAGTTTGTACAGTAGTAATATCTGTTGTGTCTTGAAGCGTTACTCTTGGTATTAAAATACCTTTATTGTATGCAACCACATCAAGTATGGCAGATTGATTTGGATTGAGTGTGCCAATACCCACTTGGGCATAAGTCCCCAAAGTCGTCATAATAAATACGATAACAAGTAAAGATTTTTTCATACGACTATTTAAAATGTTTACAATTAGTAAATTTCTGAGTGCAAAATTACTGATAAATAATTTAATTGAGGTGAAATGTTTAAAAAAAGTCAAAAAATATTTTTTAGCAATGACTTTTTTACTTTATTTTGAAAATTTATTGATAAAATCCTATATTTGCACACTAATTTAATTTCTCATTACAAAAGAAGTATGATAAAAGTTACACTACCTGACGGTTCTATAAAAGAAGTTGCCTTTGGAACTACTCCGCATGAGGTGGCTCTAAGCATTAGTGAAGGGTTGGCTCGAAATGTGATTTCGGCAAAATACAATGATATCATTGTAGAAACCAGCACTCCTTTGGTGACCGACGGAAGTTTGGTGTTGTTTACATGGAACGATAAAGAAGGAAAACAAGCTTTTTGGCATTCGACTTCGCATGTAATGGCACAGGCAATTCAAGAACTATTTCCTAATAGTCAATTGACTATCGGACCAGCGATTGAAACAGGTTTTTATTATGATGTGGACTTTGGTGATGACAAAATCACTGAGGCTGACTTCAAAAAAATCGAAGATCGCGTGTTGGAAATTGCAAAAGAAAAACACGATTTCAAAATGCGTTCGGCTACCAAAGCAGAAGCCTTGGAATTGTACAAAAACAATCCCTACAAAACCGAATTGATTCAAAATTTGGAAGACGGAACGATTACATTTTGTGATCACTCTACATTTACAGATTTGTGTCGTGGAGGGCATATTCCAAATACAGGAATCATCAAAGCATTCAAAATCATGAATGTGGCAGGTGCGTATTGGAGAGGAGACGAGAAAAACAAACAATTAACTCGCGTATATGGTGTTTCATTCCCTAAGCAAAAAGATTTGACAGAATATTTGCAATTGTTGGAAGAAGCTAAAAAACGCGACCATAGAAAATTAGGAAAAGAATTGGAATTCTTCCATTTCTCACAGAGAGTAGGGCAAGGGTTGCCATTGTGGTTGCCAAAAGGTGCCGCTTTGCGTGATAGATTGGAGCAGTTCTTGAGAAAAGCAGAAAAAAGCGGGTTACGAACAAGTAGTTACACCACATATCGGACAAAAAGAATTGTATGTAACTTCTGGACACTATGCAAAATATGGAGCCGATTCTTTCCAACCGATTCACACGCCAGCAGAAGGTGAAGAATTTTTGTTGAAACCGATGAACTGTCCTCACCACTGTGAAATTTTTAACGCAAAACCTTGGTCATACAAAGATTTGCCAAAGAGATACGCAGAATTTGGTACAGTATATAGATACGAGCAATCGGGAGAATTGCACGGATTGACGCGTGTAAGAGGATTTACTCAAGACGATGCACACATTTTCTGTACGCCAGACCAATTGGACGAAGAATTCAAGAAGGTAATTGACTTGGTGTTGTATGTGTTTGGTTCTCTTGGGTTTCAAAACTTTACAGCACAGGTTTCTGTAAGAGATTTAGACAATCCAGACAAATACATTGGTTCGGTAGAAAACTGGGAAAAGGCAGAAAATGCAATCATCAATGCGGCGAAGGACAAAGGATTGAACTATGTAATCGAATCGGGAGAGGCAGCGTTTTACGGTCCAAAATTGGATTTCATGGTAAAAGATGCATTGGGTCGTAGTTGGCAGTTGGGAACAATCCAAGTGGACTACAATTTGCCAGAGCGATTTGATTTGACATACAAAGGTTCAGACGACAAGTTGCACCGTCCAGTGATGATTCACAGAGCACCATTTGGATCAATGGAACGATTCATTGCCATTTTGTTGGAGCATACAGGCGGACATTTCCCATTGTGGTTGATGCCAGAACAAGTAATCATCTTGTCTTTGAGTGAAAAATATGAAAAATATGCTCAAAAAGTATTACATTTGTTGGAAAATAACGATATTCGTGCCGTAGTTGACGATAGAAACGAAACTATCGGTAAGAAAATCCGTGAAGCCGAGCTAAACAAATTCCCATATATGTTGATTATCGGAGAAGAGGAGGAAAACTCTCAAACAGTTTCGGTAAGAACACAAGGAAATGCAGGAAAGGCAAATACAACTATCAGTACAGTAGATTTCATCGATTTGATTCAAGAAGAAATCAATAAATCCTTGAAATCGTTTTAATAAGAAATAAATGTTTAACCGCTTGGAAACAAGCATAATACTTTATCACCATAGCTTTAAATAGTAGAAGAGGTAATAATCCTCGCGAAGAAAAGAAAGATTTGCATAGAATAAACAATGCAATCAGAGTTCCGGAAGTACGTCTTGTAGGCGACAATGTAGAACCAGGAGTTTACAAATTGGCTCAAGCCATGCAACTGGCAGATGAGCAGGAGTTGGATTTGGTAGAAATTTCTCCAAATGCAGAACCACCTGTTTGTAAAATTATCGATTACAAAAAATATTTGTACGAGCAGAAAAAACGCGAAAAAGTACTAAAAGCTAAATCAGCACAAATCACTGTGAAAGAAATTCGTTTTGGACCTCAAACGGATCAACACGATTATGATTTTAAAAAGAAAAATGCTGAAAAATTTCTGAAAGAAGGTTCGAAAGTAAAAGCCTATGTATTCTTTAAAGGGCGTTCGATTATCTATAAGGAACAAGGGCAAATTTTATTGTTGAAATTGGCTCAAGACCTTGAAGAATTTGGAAAAGTAGAGGCAATGCCTGTATTGGAAGGTAAAAAAATGACTATGTTCATTGCACCTAAAAAGAAAAAACAATAAATTTGCAAAATATTTTAGTAAGTAGAACATTAATAAAAGTAGGAAAAGATGCCTAAAATGAAAACTAAATCTAGTGCTAAGAAGCGTTTTACCGTTACTGGCTCTGGAAAAATCAAAAGAAAACACGCTTTCAAAAGTCACATCTTGACTAAAAAATCTAAAAAGCGTAAATTAGCTTTAACTCACTCTGGTTTGGTACACAAAGCAGATGAAAGAAGTGTAAAAGAACAATTGAGAATCGTTTAATCTTCAATTATTCTTTGGTTAACAAATTTTAATTAATAACCCTGGAGTGGGCGTGTAAAAACAAAAGTAGAGTCTTACTCTCGCCTTACTACAAAAAAAACAGAAAAATATGCCAAAAGCAAATAATGCAGTTGCCTCAAGAGCAAGAAGAAAAAGAATTCTGAAACAAGCTAAAGGTTTCTTCGGAAGACGCAAAAACGTTTGGACAGTAGCTAAAAACGCGGTAGAAAAAGCAATGCAATACGCTTACCGCGATAGAAAACAAAAGAAAAGAAATTTCCGTTCATTGTGGATCATGCGTATCAACGCAGGTGCTCGTTTACACGGATTGTCTTATTCTCAATTTATGGGTAAAGTAAAAGCTAATGGAATCGAGCTAAACCGTAAAGTTTTGGCTGACTTAGCAATGAACCACCCTGAAGCTTTCGCAGCTATCGTAAACAAAGTAAAATAAACCATTCGTTAAACCTGTTTCTGACTTACTAAATATACAAAACCACCTCGAAAGGTGGTTTTTTTGTCTCTAAGAATATTACTTTGCTACCGCCATACACAAGATGCTGACTTTGCAGTCGTTTTCACTTTGTAAAACATTTACAAAATGGGTCAATGTAGTACCCGTAGTCACTACATCGTCAATCACAATTACGTGTTTGCCATTCAAATCTATTTTGTTTTTTATTTCGAATAAATCTTTGTTTTTTAATCGCTCTTTTTTATTTCTCAACGCCTGAGCCATAGTGTTTTTTGTACGGATGATATGATTTTCTAAAATAGGAATATCAAAGTGTTGACTGATTTTTTTGGTAAAACCATCCAATTGATTATAACCTCTTTTTTTTAATTTATCAGGATGAAGTGGTATTTTGATTAGATAATCCGCTTGTTGAAAAATGGGGTGATTATCATACAGCTCAATCGTTTTGTCTGAAAACAGTTCTCCAATTTTTGGCAGATTTTTATACTTTAAATGATGAATAAGTATTTTAGAATTTTCATCATGATCATAAGTCATCAACCCTATCAAATATTCAAATGAAAATTTACCAAAAAAACGTTCTTTTAGATAGACGAGATTGTCGTTTGAAGACGGAATCCAATTAGATTCAGAATCACATTTAGGGCAAATAAACTTTTCATTAGCAAACAAATGATTGTCACAAATTATACAAGTATTTGGGAAAAATAAATCATGTATTATATGTAAAAAGCGGGCAATCATTGAACAATCATTTTTATATTGAAAAAAGAGATTTATAAAATTACTCAAAAAACGATTAATATTGTTGAAAATCCAAAGAAAAAAGACAGATACATTGCTTGTTGTAAAAAAAATAAATATATTTGTTCATTAAATATTTTGCAATAGAAAACGTTTATCTAATGAAATTTATAGTATCAAGTACATATTTGCTAAAACAATTGTCGGTTTTAGGAAGTGTAATCGCAAGTAATAATACATTACACATTTTAGATAATTTTTTATTTGAATTGAATGAAAATCAGTTGCATGTGTCTGCTTCAGATTTGGAAACAACGATGACAGCAACTTTAGAAATAGAATCTACAAGTGTCGGAAGTATCGCAGTTCCAGCAAAATTATTGTTGGAGACTTTGAAATCTTTCCCAGAGCAACCGTTGACATTTGTAGTAAACGAAGAGACAAATGATATCGAAATTAGTTCGTCTTTTGGTAAATATTCATTGAAATATTTGCCTGGAGATGAGTTTCCTAAAGCAGAAATTATCGAAGAGCCATTGAGAGCTACTATTTCTTCTGAGATTTTGGCTACAGCTATCAGCAAAACGATTTTTGCAACAGGAAATGACGATTTGCGTCCAGTGATGTCAGGGGTGTTTTTCCAGTTTTCACCAGCAGGAATGGTCTTTGTGGCTACTGATGCTCATAAATTGGTAAAATATTCAAGAAAAGATGTGGTTTCAGAGCATGAAACAAGTTTTATTATGCCAAAAAAACCATTGAATATTTTGAAAAATAATTTGGTTACTGAAGATGAAGTGGTGATAGAATACAACGAATCAAATGCGAGATTTTCATTTGACAATTACACATTGATTTGTAGGTTGATTGATGGGAAATATCCAAATTATGAAACAGTAATTCCAAAAGAAAATCCAAACAAAATGGTTATTACTCGTTCGCAATTTTTAGGATCAGTACGTCGTGTAGCAATTTATTCAAATAAAACAACTCATCAAATTCGTTTGAAAGTAGCAGGTAGCGAATTAAATATTTCGGCAGAGGATTTGGATTATTCAAACAAGGCAGACGAACGTCTCACTTGTAGCTACAATGGAGATGATATGCAGATTGGATTCAATTCAAAGTTTCTAATTGAAATGTTAAACAACCTACAATCAGACGATATCCAATTGGAAATGTCGTTGCCAAACAGAGCTGGAATTCTTACACCTGTTGACGGTTTGGACGAAGGCGAAGAGGTGTTGATGTTGGTAATGCCAGTGATGCTTAATAATTAACAATAAAAAAGCCTTGTGAAAAACTCACAAGGCTTCTTGTTTATATCCATTTTTTTATATGAAAAATATTATTGCAGCCAGTACCTCTACTGTATATGGGTCGGGTTATTTGGAATATTTGTTGCCAGAAATAGAGTGTCATTTTTCTGGAATAGATGAAGTGCTTTTTATTGCATACGCTCGTGCGGGTGGAGCTACTCATGATGAATATACTCAAAGGGTGCAAAATGCTTTGAATGTTATTGGAAAAAAAGTTGTTGGATTACATGAATTTCATCAACCAATAAAAGCAATTCAAAACGCACAAGCTATTTTTGTTGGAGGAGGAAATACATTTTTATTGGTTCAGCAATTGTATAAAAATGATTTGATTGCACCATTGAAAGAAAAATTAACATTAGGTACGCCCTATGTAGGATGCTCAGCGGGAAGTAACATTGTTGGTTTGACAATGGGCACCACCAATGACATGCCGATTGTTCAAGTGCCAAGTTATCAAACCTTAGGAATGTTGCCCTTTAATATCAATCCTCATTTTTTAGACAAACCGATTGATAGTAAGCATAAAGGAGAAACAAGAGAAGAAAGAATATTTGAATTTCACAAACATAATATTCAACCTGTAATTGGTTTGAGAGAAGGGAGTTGGATTGAAATAAAAGGAGATGAAATACAGTTGAAAGGCGAATTGACTGCCAAATGGTTTGAACAAGGAAAAGAACCTATTGAAATATCTCCTGGAAAAATCACTTTATAAGAATTAGAGATATGATCAAAGCAAAAAACATAAACAAGCACTTTGGAGACAATCAAATTTTAAAAAACATAGATTTGACGGTTGCAAAAGGAGAAATTGTCAGTATAGTAGGAGCGTCAGGGGCAGGAAAAACGACTTTGTTGCATATATTAGGAACATTGACCGAAGCAGACAAAGATACTCAGACAGCGTTGGAAATCAACAATCAATCAATAGTAGGATTATCAACAAAAGATTTGTCTGATTTTCGCAATAAACATTTGGGTTTTGTCTTTCAATTTCATCAGTTGTTGCCAGAGTTTACAGCATTAGAAAATGTACTTTTGCCAACGATGATAGCTGGAAGAGAACAAAAAGAGAGTAAAGAAGAGGCAATGAAATTGCTTGCTCATCTGGGATTGGAGCATAGAGCAAACCATTTTCCGGAGCAATTGTCGGGTGGTGAACAACAAAGAGTTTCAGTAGCAAGAGCGTTGATCAACAAACCAGCGGTGGTGTTTGCAGACGAACCATCAGGAAATTTAGATACACAATCGGCTGAAAAATTACATCAATTGTTTTTTGACCTACGCAATCAATTGGGTCAAACCTTTGTGATAGTAACACACAATGAAATTTTGGCTAATATGGCAGACCGAAAACTCGTAATGAAAGACGGTAGAATTATAGAAGAAGTAAGAAAATAAAAAACCTCCTAAAATAGGAGGTTTTTTAACGCACTAATAAACTAAGATAATAGGTTTTATCGTATTCTATCGGCAGATTTTACAAGATCTTCGTCCTTCTTTATGGCTCTGTTTGCAAAGGCTAACAGAAAGATAGAAACAAGAGGAAGAAGCATCCCAATACCCTTCTCAGAAACTTGTGTTTCTCCGGATAAATTTAGCGATCGAAATACAAACAATCCTAGTAAAATAAAGTTCAATATCATGTTCAATCTGTTTACCACAAATTGAGTCTGTCTCTTTTTATATTGTAAAATGGCATACATTGACAAAGCAGCCGAACTCGCAAATAGCAAAGTGTACCACGTATTCATTCCAGCTATATAACTAGTGCCATCTGCCAAAGTCCATAAAGGAATAACCAATGAAAGGCCTCCAGCAACAGCAAATGCCAAAAACATATAAACAGTTTGTATCCTTTGTATCATATTTTTTTGAATAGAGTGCAAATATATTATTTTTTTTGTGTAAATTGTGATAGATATGCAAAAAAATTGTAATATTGCAATGTAAATAAAACGGAAGCGATTTGTTTTGAGTTTTTTACATAATCAAAACTAATGTGATTAACGTAAAACAGACTTCTGTGTATAACTTCTATGTCAATTTTTAATCTGAATTTACTATAAAAATTTGATTTTGATAACTAAGGTCTTAATTAGACATGCTATTTTGTATCTAAAAGATAATTTTACCTAAAATATAGTTTAGTCAACTTTGATAGTTTTAAAGATAAATTGACTTCATAAAAAAGAAAAATAGTTCAATAATATATGTTTGATATATCAATATTAAATGATAAAAAACGCGATGAATTAAAAGAAATTGCGAAAGTGATGGGATTGAAAAACTTTCAAAATTTCTCAAAAAGCGTTTTGATAGATCTGATTACTAAAGCAGCAAACGAAAATTCTACGCAAACAGAGCAGAAGGTTGAAAAGGAAGAATCATCTTCTGAAAACCAGCGTCCTAAAAAAGAAAAACGCACAAGAATTAATCGTGAGCAAAAGACAGATACCAAGCGTCGAGTAAGAAAAGAAGCGGAAGAGAAAGAAGAACAAGAAGTAGAAGAAGAAAAAGCTTATGTCAGAAAATCATTACCTGTAGAAGAGGAAGATGAAAATGCTTTTGACGACATAGATGCTGATTTGTTTGATGTAGAGGAAGAGTCAGAGCAAGAAACAGACGACGATACTGAACATAATGACGAGGAACAAGAAGATCGCTTTGGTAAAAACCCAGTAAAAATCAATTATAGAGATTCAGCGTATGAGTTTGAAGGGCTTATTGAAACTGAAGGGGTACTTGAAATTATCAAAGACAAAGTGCAAAAAGACAAAGAAATAGGATTTTTGCGTTCTTCGGATTATAATTATTTTACTTCACCAGATGATATTTATTTGTCTCAATCTCAGATACGTAGAATGGGGTTGAAAAATGGAGATACAGTACGTGGTATCGTGCGTCCACCAAAACAAGGAGAAAAATTCTTCCCTTTATTGGAGGTAAAAACCATCAATGGACATGCACCTGATGTAATCAGAGATAGAATAGGATTTGAACATCTCACACCAATATTCCCCACGGAAAAATTCAACTTAGGAGCACCAGGAGCGTCGCTTTCTACACGAGTGATTGACTTATTTGCACCGATAGGCAAGGGACAAAGAGGAATGATTGTGGCACAACCAAAGACTGGTAAGACTACTTTACTGAAAGAAATTGCCAATACTATAGCAGCCAATCATCCAGAGGTTTATATGATTGTTTTGTTGATAGACGAGCGTCCAGAGGAAGTCACAGATATTCAAGAATCAGTAAAAGCAGAGGTAGTAGCATCTACGTTTGACGAGTCAGCAGAGCGTCATGTGAAATTAGCTGAAATGATTTTGGAAAAGGCAAAACGTTTGGTAGAAACAGGATTGGACGTTGTGATTTTGTTGGATTCGATTACGCGTTTAGCTCGTGCATACAATACGGTACAGCCAGCTTCTGGAAAAGTGTTGTCAGGAGGTGTTGATGCAAATGCGTTGCAAAAACCAAAACGCTTTTTTGGTGCCGCTCGAAATATAAAAAATGGAGGTTCCTTGACGATTATAGCAACAGCTCTTACAGACACGGGGTCTAAAATGGACGATGTGATTTTTGAAGAGTTTAAAGGAACAGGAAATATGGAGTTGCAATTAGACCGTAGAATTTCTAATCGTAGAGTATTCCCGGCGGTAGATTTGACATCATCTTCTACACGTAAAGATGATTTGCTGTTAGACAAAGAAGTGCTTGACAAAATGTGGATTATCAGAAAACATATTGCAGATATGAATCCAGTAGAAGCAATGAATTTGATTTTTGATAAATTGAAAAAATCTCGCACCAATGATGAATTTTTTCAAACAATGAATGAATAAATAATTAAACACAGACCTCCCAAAAAGGAGGTCTGTTTTTGTTTTATGTCAAGACGAAATTAATCGTGTTGCAAAATAGTTGACATAATGCACATAGGAAATTTATTGTTTGAATGAAAATATAATATAAAACAATTGTAATTTAACTTTTTACTATAAATTTTATCAATAATTTATTCAATAGGTAAAAGAACGAAATGTCCATTATAGATAATTTCGGTTAATGATTTTGTACTTATAATTTGAATTATTTTCTGAATAAGAGAATATTTTTCATATATTTGAAAAAACAATTATAGTCAAAAAAACAAACTCATGAAACGATTTCCTTTAATAGCTTTTGCTATGGTATTGGGAAGTTGTCTTTTTGAAACAGAAACCACACTTCCCGAGTATAAACCATTACTATTTTTTGAAGATTTTCAATATGAAAATGTTGAAAATTTTACCAATTCCTCTTGGGAGTCAATTTCTACTCAAGGTAGTAGAATGTGGACGTTCAAAACATTTTCAAACAATGGGTATGTAGAATTTTCAGCGTATAATAGTGAAGAAAATACAAACGAAGCTTGGCTGATTTCACCAGAAATAGAACTCAACCCTTCAAAAGAATATTTTTTAACCTTCAAAACAGCCCAACATCATTTAGTCGATACTACACAAAACGGCATACATTTATATATAGTACCCTCCGTAGAACAAGATTTACAACAAATTTCAGTAAAAGAAATTCCGTTCAACAAGCCATTGCCTGAAGATGCCAATTATCAATGGAAAGCATCAGGGATTATATCAATAAAAAATCATACAGGAAAAATTAAAATAGCTTTCAAAGCCACAGGGGGAACCTCTTCCACCATGTCTGGAGCCTATATGATAGATGAATTAAAATTGTTTTAACCATGAAAAAGCTAATATTTTTATTTTTTATCGTAGTGTCTATATTGTATAGTTGTCAAAAAGATGAGCAATATTCACCAGAAGGAATAGATTTTCAAGAATGGGAAACCAATTTTTCGATACAAGAACTCAATCAAAACGCTTCGGACACTATACAAACCGTTACAAATGATGTAATTATCTCTGGATACGTAATTTCTACGGACAAAGACGGAAGTTTCTATAAAACAATTGTATTACAAAACCAAGAAAAAACACATGGAGTTTCCCTGTCTGTAGATGCGTATAGTCTATATACGTACGTAGATTTTGGAAGAAAAATATATGTCAATCTCAAGGGGATGAGTTATGTAAAACAAAATGGAACTTTGCAAATAGGAACAGAAAATTCTGGTAAAATTTCTCCAATAGCAAGTGAAATTTTTCAGTCTCAAACAGCAATTTCAACTAAAAAAAAATCTCAAGAAGAGTTGATAAAAGTAGTCAAACTCTCAGATTTAAAGACAAATGAACATCTCAATCAACTTTTTAAAATAGAAGATGTACAATTTTCGGAAGAGTCGATAGGGCAAAAATATTACGAAGAATCCAAAGCTTACATGGGCTATCATACACATAAAATTGATCAAATAACCACAGAAGGAACCTCGTTTGTCAACACACAAATCAATCAATATGTCAAATTTGTAAACGAGACAGTGCCTATTCAGAGAGGGGAAATAGTTGGGGTACTTACCAAAAGAGGATCGTCATACAATTTTGTGCTCAATCAGTTGGAAGATGTACAACTCACACGAGGGCGGTATTATCCGTTTTCTATGTTAAAATCAGAAAATGAAGAGTTTGCAATATCAATCAACGAGTCATTCGAAACATATTTAAACAATCAAACACTATTTGCACCCTATATCAATGCCTATGTACACGGCGGAAAATATTGGCAGTTACGCAGTTATCAAGGCAATAAATATTTACAAAGCACAGCCTATGGCAATAGTGAGTCGATTACTGAGAGTTATTTCATTGTTCCAGTGTATTTTAATGGAAGCAATACCCTATCATTTCAGACCAAAGACGGCTATTATAGAGGAGATGTTTTAAAGGTGTATTACGTCAAAGCAGCCGAATTTCAATGTCAGCAACCTGTAGATTTTGAAAATTTGATAGAAATAACAGACCATTTTACCATCTCCAAAGACAACGAAAGTGGGTACGGAAGCACTTTTGTCGATAGTGGTACCTATCAATTTCCGTCGCAGTTGGTAGGTGAGGGCTACATAATGTTTACCTATAAAGGCAATCCCGAGCTGACCACGACAATGCAAATTGACAATATAATATTTCAGTAAGAAAAAGGTTATTTGGGCGTGCCACTCCGCCCGTTCCTCCTCGTACCTCGTCGGCACGAGCTAGGTGTCGCGTCGTCCGCTATATCTTTTGTGTCGGCATTCGCCACCACAAAAGGATGCCGCTCCCACCGCTCACGCAAATAGTTGCAAAAAGGAATATTTTTTTACAGTATATATTGTAGAGTTAAATCCAACTTCGCCAAAGTTGAAACCACTGAGTTAATATTTTGACGAAGTTTTTTTAATCCGATAGATACATAGACTACATAGGTTATTCTATACGCAAAGGTCTCTGTTTCCTCCAAAAGCATAGCATCTCTGTTTTTTTGTTGTAAAAAGAAAAGAAACAGCGACAATCCGTGTAATTTGCGAGAGAATTCACAAAGCGTATCGAAAGTATCCGTTGAAAACCAATTGTTTAAAAAATATTTCAAAATTTTTCTTCAAAACATTTGGAAGATAACAAAAACTTGTTCTATCTTTGCAATCCGTTCAAAGAGATAGGGGGCGATTAGCTCAGCTGGTTCAGAGCACCTCGTTTACACCGAGGGGGTCGGGGGTTCGAATCCCTCATCGCCCACGAAAGAAAAAAAACTAAAAAAAAGTTTTGTGTTTTAGAAAAAAAACTTTCTACTTTTGCATCCGCTTTAGAAACGAAGCGTTTTGTAAGTAGGGGGGGGGTAAAAACTTTAACAAATTTTTTAACAAAATAAATTTTGGTAGTTTTAAAAATTCTTTCTACTTTTGCACTCGCTTTCTGAGAGGGGAGTGAAAGTAAAACAAGAGACGATCATAGAAAATATTTTATTGAATTAACAGCATACCTGAGAGAACAAGTAAAGTTGGGATAAAACATCATTAATATAAAAAATATACGATGAAGAGTTTGATCCTGGCTCAGGATGAACGCTAGCGGCAGGCCTAACACATGCAAGTCGAGGGGTAGAGCTACTTTAGTAGTTTGAGACCGGCGCACGGGTGCGTAACGCGTATGCAATCTACCTTATACAGAGGGATAGCCCAGAGAAATTTGGATTAATACCTCATAGTATATTTGAGTGGCATCATTTAGATATTAAAGATTTATCGGTATAAGATGAGCATGCGTCCCATTAGTTAGTTGGTGTGGTAACGGCATACCAAGACGATGATGGGTAGGGGTCCTGAGAGGGAGATCCCCCACACTGGTACTGAGACACGGACCAGACTCCTACGGGAGGCAGCAGTGAGGAATATTGGTCAATGGAGGCAACTCTGAACCAGCCATGCCGCGTGCAGGAAGAATGTCCTATGGATTGTAAACTGCTTTTGTACGGGAAGAAAACGTGCTATGTATAGCAAACTGACGGTACCGTAAGAATAAGGATCGGCTAACTCCGTGCCAGCAGCCGCGGTAATACGGAGGATCCGAGCGTTATCCGGAATCATTGGGTTTAAAGGGTCCGTAGGCGGGATTATAAGTCAGTGGTGAAAGTTTGCAGCTTAACTGTAAAATTGCCATTGATACTGTAGTTCTTGAATTTTTGTGAAGTAACTAGAATATGTAGTGTAGCGGTGAAATGCATAGATATTACATGGAATACCAATTGCGAAGGCAGGTTACTAACAAAGGATTGACGCTGATGGACGAAAGCGTGGGTAGCGAACAGGATTAGATACCCTGGTAGTCCACGCTGTAAACGATGGATACTAGCTGTTTGGTTTTCGGACTGAGTGGCTAAGCGAAAGTGATAAGTATCCCACCTGGGGAGTACGCACGCAAGTGTGAAACTCAAAGGAATTGACGGGCGCGCACAAGCGGTGGAGCATGTGGTTTAATTCGATGATACGCGAGGAACCTTACCAGGGCTTAAATGTAGATTGACTTATTTGGAAACAGATATTTCTTCGGACAATTTACAAGGTGCTGCATGGTTGTCGTCAGCTCGTGCCGTGAGGTGTCAGGTTAAGTCCTATAACGAGCGCAACCCCTGTTGTTAGTTGCCAACGAGTGATGTCGGGAACTCTAGCAAGACTGCCGGTGTAAACCGTGAGGAAGGTGGGGATGACGTCAAATCATCACGGCCCTTACGTCCTGGGCCACACACGTGCTACAATGGCCGGTACAGAGAGCAGCCACTTGGTGACAAGGAGCGAATCTATAAAGCCGGTCACAGTTCGGATTGGAGTCTGCAACTCGACTCTATGAAGCTGGAATCGCTAGTAATCGGATATCAGCCATGATCCGGTGAATACGTTCCCGGGCCTTGTACACACCGCCCGTCAAGCCATGGAAGCTGGGGGTACCTGAAGTCGGTGACCGCAAGGAGCTGCCTAGGGTAAAACTGGTAACTGGGGCTAAGTCGTAACAAGGTAGCCGTACCGGAAGGTGCGGCTGGAACACCTCCTTTCTAGAGATGTCCGACTTTACCTCTCGCTGTTGGTTCAAATAAATGGATAAAATAGAAGGATATACAGAGTCTCGTAGCTCAGCTGGTTAGAGTACTACACTGATAATGTAGGGGTCGGCAGTTCGAGTCTGCCCGGGACTACTAGTATTAAATAGGAAATTCTAGAAGTTGAGCAGTTATGCGGTAGATAAGGCAAAACAAATAACTCGTAGAATGTATGGGGAATTAGCTCAGCTGGCTAGAGCGCCTGCCTTGCACGCAGGAGGTCAAGGGTTCGACTCCCTTATTCTCCACAAATCCGAGAGGAAGACAAGTTCATAGACATATTGGGAAAACACAAATAGATAGAAAAATAAAAAGCACGATTTTTTGTGATAGAGATATTACAAGAGATAAAAAGAGCACAATAAGCAAAATAAGGGCGTATGGGGGATGCCTAGGCTCTCAGAGGCGAAGAAGGACGTGATAAGCTGCGAAAAGCTACGGGTATTGGCACATACGATTAGATCCGTAGATATCCGAATGGGGCAACCCACTAGTTTGAAGAACTAGTATCCGATAGGAGGCGAACCCGCTGAACTGAAACATCTAAGTAGGCGGAGGAAAAGAAAACAAAAGTGATTCCGAGAGTAGTGGCGAGCGAAATCGGAAAAGCCCAAACCAAAGTTGTTTTGGCAATTTTGGGGTTGTAGGACCACGATATTTTAATCAAAGGGAACTAGAAGTATCTGGAAAGATACACCGTAGAGAGTGATAGTCTCGTATAGGTAAACGATGTATTAAATAGTGGTATCCTGAGTAGGGCGGGGCACGTGGAACCCTGTCTGAATCCACCGGGACCATCCGGTAAGGCTAAATACTCCTGAGAGACCGATAGTGAACCAGTACCGTGAGGGAAAGGTGAAAAGAACCGTGAATAACGGAGTGAAAAAGAACCTGAAACCATACGCTTACAAGCGGTCGGAGCCCATTAGTTGGGTGACGGCGTGCCTTTTGCATAATGAGCCTACGAGTTACCGTTGCTGGCGAGGTTAAGTGATTAAGTCACGCAGCCGAAGCGAAAGCGAGTCTGAATAGGGCGTTATAGTCAGTAATGGTAGACGCGAAACCGTGTGATCTACCCATGGGCAGGTTGAAGTTTGGGTAACACCAAATGGAGGACCGAACCGTTTGACGTTGAAAAGTCTTCGGATGACCTGTGGGTAGGGGTGAAAGGCCAATCAAACTCGGAAATAGCTCGTACTCCCCGAAATGCATTTAGGTGCAGCGTTTATTATAGTTTATTAGAGGTAGAGCTACTGATTGGATGCGGGGGCTTCACCGCCTACCAATTCCTGACAAACTCCGAATGCTAATAAATGATTATAAACAGTGAGGGCATGGGTGCTAAGGTCCATGTCCGAGAGGGAAAGAACCCAGACCATCAGCTAAGGTCCCGAAATGTATGCTAAGTTGAACAAACGCGGTTTGACTGCCTAGACAGCTAGGATGTTGGCTTGGAAGCAGCCATTCATTTAAAGAGTGCGTAACAGCTCACTAGTCGAGCGGTCGAGCATGGATAATAAACGGGCATAAGTATACTACCGAAGCTATGGACAGATATACTGTGGTAGGGGAGCATTCTAAACTGGGTAGAAGAAGTACTGCGAGGTATTTTGGACTGTTTAGAAAAGAAAATGTAGGCATAAGTAACGATAATGCGGGCGAGAAACCCGCACACCGTAAGACCAAGGTTTCCTCAGCTATGCTAATCAGCTGAGGGTTAGTCGGGACCTAAGGCACACCCGAAGGGGGACGTCGATGGCCAACGGATTAATATTTCCGTACTTCTTATAGTTGTGATGGAGTGACGCAGTGGTGAAAGTACCGCGAACTGACGGAATAGTTCGTTAAAGGTCGTAGCTATAGACTTTATAGTAAAATGCGTAGAGTTTGGCGAAAACTGATAGTACTCGGAATCTACGGATGATGAGATAGTGTACCTAAAGGCTGCCAAGAAAAGCTTCTAAACATAGATTATAAGAACCCGTACCACAAACCGACACAGGTGGTCGAGGAGAGTATCCTCAGGTGCTCGAGAGATTCATGGCTAAGGAATTAGGCAAAATAGACCTGTAACTTCGGGAGAAAGGTCGCCAGCGCAAGCTGGCCGCAGTGAAAAGGTCCAGGCGACTGTTTATCAAAAACACAGGGCTCTGCAAAATCGAGAGATGAAGTATAGGGCCTGACACCTGCCCGGTGCTGGAAGGTTAAGAGGAGATGTTAGATTAATCGAAGCATTGAATTGAAGCCCCAGTAAACGGCGGCCGTAACTATAACGGTCCTAAGGTAGCGAAATTCCTTGTCGGGTAAGTTCCGACCTGCACGAATGGTGTAACGATCTGGACACTGTCTCAGCCATGAGCTCGGTGAAATTGTAGTATCGGTGAAGATGCCGATTACCCGCAGTGGGACGAAAAGACCCTGTGCACCTTTACTATAGCTTAGTATTGTTCTTGGATAAGTGATGTGTAGGATAGGTGGGAGACTATGAACTGGGTTCGCCAGGATTCAGGGAGTCATTGTTGAAATACCACCCTTTGCTTATCTGAGGACTAACTCTTTTTTTAGAGAGGACATTGCTTGGTGGGTAGTTTGACTGGGGTGGTCGCCTCCAAAAGAGTAACGGAGGCTTCTAAAGGTTCCCTCAGCACGCTTGGTAACCGTGCGTAGAGTGCAATGGCAAAAGGGAGCTTGACTGCGAGACTTACAAGTCGAACAGGTACGAAAGTAGAGCATAGTGATCCGGTGGTTCCGTATGGAAGGGCCATCGCTCAAAGGATAAAAGGTACGCCGGGGATAACAGGCTGATCTCCCCCAAGAGCTCACATCGACGGGGGGGTTTGGCACCTCGATGTCGGCTCGTCACATCCTGGGGCTGGAGAAGGTCCCAAGGGTTGGGCTGTTCGCCCATTAAAGTGGCACGCGAGCTGGGTTCAGAACGTCGTGAGACAGTTCGGTCTCTATCTACTGCGGGCGTTAGAAATTTGCGTGGATCTGATTCTAGTACGAGAGGACCGAATTGGACTAACCTCTGGTGTATCAGTTGTGCCGCCAGGTGCATTGCTGAGTAGCTACGTTGGGAAGGGATAAGTGCTGAAAGCATATAAGTACGAAACCCACCACAAGATGAGATTTCTTTAGAAGGGTCGTTGGAGATGACAACGTTGATAGGCTATAGATGTAAAGGCAGTAATGTCAAAGTCGAGTAGTACTAATCACCCGTAAGCTTATGTGCTCTAAGAGTTGCTTTTATAAAGTATCAATAGAAGTGTTTTACAATATGTACGATATTCCTGCTAAATTAGATAATATAAATTAGCAGAACCGATTTAAGGTGGTTATAGCGTTGGGGCTCACCTCTTCCCATTCCGAACAGAGAAGTTAAGTCCAATAGCGCAGATGGTACTGCGTCATAGCGTGGGAGAGTATGTCGCCGCCTTTTTTTAGAAAGACAAGAGCAATCTTGTCTTTTTTATAACTTAAAAAATTATTTTTAATTAATGTAAATAAATTTAATGCTCATGAAAAATTTTAGAAAAATTGCCTTAGGGGTATTGTTGTCCGCTCAAGTGTTGACAACTTTTTATTCTTGTTCTTCGGATTCGTCTGTCAATCAAGAAAGTGAGTCGTTGTCAGTTGCTAATGGAAATTTTGAGGAGACTATTAGGGAAAGAAAAATATTTTCGTATAATAAAGAATTGCGTATTTTCTCAGATGATCAGCTCAAAAAAATAGGTGAAGACCATAATATTTTTTTGAAAGGGATTTTAATGAAGAATGACCAAGATAAAATATTAACTTTAGAGGAACTTAAAGAAAATGTCATTAGGAAGTATCCATTGTTAAGTAGTTATAAGGAATCTACGGATTTAGTTATAGACAATTCACATTCCTTAACTATAGATGATTTTAATTTGTTGATAGATAAGAATTCTAATTTAGTTAATAATGCTTGGGCTTTAAAGAGCTTTGTTTCTGAAACAATTATTTTAACAGAGGAATATACAGATTACGATAGTTTTGTTAGTTCACTTAATTTAATTAAAAATAAGGCGAAAAGAGATCTTATAGGGGTAGATTTAGATGCTTATTTAGTTTTTGTATCTGTTTTTGAAAATTCAGTAAAGTTTTGGTTTGAAGAGAATAATTATGTATCTTATTCTATATCTAGTAAACCTTCGAGAAGTGATGTTGCAAGAGCAGATGGACTTTCGGCTTCAATAGGTTTTCTTACATTGGCTGCAGTTACTTCTGGGGTTGCTATTGCAGCAGGGTCTGGAGGGCTTGCTACTCCTGCGATTGTAGTTGTAATGGAGCTTTTGGGGGTTGGTTTTGGAGCTGCTTTAAGTTCTGCAGCTGTGATTATAGGAGTGGGATAATATTTAAAATAACCTGTGTTCGAGATAAGAAAAACAAAAAAATATTGTAAAAAAAGATAATAACTGTCGTATTTAACGTTTTGAATATTAAGTATATAATCCGAATTAGGGGGTAGGTTTGGTATGAAAGTAATAATTTATATTTTATGCACTGTTTCTACTGTTTTGATGGTACTATTGGTGTTTATTGCATTGATTTTAATAGAACTAAATGAAAAAGGAGTATATAAAAAAGAGTTACTTATAGGTGATTTTAAGTATGCACTTTTGATTGTTTTTCCATTGGTTGTAATTCAATTTGTTATTTTGCAATTCATTCGTAGGAAAGATTATATGAAAATAAGAATGATACAAGAAAAAGTAGAATAAAGGTAATATAAGATGAAACTAATAGCGCCAATGGTACTGCGTAGTAGCGTGGGAGAGTATGTCGCCGCCTTTTTTTAAAAACAAGGGAAACCTTGTTTTTTAGAATCAAAAACATTATTTTAATTAAGTGTGAATAAATTGTTACTTTATTCTTTTATCATTTTTGTATTCTTAATAATTTGCTATCATTGGATATGTATTTTTGTTGTTGCTTTGCGTTGTCAATAAAGTGAATATATCCTTTGTGATATTTAGTTAAGAGTAAGTATTTGTATTAATTTTAAATTTATATATCATGAAAAATTTTAGAAAAATTGCCTTAGGGGTATTGTTGTCCGCTCAAGTGTTGACAACTTTTTATTCTTGTTCTTCGGATTCGTCTGTTAGAGAAGAAAGTGAATCACTATCTGTAAAAACATATAACAAAGGTTCTTTCTTTAATGATTTTTCAGATTATTGGACAATTGGTAGATTGCACAATGAAGGTTTAGAATATGTTTATTCTGAAATAGTTAGTAAAAATAATTTTACTTTGATGGATTTTTCTAATATGCTTACCGAGGTGAAGAAAGGTACTTATAATTTTACCAAGGGCATAGATTTTTCAAAACATATTTCCTATTCCGATTATTTATCTATTTATAGTATGTATGATAATGTTTTGTATTCTCAGTTTGTTGATATAAAAAAAGGAGATTATGATTTTAATATGGTAGATTCGATAAAAAAAGAAGTTTCTTTGACTTCTAAACAAGAAAAATATTTATTAGAGTTGGATACTGTAATTTCTAATTACGATTTAGATAGTATTCAACTTTTGGAAGAACTTTCTAAATTAAAAAGAGAAATAGTGACTCATTGCAGCAAAGAAGAACAATTTATACTTTTAGCATCTGTTTCAATCGCTATAAATTCTCTTGAATATTGGACTGTAAATTTAGATAAATGGATGTCTATTGGAAATAATAGAAATACTATATTAAGTAAAGGTAATAGAAATGATGAAGAATGGAGGTGGTTTAAGTCTACTATAAAATCAATGGGAAAATCTGATGTAGTAGGGGGAATTATCGGAGGAGCATCGGGGGCTTTAGCAGGTGGAGTAGGAGCCGCACCAGGTGCTGTTGGGGGAGCATGTTATGCTTCGGCAGGTAGAGCAATAGTAGCATTAACAGAAAGATGGGGATTATGGTAAAAAACAAAACTTTAGGTAAGTTTCTATTGCTATTGATGGTTTATTCTTTAGGCATGTTTCTTGGGGAATTTTTAATTGATATATTATTTAATATCAGAAGAGACCCTTTTTATAAAGAATTTCTAACAAGTTTTTTTATTGCTCTTATTTTAGCTTATGCTACAATGCGATTGATTAGAAAGAGTTGATTATAAAAATTTATTTTTCCCTTGATGATTGTTTTATTTTAGAGTTGTTTAAACTTTTCAAATAAAATTTATTACAAATCCTAAATACAATATTGTAATTCAAGTTGTATTTGGGATTATATTTTTTGTAATTTGTAGAAAAAATATGCCTTCTCTCTTTCAATGTTTAACTATATGATATATAATATCACAAGCAATATAGACCAATCGTTTTCTTATAACAATTGGTCTATATTTAATGACATTTTATTTCGAAATGATTTGAATGGTGTTTCTATTGATTTGTTGTAATAATATTTCTTTGTTTTTACATATTTTATCAATAGATTCTGACGTAAAATGACGTACAGTGTATAAATTTACATTTTTATTGTACGTTATTGCAAATTGATTTTTTAGTTCTGCATACAATATGTCAAAATTTTCAAATTTATCTTCAACACAAACTGAAAAACTTATTGCTGAGTTTTGAATAACCTGAACTTTTATTCGATATTTTGCAAATAATTTGAATATTTCACTAACTTGATTTTCTAGTATAAACGAAAAATCTTTTGATGAAAAGGATATCAACAATTGATTTTTCTTTACTATAAAACACGGAGTGTAAGGTACTAAATCCAAACCACGTGATACAGCAGTACCTGCTTTTTCTGGTTGTATAAATGATTTTACATACAGTGGAATTTCCTTTTTTTGCAACGGTTGTAACGTTTTTGGGTGTATTACTGATGCTCCGTAAAACGACAATTCGATGGCTTCTGTATAAGAAATTTGTTGCAATTGTATGTAGTCTTCAAAATAGCGTGGATCTGCATTGAGTACACCCGGTACATCTTTCCAAATGGTAAGACTTTTAGCATCCAAGCAGTACGCAAAAATCGCTGCCGAATAGTCTGAGCCTTCTCTTCCCAATGTAACCGAAAAGCAATTGGCGTCCGAACCAATAAATCCTTGGGTTACATAGATATCATTTCCTTTTATTTGTTGAATGTTTTCTTCAGTAAGTTTCCAATCTACGATGGCCTCGCGATAAGTATTGTCGGTTTTGATTAGATTTCTTGCATCTAACCATTGATTATTAAATTGAATTTCATTTAAATATTCACTCAGAATTGTAGTTGAAAGTACCTCTCCCATAGAAACAATTTGATCGTAAACAAAGTTGTATAAAGGAGATTTGTTATTGTCTAAAAACAATTTTAATTGAGAAAATAACATTGAAATTTTTTCAAAAACACGATGATTTTTATTCTCAAACAATTGATTGACTATTTCTAAATGATATTTTTCGACAAAGTCGATTTTTTCATTGAGTGTATTTTTATTATGAAAAATAGCAGCTACTACTTCCTCCAAGGCATTGGTGGTCTTTCCCATAGCCGAGGCAACAATTACCCCTTTTGTAAAGTTAGTTTGTTTTAATACATTGGCTACGTTTCTAATAGCATCTGCATCTTTAATAGATGCTCCACCAAATTTGTATATTTTCATAATGAATTTCTTTTTTCACAAAAATAAATAAGAAAAAATATATTTTCCACTGATTTGAAAAATATATCTGTTTTTTTTCAATAATTTTCTTTTATTTATGGATATTTGTAGCTTGATTATATTGTAAGGCGGTATGGTTTTTGAATACTTTAGTAACAATAGAATCGCTACAAAATACAAACACATAAAGGTTCACAATATATGGACAAAAAATTGATTAGTTTAGGGGAGTTTATCAAACAAAAATCTCTGTATAATACATGCAGTCAAAACGAATTGAACGAACTATTGACTGCTATTCGATTTGCTGCAAAACGAGTTTCTTTGAAAGTAAATCAAGCGGCTTTGACAGGAATAACTGGAGCTTTGGGGAGTGAAAACGTTCAAGGCGAAGAGCAACAAAAATTGGATGTAATCGCTGATGAAATTTTTATTAATACCTTGATCAATAGAGATGTAATCTGTGGTATAGCATCGGAAGAAAACGAAGATTTTATCAATATTCCAGGGTTACATAACGATAATTCCAATAAATATGTCATTATGATAGACCCTTTGGATGGATCGTCAAATATAGATGTAAATGTTTCGGTTGGAACGATTTTTTCTATTTACAAACGTGTTTCGCCTGTAGGAAGTCCAGTTACGATAGATGATTTTTTGCAAGAAGGAAATAAACAAGTAGTAGCAGGATATGTGATTTATGGAACTTCAACGATGTTGGTTTATACCACTGGAGAAGGTGTAAATGGTTTTACATTAGACTCAAGCTTGGGTACGTTCTTTTTGTCGCATCCCAATATGAAAATTGATGTAGATGGTAAAATCTATTCCGTAAACGAAGGAAACTATTCTGAATTTTCTAAAGGAGTCCAAGAATATATAGATCTTTGCAAGGATACTCTAAATAAAACAGCATATAGTGCAAGATATATAGGTAGTTTGGTAGCAGATGTACATCGTAATATTTTGAAAGGTGGTATCTACATGTATCCCGAAACACAATCAAAACCAAATGGAAAATTGAGATTGTTGTACGAATGCAATCCATTTGCCATGATTATTGAGCAAGCAGGAGGTAGTGCAACTGATGGTACACGAAGAATTATGGACATCAAACCCTCAGAATTGCATCAGCGAGTACCTTTTTATGCAGGTTCAAAAAATATGGTTGAGAAATTAAAGAATTTAAAAAATGAATAGATTATGAGAAAATTAAATCAATTACATTGGATGTTTTTTGCTTTAGCGTTTATTGCATTGTTTTCTGCTTGTACTAAGGAGGAAGTGATTATCAAACCCAAAGTAGAAATCATAAGTCCCACTCCTAATACGGTGTTTTATTATGGAGAAAAAGTAAAAATGAAGTTGTCTTTTGATGATACAGACGGTATTCAGGCTTATAGCTATGGGTTGATTCCTCAAAATTTGAATGGAACTAACTATGATTTTGAGAAAAAAATGTCATTAGGTGCTTTTGTAACCTATTTTGAAATCGAACATGAAATCGAATTGCCAAAAAAATATTCAGCTACTCAAAACTATGATGATGGCGAATATGTGTTGAGAATTATGGCAGAAGATTACAAAGCAAATCTCACAGTAAAAGATGTTTTGATTGTTATCAAAAATAAAGAAGAAGAATAGAAAAATGAAAAAAATACGGTTGTTCAATTATCGAACAACCGTATTTTTTCAATTATAATGAAAAAAATCAAAAAAATGAGGAAAATACTATAACCGACGGAAAGCCTATCATAAGAATATGTTATCATTATCATGAAAATGGAAAAGAAAAAAATGAGAATGGGATGAAATAAGTGCTGGTTTTTCTTTGACTATTCATTTTGATAAGAAAGGGTGGACAATCAAACAAGAAAACGAAACAACTGTTTATCTTATTGAATATGAAAGAGAAGATGAAAAGGGAAATTGGCAAGAATTTACGGAAATCGAAGATGAAATTTTTATTACAAAACATATAATAAGAAAATTGGAATATTATGAAAAGTAAAATAATAGTAGCAGGATTGTTTGTATGGATTAGTCAATTGGTTGTTGCCCAAACTGATTGGGAAAGATACGATTTGAAAGGAAAAGTACAATCTGTAACAGCTACCACCATCGAATATTCAGGTGGTTGTGAAATGACGATGAAATATTTTATAGATACGGTGGTTTCTGATTTTTCAGAAGATGGAAAATTGATACGAAAAGTTTGGAAGAGAGGAAATCAGATTTTTCAAATTCAGCATTTTTCTTATAAAAAAGGAAGAACCATTTTGACGGTAGAATTTTTTAAAAATGGAGTAAAGTCTGGAACCAAAACCTATAAATACAAACCACAAAAAGAGAAAAAAATATTTAAAAGAAGGGAATTAGAATCGTTTTCTAAAGAACGTTACGATTATAGTATTTTGCAACGTTCGGTTTATCTAAAATTGAAAGAAGACAAACAAGGAAATTGGACTACCAAAACAGACGAGCAATATCCTTTTTGCAAGCGTACCAATACTCGAAAAATAACGTATTATGAATAAACGATTTATTTTACTATTGATTTCGGAATAGGAGAGCCACCAGCTTTTTTGCCTCTGCATTTTAAAATAGATGGAAAAACTGGAGAAGCGGAAGAATATATTGATGAAACGGCGGATTTTACAATAAAAATGGTTAAATTAAAATCGTTTATATCAAAGTAAAAGTTTTTTATAAAATATCTCAGACAAACAATTTTTAGTAATTTTGTAGCTTTACAAAAATTTTGACTCACACCCTATTTGACCTAATTGGAAATATGGAATAATAAAATAGTTGACAATGCACTATAATCACAAAGAAATCGAAGCTAAATGGCAAAAATATTGGGCAGAAAACCAAACTTTTAAAGCCGAAAATAATTCTACAAAAGAGAAATTTTATGTATTAGATATGTTCCCATATCCATCGGGAGCAGGATTGCACGTGGGGCATCCGCTTGGGTACATCACATCGGATATTTTCGCACGATACAAACGTCACAAAGGCTTTAACGTGTTGCATCCGCAAGGGTACGATTCGTTCGGATTACCTGCCGAGCAATACGCCATACAAACAGGACAACATCCTGAAAAAACTACTCGTGAAAATATCGCTCGTTATCGCGAACAACTCGACAAAATCGGTTTTTCGTTCGATTGGAGTAGAGAAGTACGCACTTCCAACCCAGATTATTACAAATGGACACAATGGATTTTTATTCAATTGTTCAACTCTTGGTACAATCAAGAAACAGACAAAGCCGAAGATATTACAACCTTAGTAAAACATTTTGAAAAAGAAGGAAATACCAACGTTAAAGCAGTATGCGATGAAAAAACACCATCGTTTACAGCAACAGAATGGAATGCTTTTTCAGATGTGGAGAAGCAACAAATCTTATTGAATTATCGTTTGACATTTCTTGCAGAAACCGAAGTAAATTGGTGTCCTGCTTTGGGAACGGTGTTGGCAAACGATGAGATTGTCAATGGTGTTTCGGAGCGTGGAGGACATCCTGTTGTGCGTAAGAAAATGACACAATGGAGTATGCGTATCACAGCGTACGCTGATAGATTATTGAAAGGATTGGACACTATTGATTGGAGTGACTCTGTCAAAGAAAGTCAACGCAATTGGATAGGAAAATCAAAGGGAGCGAAAATTATTTTCCCCCTAGCCCCCGAAGGGGGAACAAATGCAGAGGCGGATAAATCGTCCAAGCAAGGGTATATGACAGGAGGGAATAATGCTCATCTTTTGGTTGAAAAAGCAAAAGATTTACGAAATAATATGACCCAAGCCGAAACTATTCTTTGGGAGGAGTTAAAATCTAAGAAATTAGATGATAAATTTAGAAGACAGCACGTTATTGGGGATTATATCGTTGATTTTGTATGCCTTGCCAAAAGGTTGATTGTAGAAGTCGATGGAGGATATCACAATGCTGAAAATCAACAGATTTTAGATAAAGAACGAACAGATTTTCTAAATGAATTCGGTTTTGAGGTTATTCGATTTACAAATGAAGAAGTTATTGCTGATTTAGAGAATGTTCTTCAAAAAATACAAGAAAAATTAGCTTCAAAAGTTGATGTCCGAGAAGAAATTAGTGTGAGTGCATCGGTTTGTCCCCCTTCGGAGGAACGGGGGATTGAGGTATTTACAACAAGACCAGACACCATTTTCGGTGTAACTTATCTCACTTTGGCTCCTGAACACGAATTGGTTTTACAAATCACAACCGAAGCACAAAAACAAGCCGTTTTGGATTATATCGAGGAGACATCTAAGCGTTCGGAAAGAGATAGAATGGCGGATACCAAAACCATTTCAGGTGTATTTACAGGGGCGTACGCCGAGCATCCGATTACCAAACAACCCATTCCGATTTGGATAGGCGATTATGTGTTGGCAGGTTACGGCACAGGGGCTGTAATGGCAGTTCCTGCGGGTGATGAACGTGATTATGCCTTTGCAAAACATTTTGTAGGTGTAGAAGGGATGCCTGAAATTATCAACATTTTTGATAAAGATATTTCAGAAAACGCATATACTGAAAAAGGCGGATTTGCTTTACAAAATTCAGATTTTCTCAACGGAATGGATTATAAAGAAGCTACCGAAAAAATTCTTTCCGAATTGGAAAAATTGGGCGTTGGAGAGGCAAAAATCAACTATCGTTTGCGTGATGCGGTGTTTTCGCGTCAAAGATATTGGGGAGAGCCATTTCCAATTTATTATGTAAACGGACTACCTCAAACCGTTGATACGCAATATTTACCAATCGAATTGCCAGAAGTAGAAAAATACCTCCCAACCCAAGACGGACAACCACCTTTGGGGAACGCCAAAGAATGGTATTGGGATACTAAAACAAATCGTGTTTGTTCCCCTCCTTCGGAGGGGCAAGGGGAGGCTGTTTATCCTCTTGAACTCAACACAATGCCAGGTTGGGCGGGGTCGTCTTGGTATTGGCTTCGCTATATGGACGCACACAACGAAAAGGAATTTGCCTCACAAGATAGCCTAAATTATTGGCAGAATGTAGATTTGTATATCGGTGGTAGCGAACACGCCACAGGGCATTTATTATATTCAAGATTTTGGAATAAATTCCTGAAAGATAGAGGTTTTATACAATCCGAAGAGCCTTTCCAAAAAATGATAAATCAAGGAATGATTTTAGGGACGAGTGCCTTTGTGTACCGATTGGAAGGTACAAATACTTTCGTTTCCAAAGGACAAATTGGCGACAAAAAAGTACAAGCCATTCACGCCGATGTTTCACTTGTAAATGCTTCATCGGAATTGGATATTGAAGGGTTTAAACAATGGCGACCTGATTTTGCCGATGCGGAATTTATTTTGGAGAATGGAATCCCCCTAGCCCCCGAAGGGGGAACTAAGGGCGTAAATGCTACAAATAGTTTGCCATCAACAGGCTCAAAAGCTCCCTCTCCTTCGGAGAGGGCGGGGGGAGAGGCTTATATCGTCGGACACGAAGTAGAAAAAATGTCAAAATCCAAATATAATGTCGTAAATCCTGATGATATTTGTGAGCAATACGGAGCGGATACGTTGCGTTTGTATGAGATGTTTTTAGGTCCGTTGGAACAAGCAAAACCTTGGAATACAGCAGGGATTACAGGTGTTTCGGGCTTCTTGAAGAAGTTTTATAACTTGTATTTCGATGGCGATGCGGTTTCCATTTCTGATGAAGAACCGACCAAAGAAGAATACAAAATCTTGCATACGCTCATCAAAAAAGTGGAATACGACATTGAGAATTTCTCGTTCAACACGTCGATATCAGCATTTATGATTGCGGTAAACGAATTGCAAAAAATCAAATGCAACAAACGAGCGATTTTAGAACCAATGGCAGTACTGATTTCGCCGTACGCACCGCACATTGCCGAAGAACTTTGGGAAGTTTTAGGTCATAATGAAAGCATTAGCCGAGTGCCGTTCCCAACCTTTGAGGAAAAATATTTGGTGGAAAGCACGAAAGAATATCCGGTGTCGTTCAACGGAAAAGTGCGTTTCAAAATCGAATTGCCTTTGGATATGCCCAACGAAGAAGTGGAAAAAATCATCTTGGCAGACGAACGCACCCAAGCCCAACTCGGTGGCAACCCTCCGAAAAAAATCATCGTGGTAAAAGGGAAAATCGTGAATGTGGTGGTGTAGGCACGAGGCAAAGAGGAGTTTAAACTATCTATATATTAGAAACTTTATTATTTTTGAGAAAATTTTTTCATTATGTCAGAAGAGTTAAACCAAAGAGATTTAATCCATAACCCTGAAAAAATAGGGGATTTTGACTTCCGAAATATTGGAAGCACTACGCTTATGCAGTTGAAGAACGCAGGGATTATCTCTGCAAAAAACTACAAAGATTTTGAAAAAAGGAAGCCCGATGCTATTATTTCTATTTCTAATGTGGTGAAATCCAGAATAAAAACTACTATTGGAATTGTTGAGCATAAAGATATTTCAAAATTTAAAACTCAAAAGCAAAAGAATTCTGCTATTCAACAAGGTTTGGAAGTTGCTGAAGTTTTAGAGGCAAAAATCTTAATAGTTACTGATACGAAAGAAACGATTTGGATTAATGCCTTGAATGGAGAGGAAATTACAGACGAAAAAGGGCGAATTGTAAAAGAAAATTTTGATAAAAACAATGCTGATTTAGCGATACTTATCGAAAAAATTTATGATAGTTTGGATAAAGAAAACTCACAAATTAGAGAACCTCGATTAAAAGACCCTACTCGATTGGCAAAAAGTATTTGGCAAGACCTTTGGATGGCGGCTGGGGCTACGCCTGAAAATTGTTTGTATTCGTTTGTAGAATTGTTTATTTTCAAGTATTTGAGTGATTTAGGAATATTAAAAAATCATTTGAGTTATGCCAATTTAATGCAAATCTACAATGAATCGAGTGATGCAGAGGAGACACTTAGTTATTACGCAGGAACTATTCGAAAGGAAATAAAAAAACTTTTCAAACCTTCTAAAAAAGATAATACTACAATTATCAATGGGACTATTTTTGTGAGTAAAGATGAGGAAGCTGTTAAAGGTTATGGAACAGTTTTTATAAAAATTTTAAAAAAATTTGGAGATGAAAAAGAAGGGGGTGGAGAGCTTAAAAATATTGACAGAGACTTTAAAAGTAAGCTCTTTGAAACTTTTCTAAAAGAGAGTATTAGTAAGAAAAATTGGGGACAATATTTTACACCTCTTAGGGTGGTCCGTGCCATTGCCAAGATGGCTCAAAATGAAATTAAACCAAATATAACGCTCTGTGATCCAGCCTGTGGTGTGGGGAAATTTTTGTTAGAACCGCTTTTGGTGGATAATGATTTAGATGATTTTTTTGTTGTCAAAAACGGAAAATTAGAAAGCAAAATAAAACTCATAGGAATAGATAAAGGCTTTGATAAGGAAGAGCAAAAAACTATTATTTTGGCAAAAGCTAATATGCTTATTTATCTTTCTGATCTTATCCGAAAAAATGGAGGCATTACTGAACAATTTTCAGAATTATTCAATGAAACTTTTGAGCTAAAAACCAAAAATATTTTGGGAACTTTGCGTGATGTTCAGTATGAAAACAAAATCGACTTGATATTGACCAATCCTCCGTATGTAACCACAGGGAGCAGTAATTTAAAAGACGAAATTAGCAAAGTTGATGAACTCAAAAAATTCTATACCGTTAATGGAATTGGCGTTGAAGGACTTTTTATGGAATGGATTATTCGTTCGTTAAAACCTGATGGAAAGGCTTTTGTAGTAGTTCCTGACGGAATTTTTAACAGGCAAGGCGACAAAAACCTACGCCAATTTATCTTGGACGAATGTATTATTGACGGAATTATTTCTTTACCATTAAAAACATTCTTTACGACTCCGAAAAAGACCTACATTTTTGCCATTACTAAAAAAATGAATAAGACGGAGAGACAGACTACCCCTGTTTTTACTTATTTGGTGAGTGAGATAGGTGAAAGTAGAGATACTTATCGTTTTGAAATAGAACAAGATGATTTGAAAAATGCTGTTGATTATTACAATTTGTTTAAAGGAAATAAATTAGGGTTTGCAAAAATCAACAATGATAAGCGTTGTAAAATTCAGCCAATAGAGGAATTTAAGCCTGAAAATTATTGGAGTATAGATAGATGGTGGACTAAGGAAGAGCAGATTGAATTAGGAATTGTAGAGGAAGGTAAAATCTTTAAAATAGAGGAATTTGCTGAGCTTGTAAGTGATATTTCTGAAACAATGAAAGATTATTCTGGTCTATTAAGAGAAGTATCTCAAAAAAAAAAAATAGTCAATAATTTTAGGGAAATTGCCTTATCTAATGAAAGATATTTTAGCTTATTTATAGGAAAAAGATTATTAAAGAAGGATCTGATTAAGATTTCTGGGAATATTCCTATTTATAGTGCTAATGTTAAAACTCCTATCTCTTATCATACAGAGAGTAATATTTCTGATTTTGCTAATAATTTTGTACTATGGGGGATAGATGGAGATTTTGAATTTAATTTTATTCCTAAAAATACCCCTTTTGTATCTACTGATCACTGTGGGGCAATTAGAATTTTAGAGGATAGTATATTGCCTGAATATTTGATGATTCAGCTTGATAAGGTCAAGCATAAATACGGTTTTGACAGAGGATTACGTTCTTCATTAAAGAATATGAAAACCGTATCGATAGAAATTCCATTTGATGAAAAGGATAATATAGATATAGAAAAACAGAGAGAAATAATAGAAAAGTATGAATATATAGCATCATTAAAATCCAAAATAACAGAATATCAAAAACAAATAGAGGACTTGAATGTAGGGGTTGGAGAAGAGTATCCTACCAAACTAAAAACAATTAATGAAATATTTGACTTAAAAGTAAAGACAAATACGAGTAAATTTACAAAGGCGTTTATAGAGGAAAATAAAGGAGACATTCCTGTATATTCAGCATCGAAAGATTTTGAAAGTGTTGATTATGGATATGTGAAAGATAATTTGCAAGGTATAAAATATTTTGAAAATTGTTTGACTTGGAATATAGATGGTTCTATTGGAAAAGCTCATTTCAGAGAAGGGAGATTCTCTTTATCAGAGAAAGTAATTCCCTTAATTTTGAAAGAAGAAGTAAAAGATTATTTGGATATTTTCTTTTTGAAGTACGCTATTGAAAGTGAATTTTCTAAGCATTCTTTTGGATATACGAATAAAGCAGGTAAAAGTAAAATACAACATATTAAAATCTCTATTCCAATCAATTCAAAAGGAGAATTTGATTTAGAAAAACAAAAAGAAATCGCTGAGAAGCACAGAAAAATGGAAAATATAAAGAGAAGTATTTCAGAAGAGTTAGAAAAAATATCAGGTGTAGAAATGGATTATGAGTAACTTATAAACCGCACCCAAGCCCAACTTGGTGGCAACCCTCCGAAGAAAATCATCGTGGTGAAAGGGAAGATTGTGAATGTGGTGGTGTAAAATAAAAAATAAATTATGAGTGGAGAAATTTCTAAATTAATAGGAGAAAGAGGAGAAGCAATAGCAAAATATATATTCGAAGAAATTTTTGGCTATGAGAACAATCTGTCAGGAAATGAAATAATGTGTCTTAATGGTGAAGAACATAAAAGAAGTGCTGCTAAAAAAGAAAGAACAACACACGGAATAGATGGCTTGATTGGCAATATAAGTCAGTTGTCAAATCGAGTTTTGGATATAGGTTACATATCTGTTAAAAAAACAGAAAAGATAGGGTATAACAAGACTGATCTTAGAAAACATATATCTGACATCTCTCAAGGATTAGAATGCTTTAATAAAAGTAAAGTGTTATCTGATTTTAAAAGAAGATATTCCAACATAAGAAGTTCTGAAGTTCTTGGGATTTTGGTTTGGATTTCAGATAAAGATGACATTTATGATTCTATCCAAAATTACATAAAAGATATAAGCATTACCTCCTCCTTAACTAACACTATTATCATTTTAGATAATAGAAGATTATCTTTTTTTATAGAAACTGTTTTACAAGATAAAAAAATATATAAGAAGGAAAAAGTTAAATTTGTATATCATAATTCAGGGTTAAATCCATCAATTCAATCATACTATGGAGAAAAATTACCTTTTTTCTATCTTTATTCAAATATCATAGCAGTAAGAATTGAAGATAATGACAATGTATTTTTAAAAATTTATTATTCTGAGGAATTTCAAGAAAATGTTTTTCGAGGAATGATGGATTTAGCAATAGACTATGATAAATTGGACTCTTTAGACAAGATAATCTTTTCGTTTCGTAATTATCAAAAATCTAAACACGAAAGAATGATAGATGAGATTTTGATAGAATACAATTCTTATATAAAAACGAGTAAAATAGAAATTTTAGGGCATATTCAAACATTGAAGAATTTATGATAAAGAAAGTTCCACAAGGTGATTTATTAAGGCAATACCTATTGAAAAGTTCTATAAATCAAAATCTTTTATTTACATTATTAAAAAATAGAGGGGTTTTACTGAAATCTAAGAAAAAAGAAACTACATTGCCGTATTTTTTAAAAACAATAGTTGATGCTGAGATTTTTGATGAAATCCAAATGAAAGATTCTATTAAAGAAAAGCGACCAAAATTTACAAATGCATCAATTAAACTTAAAGAAAATTTTGAAGTAGAAAGATTAACAGATTTAAAATTGAATTTACATTCAGATTTAATTGAAAATAAAGAGTTTAGATTAAATTATAGCTTTAAAAATGAACCTCAATTTTATGTTGATTTCGGAGAAGACAAACAGAAAAAAGTTTCATTAGACATTGAAATAACGATAGAAAATCCATTAGAAAATTTTGGTTCGACACAGGTGGATAGAACTGCTAAAATTGATATTGTACAAGAAGGAAATTCATTAATTATTAATAAAAATTATACGTCTCCTGAAACAAAAGAAATTATTGATTTTGTTGTAGGAAAGATTAGAACACATTTAAAACAAGAGGATTATATCAATAAAGAAGACGATTTTATTTCAATAAGATTTAATGATTTTGATAATAAAACGAGAGTTGAGTTTTTAAAATCGTTTAAATTTTTGAATGAAAAAATAAAATACAAATCTATTATAGATGCAGATATAGAGTGTAAGGAAAAGTATGATAACATCGACAAATTATTAGAAAGTATTTCTAATATGAAAATAAAAGGTAATTTAGAGAAACATCCTTTTTTAACTGATGAAGAGTATTATTCGAAAATAATTCTTTATTGCATAAAGATTGAATATGAATTCGATTTAGGTTTAGAAAAAGGAGAGTTTATTTTGGAATTATCTTTTCCTGAATTTGATTCTGAATCAGAAGAAGAGAATTATTCTAATCCTATCTTTCAATTTTCAATTAATGTAACTAATTGCAATAATAAAGACAATATTAATAGGATAACCAATAAATTAGCTTTGCTTGTTGAAAAATATAAAAATGAAGTTTATAATAGTATCATAGTATCCAACAGAAAAGACTGAGAAGATACGTTGCAATCAAGTAAAAAATATTATCAAAAATAATTTTATTAAAACCATTTCCCTATATTTGTGGCTGTTATGATTTCATAAATCATAAAGCGTAAGTAAAAGTATAGAATTATGAAAGCATAAAAACTCCAACGGAAATATGGGCGACCAATTATGAATGCATAATTAACTAAAAACAGAAGAAAACAATCCATTATGAATGCATAAATGTTTGGAAAGGGAACAAAGCAAGTATTTATGCAAACATATACCATAAAAAGTACAATCACTTAATTTTACCAATTATGAAAAATTTACATTTCAACTCCAGAGTTACCGAAGTAGGCGATGTAGCCAATCGATTGGCAGACCTTTACAAAGGTACTGCTACCTTGCAAGACGATGCTTTTTTGAAAACCTTTTTTAAAGAATTAAAAACCCAAGGCGATGCCATCACCGAAGCCGTAAAGCGCGACAAAGCCGTATCACAGCTCGAAGATGCCGATGCCCAAAGAGACGAAGCCATTCGCGTGTTGGACAAGCTCCTAAAAGGCTATGAACACATCCCTGTGCAAGAGCTCAACGCTCACGGCAAAAAACTCTCTGCCATCTTTAAGAAATACGGCGTGAAAATCACCGAGGAAAATTATTCCAGTCAGTCTAACCTTGTAGATTCGTTGCTCAAAGACTTGTCGGCGGCGGAGGTGCAAGATGCTATTACGGCACTTTTGGGCGTTAGCGAGGCAATAGCAGGGATTCGTACAGCACAAAACAATTTTAACAAAGTGCGTAGCCAGTACGAAAAGGATTTTGCACAGCAACAAAGCAAAGCCTCTGCCAGTAGCCTAAGAAAACCGCTTTTGCAACTTATCAACAAAAAACTGATTCCGTATTTGGTAGCAATGATGCTCGTTGATGAAGCAAAATACACCGCTTTTGTGAGTGAAACATCCAAAATCATCGACGATATGAACGAGGTGGTCAAAGCCCGAGGCAAGAAAAAATAATTGTATATAATCAAATGTTCATTTGACCCTTTTTTTTGTTTTGATAGAGGTAGAAAAATTGTAAACCACATAGAAATATAGAGTAAAATCTATGTATCTATGTGGTTTAACTATAAATAGTACCCAAAATAATATTTAACGTGTTTAACTTTTTCCGCTCATAATTTTCTTCTTTACATCATAATTTTGCAAGTACAGCTTTTCCGTTGTAAATTTGTCGAGGTTGAAAAGATAAGCACTTTGTCAAAGTTCGAAACCTTGACAAAGTATAAAAAATATGATAGTGAAATGAAACTAAAACAATTTCAATACGAAACGCAATCTTATCAGGAAGATTGTATCCGTAATATTGTGCAGATTTTTGAAAATTTGCACGAGCAAGATTCTTTTGAAAAAACACTTACCGAACACAAAAACAAAAATCAATACTCTTTTTCTGTACAAAATGCCAAAAACATCGATATACTGATGGAAACAGGTACAGGAAAAACCTTTACTTTCATCAAAACGATTTTTGAACTGAATCGAAATTTTGGTTACCAAAAATTCATTATTCTCATTCCCACGGTGCCCATTCGCGAGGGAACGAAAACCAATTTGGAAGATACCAAAGCCTATTTCAAAGGGTTGTATGCCAATGAAAAGGAAAAAGAAATAGAAGTGTTTACTTACGAGGGCGGAAACATTTCGGCGGTCAATAATTTTATTCATTCACAACATTTGTCGGTGTTGATAATGACGCCAAGTTCCTTTTCGAGCAAGGATAATATTTTGAACAGACCTTTGGAACGCGAAATCAATAATTTATTCACTTACCAAAATCCAATCCAAACGCCCAAAACCTATTTGGAGTGTCTCAAACAGCTCAATCCGATTGTGATAATGGACGAACCCCACCGATTTGACGGCGATGCATTTAAAAAGTATTTCGAAGGGTTTAATAATTATTACTTGCGTTTTGGGGCGACTTTTCCACGAAAAAAAGACAGCGTACAGCTCTCCAATGTGGCGTATATGTTGGATAGTATTTCGTCTTTTCGCCAAAATTTGGTAAAGAAAATCGTGGTCTATACCCAAGATATTGTAGAGCGTATAGATACACTTGTGGGGATTGAAAAAAAAGGTTCCAAAAACATCGCTTTGATTGACACACTTAGCAATGGAACCATTGTGCGAAGAGAAGTAGGCGTGGGCGGAACATTTAATGAGGTAACTATCAAGAAAATCAACAAAGACAATATCGTATTGGAAAATGATACTATTGAAAAAGTAGATTATTCCCTTACAGATGAGTCGCTCCGTGCGATGATTTCAAAAACTATTGAGATTCATTTTCAGAAAGAACAGATGCTTTTTGAGCAGGGTATCAAAGCCCTGTCCTTGTTTTTTATCGAAAGTGATACCCGCTTGTTTCGTGGCGATAATCCGAAAATTAAAATCATTTTTGAAGAAGAATTTAAAAAGAAATATGACGAGGTTATCGCTACCCTTGATGCCAATTCAGCCTACTATCACTATCTGAAAAACAGCTTTGATACGGACGGAAATTTGCAAGTGCATAAAGGGTATTTTTCGGGCGACAAAGGAAATACCGACCAAAAAGTAAAAGCAGGGGTAGATGAAATCTTGCGAGACAAGAAAAAACTTTTGTCCTTTGAGAGCCCTACGCGTTTTATTTTCTCCATTTGGGCGTTACAAGAGGGGTGGGACAATCCCAATGTATTTACCATTTGCAAACTCTCTAACCAAGGAAGCGAAATCTCTAAACTGCAACAGATAGGACGTGGGTTGCGTATCTGTGTGAACCAAAATCTGCAACGAAAAACTTTTAAAAATCTCAATAACAATCAAGAGGAATTTTGGAAAATCAACAATTTAGATGTTGTCGTATCGAGCAAAGAACAAGGATTTGTAGAAGGTATTCAAAAAGAAATTTTAAGTAATTCGTTTCTTGTTTCTGAAAATTTTACCGAAAAAGAAATCATTCATATTTTAAAAGAAAAAACCACTTTTGATGATGATACTATTGATTTTTTGATCAATGATGTTTTGCGAGGCGAAAAATTGATTGTGCGTAAAGCGATTATTGATGGAGAACGCATCTTCGAAAAAGCCGATAATTTTGTTACGCTACTCAAAGAGCAAAATCTTCCTGCCGAGCAAGAAAAAGCCCTGTTACATGTGTTTGTCTCACCTAAGGAGCTGAATACTTTTATAGATAATGGCAACAATAAATCAGGAGATAAGAAAAAAATATTCATCAAGCAAAACCATTTGCAGGAGTTCAAAACCCTTTGGAATACCATCAGCCAAAATGCCTTTTATGTATTGGATACATTGGACGAAAAAAGACAACAGCAACTCATTGAAAATATCAAGACCGATATAGAAAATTTGCAAATCCATCAAGTCTTGTTACAAACCAAAAGAGAAATTCTCAATGTAGATAAAATAGACCGAAAAGATGCCATTACTACCGAAATAGTGGGAGTGCAACAGCGTAAAAATCAAGTGGATATTTTGAGAATGGTACAATGGATAGCCAATAAAACCAAAACGCCACTTGCCTTTGTAGTACAGATTTTTAATGCGTTGAACGAGGTGTTTAAAACCCAAACCATAGCCAATAATCCTGCACAAGTGCAAAAGGAAATCGTAAAAATCATAGAAGACAATCTCATCAATACTATAAAAGCCCATATCCGATACGACGGCATCAGCGGGAAAGCCCTTGCCAATGTATTTCAAACGGAAAATGACAAAACCTATCTCAAAGAAGGGAGTGTAGGCAAATTCCAAAAGGATATTGATACAGATTTTGCCCTCAAAGAAAAATGGATTTTTGAGGAAGTCATCGAGTACGATAGCGATTTTGAATTGGAAGTGATAGAAAAAGACCCCAATATTTCGGAAATAGCCATTTTTGGGAAGTTGCCAAAACTCAAAATCAAAACTCCTTTGGGCGAGTACAACCCTGATTTTTGCTACGCCATTAAAGGCGAACAAGGCAATAAAGTGTTTTTGGTGGTAGAAGCAAAAGGCTATGAAACCTCTGGCGATATTTCTAAAAAGGAAAAAGCTAAAATCGATTTTGCTAAAAAATATTTTGAGAAACTCAATGAATATTACAAAAAACAAAATATAAAAATCTCCTTTAAAGAACGAATAAAAGGACAGCAATTATCGGCGTTAGTAAAAGGGTAAGTTTTGGCACTTTGTCAAAGTCTGAAAAATAGTAAAAAGAAAATGGAAAATCAAAATAAACAAATCATCATCTACCAAACCACCGAAGATAACCAACTGAAAGTCCGTTTGGAAGACGAGAATATTTGGCTCACACAACAACAATTAGTAGAGCTTTACCAAACAAGTAAATCGAATGTAAGTGAGCATATTAGCCATATCTTTGAGGAGGGAGAATTGCAGGAAAATTCAGTTGTTCGGAAATTCCGAACAACTGCCACCGATGGCAAAACCTACAATGTAACACATTACAACCTTGATATGATTATCTCCTTGGGTTATCGCATCAAATCGCACATTGCTACCAAATTCCGTATTTGGGCTACAGAGCGTCTCAAAGAATACATCGTAAAAGGCTTTACCCTCAATGACGAACGCCTGAAAAACCTCGGCGGTGGCAACCATTGGAAAGAACTTTTAGATAGAATCCGCGATATTCGTTCGTCCGAAAAAGTAATGTATCGGCAAGTACTGGACTTGTACGCCACTGCTACCGATTACGACCCCAAGAGCAAAGTGAGTCAAGATTTTTTCAAAATCGTGCAGAACAAACTCCACTACGCTGCACACGGCAATACGGCAAGCGAGGTGATTTATTATCGTGTAGATAGCGACAAACCCTTTGCTGGGCTAACGAATTTCAAAGGCTCACAACCCACACAAGCCGAAGCAATGATTGCTAAAAATTACCTCAAAGAGCAAGAACTCAAAGTACTCAACAATTTGGTAGCGGCGTATTTTGATTTGGCAGAGCTCAACGCCATCGAAGAGCGAGAAATGAAAATGGCAGATTATGCACGAGAGCTAGACAATATCCTCTCCTCCACAGGGCGAAAAGTACTGACCGATGCAGGAAAAATCTCCACCGAAAAAGCCAAAGAAAAAGCCCTCACCGAATACCGAAAATACAACGCCAAAACCTTATCAAGCGTAGAGGAAAGCTATCTAGAAACCCTCCATCAATTGGAAAAACAAGCCAAAAAAGAAAGCAGGAAGAAATGAACGACAAACAAACATAAACCAATACCCCTTTGAAAATGGAAAAGAATAAAATTATACAATACAAATCATTATTTGATGAAGTTGTACATTTCATTGAAAATGAAGTCAAAGAAAAAATAGAAGTGTGGTATGCTCGTGAGCTACAATCGGTGTTAGGATATGCACGATGGGAAAATTTTTTGGTTGCTATACACAGAGCAATAGACTCGTGCAAAACACAGAATATCAATGTGGATGACCATTTTCGTGACCTCACGAAAATGGTCTCTTTGGGAAGTGGCTCACAGAAGAATAATCATTTTTGTTCAAAACAAAAAACAAATCAAAATGAACGATAAACAAGCATTCATAAACCAAGGATTTTCTGTACTGAACACAGAAAATCAAGAAAACAAATTGAAACAATTCTTAAAAGAAAATTATCCGTCTGTGCTAAAAGACGGCGGACTAAACCTTGCCGAGCTCAAAAACGTTTTAGGCTTACCCATTGATGAAAAAGTAAATGGCTATGGGCTGAACTTTGTAGGGCGTGGCGTGGCTCGTGCCAAATACGCACAAGAAACCCAAAAAGAATTATTGCTGAACCGAACACTAAGCAAGAACATCGACACCACCCAAAATATGGTACTCAAAGGCGATAATCTCGACAGCCTAAAACTGCTAAAACCCCATTACAGCGGAAAGATAAAATGTATCTACATAGACCCACCCTACAACACCAGTAGCGATGAGTTTGTTTATCCCGATAAGTTTGACCGCCACGAAGCCCAAGTATTGGGTGTAGCCGACAGCCTCTCCGATGAGGATTTTGACCGAATGGAATTTTCCTTTAAAACCAAAAAAAGCCACAACGGATGGCTCACCTTTATGTACCCACGCCTTTTGTTGGCAAGAGATTTATTGGCAAAAGACGGCGTAATCTTTATCTCCATTGACGACAACGAACAAGCCAACCTCAAAATCCTTTGCGATGAAATCTTTGGGGAAGAGAATTTTATTGAACTTTTTTCTTGGGTTAAAACTGAAACACCCGCAAATTTATCATTAAAAACTAAAAAAGCTGTTGAATATATTCTTTGTTATCAAAAAAATAAAGATAATACCAAATTTAAGGGATTACAGAAAGATAGCAAGAGTAGTAATGGTCTTATGAATCAAACAAATAGTGTAAAAGAACTTATTTTTCCAGCAAATATTATAGATACTTCTTTAAAAGATGGTGTATATGAAAAAGGTGAATATGGAACAAAAAATTATAAGATAGAGTTATTAAAAGATGTTGAAGTTAGAAAAGGTTTTTTTATAACTCCAATTCATTTAGTAGGGAAGTTTAAATGGTCTCAACAAAATCTTAATAAAGAAATAGATTTAGGAACTAAAATATCAATAAAAACAATTGCTTTTTCTCCATCTTATGAAAGATTAGAATATGAACCTGAAACTCCTTGGAATTTAATAAATCCTGATTTTGGTGTTGCAACTAATGAAACTGCATCTATCCAACTGGAAGAGTTATTACAAGGTAAATATTTTGATTATTCAAAACCTATTTCTTTAATAAAGTACTTGATTGATTTTATTACCAAAGACAACGACATTATTTTAGACTTTTTCGCAGGTTCGGGAACCACAGGACACGCCGTAATGGCACTCAACGCCGAAGACGGGGGCAACCGCAAATTTATCCTTTGCCAAATCGATGAGCCTATCGCCGAGGGCAAACCCGCCTATCAGTTTTGTAAAGACAATGGTTTACCGCCCGTAATATCCAGCATCACCATCGAGCGTTTGAGGAGAGTATCCTCCCTAAATCCCTCCGAAGGAGGGACTTCCAATAAAGGAAAAGCTCCCTCTCTTTCGGAGAGGGCGGGGGGAGAGGAATTTGGGGAGGATACGGACTACGGCTTTAAAGTCTTTGACCACACCGACGCCCCACAACTCACCCAAGACGAAAACGGACAAATCCAGTTCCCTACCTTGCACCAAGATGCTTTGTCGCGTATCTATACGATGATTTTCAAAGTTGGTTTAGATGAGCCAAGCGAGGCTCCGCAAGAGGTTATAGAGAATTGTATCTACAAAATCGGCAACCATTATTACATCACCAATAGTGAGCAAATCACCAAAGATGATTTTGCCACCACTATCAAAGATGCTACCCAAAACAGTGGTAAAATCTTTGTAGATGGCTGGACGGCAAGTCTCAACGCCACGCTACAACATTACAAAGAAGAGGTGCAAATCGTGTTTTAACGTATAAAATGCATACATCCATTGTGATAAATAAGGTAAATCCGAACAATATTTAGCTCCTTTAAATAAATTTTATATGATAATCTTTTATAAAAATGAAATTTTATTCCTTTTAAAGGAACCTTTTTTAAGTTCGAAGCAATATTCAGTAAGGTTTGGAAAAAATCCGGAATTAGAACCTGTGAAATTCAAGTT
Organism: Capnocytophaga sp. ARDL2; assembly: GCF_041530365.1. Taxonomy (NCBI): domain Bacteria; kingdom Pseudomonadati; phylum Bacteroidota; class Flavobacteriia; order Flavobacteriales; family Flavobacteriaceae; genus Capnocytophaga; species Capnocytophaga sp. ARDL2. The sequence continues at coordinate 805,720 of NZ_CP168034.1, forward strand.
TATCATTTAACAAAACAGAAGAGGTGAATTTAAAGCTCACCTCTTCATTATAAACACCTAAAATTAATCCTTAAAAATCCTATGTTTAGGTACTTATCCATTCGTTTTTGGACAAGTTTATTAGGCGAAATGTTTTTTGTCCCTTGTTTAGTTGAAAATGACAAATAGTAGATGATTTCTCTAAAAAGACAATCCTAAAGTGTGCGTTTTTTTTTTGATAAAAAAAAACTTTATGTTTTTTTTAAGGAGGTAATTCAGTAGTAAGTTGTATCTTTAGGGAAATTTAAAAAATATAACATTATGAGTAGAACAGGTAATACATTAGTAGCTATTTTAGCAGGAGCAGCTGTAGGAGCAGTTGCGGGTATTTTATTAGCACCAGAAAGAGGTTCTGATACGAGAAAGAAAATTTCAAAAGGGTTTAAAGAAGGAAAAGATGAGGTAGCATGCAAGATTGAGGAGTTGAAAAACCAATTAGTAGGTTTGATTTCTTCTAAAAAAGAAAATATAGAGGATACAATCGAATCTTTTGTAGCTGATTCAGGTGATAAGGCTGATGAAGTAATCAACAAATTGGAAGATAAAATTGCTCGATTGAAAGCAAAAGTTGAAAAACAAGCTTAAGAACAAATTTAAAAGAGAAAAGATGTCTTTGAAGGAGGAAATAAAAAACAATTTTTCAGAAATGCAAGCAGAGACAAGAGCCTTTGTCGATGCAAATATTAAATATTTTCAGTTGCTTGGTTTCAAGATTTCTGCGAAAGCATTTGGTTTGCTATTAAAAATATCGGCTATTACCCTAATGTGTGCTTTGGGGTTGCTTTTTTTGTCTTTTTCATTGGCATTTATGATTGGGCACGAGTTACAAAGCAACACCTTGGGATTTTTAATCGTTGCTGGAGTTTATTTTTTTATGGCATTAATGGTTTATGTTTTGAGAGAAACATTGATAGAGTTGCCTATTCTCAAAAAGCTTTCTGCAATATTTTTTAATAATTAATCATTATGAAAAAAGATTTTAACAATTTTGAAGAGCTTAATAATGAGTTGGAGATTTTAAAGTTGGAGAGAGAACTTCAATGGAGAAAGTTGACTCAAACATTTTCTAGTACTACTGAAAAATTGACTCCCAATAATTTTGCAAAAACTGCAGTTAGTAGTGCTCTGAGTGCATTTACACCCTCAGCTGGAAAATCTGTGATTGTTTCTCTCATTCTAAAGTTCATCATTAATAGACTTTTTAAAAGAAAATAGTTAAACGAAACAAAAAACCACGAGTTGAAAATTTCAACTCGTGGTTTTGTTTTTATCCTTTCCTTACAAAATAAAAATCCAATTGTTTCTTTATCAAATCGGTGTTTTTTACTTTCACGACTATTTCATCACCCAACTGTAATTTATTTCCGGTAACTTCGCCTACCATAGCATATTGCTTTTCGTCGAAAATATAATAATCGTCATCTAAATCGCGTACTCTAATCATACCTTCGCATTTATTTTCGATGATTTCTACATAAATACCCCATTCGGTAACGCCTGAAATCACACCCAAAAATTCTTGGTTTTGATGGTCTTGCATAAATTTTACTTGCATGTATTTGATGCTGTCTCGCTCTGCATTTACTGCCAAATTTTCCATTTGTGAGCAATGGCGACATTTGTCTTCAAACACCTCTTCGTTTGCCGACGCTCCACCGTCTAAATAATGTTGCAACAATCGATGAGCCATCACATCGGGATAGCGACGAATAGGCGAAGTAAAATGCGAATAATAATCAAATGCCAATCCGTAATGTCCAATGTTTTCGGTAGAATATTGAGCCTTGCTCATACTGCGAATGGTGAGCGTGTCCACCAAGTTTTGCTCTCGATTGCCTTTTACATCTATCAATAATTGATTGATAGACTGCGTCAGTGATTTTTTGTTTTTGAAATTCAATCCGTAACCAAATTTTGAAATGATTGATTGTAAGTTGAATAATTTATCTTGGTCGGGTTCGTCGTGTACACGATAGACAAAAGTTTTGTTTTGCTTTCCGATAAATTCCGACACTTTTCTATTTGCCAGCAACATAAATTCCTCAATCAAATGATTGGCATCTTTGGCAACTTTGAAATACACACCTATGGGTTCGTCTTGTTCGTTTAAGTGAAATTTTACCTCTGCTTTATCAAAAGAAATAGCACCATTTGCAAATCGTTTGTTTCTCAGTGTTTTTGCTAATTCATCCATCGTTTCCACCGCAAAAACGATGTCTTTTGAAAGCGTATAAGCCCCCTCGCGAATCGACACATCAGCTGGAATTTCTATAGAACCGTCTTTATTGATGATTGATCGGTCTTTGCTGTTTTCGATGATGTATTGAGCTTCTTCGTACGCCATTCGTTCGTCTGAATAAATTACCGTGCGACCAAACCATTTATTGACGATTTCAGCGTTTTTGTTCAATTCAAACACCGCAGAAAAGGTATATTTTTCCTCATGAGGTCGCAAGGAACAGGCAAAGTTTGACAATACTTCGGGCAACATAGGTATTACGCGATCGACTAGATAAATCGAAGTCGCACGATTGTATGCCTCTTGGTCTAAAATTGTACCCTCTTGTACATAATGTGATACGTCTGCTATGTGTACACCGATTTCGTAATTGCCATTTTCCAACACTTGAAACGACAAAGCGTCGTCAAAATCTTTAGCGTCTTTTGGGTCGATGGTAAAGGTAAGTGCCTTTCGCATATCACGGCGTTTGGCAATTTCTTCGGTTGTAATAGAAGTGTCGAGTTTTTGAGCAAAGGTTTCTACCTCGACAGGAAAATCTGTTGGTAAACCATATTCGGATAGAATAGCATGTATTTCTGTGCTGTGATCTCCTGGTTTTCCGAGTACTTTTTTCACTTTAGCATACGGATTGTTGGCACGAGTAGGCCAATCGGTCATTTCTACCAATACCACATCACCGTCTTTGGCACCGTTGATTTTTTCGATAGGCACAAATAAATCTACATACATACGAGGATTGGCACATACTACAAAACCAAAAGTTTTGTGCATTTGCAAAATACCAACAAATTCAGATTTGTTTCGTTCTACGATTTCAACGATTTCAGCCTCTGGGCGTTTGTTTTTGCGTTTGTTGAAAATATAGGCCTTTACTGTATCTCCGTGCAAGGCTTTGCTGAGGTTGTTTTGTGGAATAAATACATCCTCTTCCAAATCTTCGCAAACAAAATATGCCGTTTTTTTGGTGGTCATATCCAGCGTACCGATGTAGTATGATTGTTCTACAATGCTGTATTTACCGTGTTCTTTTTCTATGATTTTTTTCGTGGCACGGAGTTTTTGTAATTCTTTGATAATTTCATTTCTTCCGTGTGTATTATTGACATCAAGTGCAGAAGAAATTTGTTTATAATTGAAAGATTTAGTAGGATTTTTTGATAAGAAAATCAATATTTTTCCAGAGTAATCTTTTTTCTTCTTGTTTAGTCGTTTTTTCATTTTGAAAAGTTTTTATGATGCAAAAGTAAATCAATTTGATTACAATAAATCAATCTCCTAGGTTAATTAATTTTTATAAAATAATTTTTATTTAGATTATTTTTATATATTTGCAAACTGAAAAGTGCACTTGAATTTAGAAATAGTTCTTTTAAAATAAAAATTTTTTAATTCAATAAATTTATTTTTACATATGAAAAAACAATTACATTTTATCAGATTAGCCTTTGTTGGGGCAGTTTTATTTACCGTATCATCTGCTGTAGCACAAGAGGAGGTTGTTGTAAATATCCCTGATGAGAATATGAAACAGATTTTGGTTGAAAATTTAGAAATAAATACCAATGAAGATGATGAAATACAAATCTCTGAAGCAGTAGCCTATACAGGGGCAATTGATTTGTTGAATATGGGGATTCAGGATCTTACAGGAATCGAAGCGTTTGTAAATATTACAGAGTTAGATTGTTCTGAGAATCAATTAACTTCTTTGGATGTGAGTGCAAATACGGAACTGAAAAAGTTGTATTGTTATGACAATCAATTAGAAAGTTTAAATTTGAATCAAAACACACTTTTAGAGCTACTTTCTTGTGAGAATAATCAATTAACTTCTTTGGATGTGAGTGCAAATACGGAACTGAAAAAGTTGTATTGTTATGACAATCAATTAGAAAGTTTGAATTTGAGTCAAAACACACTTTTAGAGCTACTTTCTTGTGAGAATAATCAATTAACTTCTTTGGATTTAACTTATAATCCATCTTTGAAACAACTACACTGTGCAGAAAATCTTATCACTTTTTTTCAAGGTTTAGGAACGAATTTAGTTGAATTGATTTGTCAAGATAATAAATTGACTAGTTTAGATTTAAGTCATTGTACTTCTCTTAATAAACTTTTTTGTGAAAATAATGAATTGATTTCTTTAAATGTGAAGAATGGTAATAATACAAATTTTATAAATTTTTCAGCAATAGGAAATCCCTATCTTTCGTGTATAAAAGTAGATGATGCTCAAGGAAATTATTTAGCAAACTGGAACAAAGATCAAGGAGCAGAGTATAGTGAAGATTGTGAAAGTCTTACTACAGGAGATCAAGAAGCCGTTTTGTCGGGATTGTATCCAAATCCTGTATTGAGCAATCTTTCAGTGTTAGTCAAAAATTCCCAAAAAGGGGATTTATACGATGCAATGGGCAAGAAATTGCAAGAAATAGAACTTGTAGAAGGACTTAATCAGGTGAGTATGGAGTATTTGTCAGCAGGGATATATTTTCTTGTAGTAGGTAATCAGACCTATAAAATAGTAAAGCAATAGCTCTTTTGTTGTTATGAAAAAGAAAAAATATAGTTCTGAAAAATCAGAATAGTGCATTATCAAAAAAAAATAAAAAACAGTACACATAATAGAGATTTGTACTGTTTTTTTATATAAAAAAATTGATATTTATATAAATGAGAGTATCTTTGTTGTCTCATGTAGATTTTTTTATAAAAAATGAAAAGGAGAAAATTTTTAAAAATAGGGGGGGTAGCTTCCTTGGGGACATTAATGTTACCTGGAGAAGTTCAAGCAAATATATTGGGAGAAAGTGAAAAACCGCGTTTGACTGCTAAAAATCTGATTTTTATGGTGAGTGACGGAATGAGTAATGGAACACTTTCGTTGACCGATTTGTATGCTCGTAAACTATTGGGAAAGCCGACAGCTTGGATACAATCTTACTCAGATTCTAATGTAAAAAGAGCCTTGATGGATATGTCATCAGCAAATTCGTCTGTAACGGATTCGGCGGCAGCAAGTTCGTCGTGGGGCGGAGGGGTGCGTGTCAATAATGGAAGTCTCAATGTAGATCCTGAGGGAAATTTTATTACACCTATTTGGCAAAAATTTAAAGAAATGGGAAAAAAAGTGGGCTGTGTAACTACTGTTCCCATTACTCATGCTACACCAGCGGGTTTTGCTGTCGCTGTAAAAAAACGCAACGACCAGAGTTTGATAGCCGAGAAATACTTGGAAAAAGGCTACGATGTGTTGCTGGGAGGAGGTCAAAAATATTTTGATGGCAATTTGCGAAAAGACGGAGTAGATATGTATGCTAAATTTGCAGAACAAGGATATTTTGTGGCAAAATCAAAAGGGGAATTGCAAAAATTGTCGCCTAATCAAAAGGTTTTAGGTGTATTTGATACAGATGCATTGCCCTATTATATAGACACCAAACGCGAACAATCATTGACTGAAAATATTCCATCGTTGGCAGAAATGACCAAAATTGCTATACAACAAATGGAAAAACACGAAGACGGATTTGTCTTACAAATAGAGTCAGGTAAAGTAGATTGGGCAGCACATGGAAATGATATTGGAGCGTTGATACATGAGCAATTGCAATTTGACGAAGCATTGGAAGAGGTGTTGAAATTTGCAAGAGAAGACAATGATACGATTGTGATTTTTACGACAGACCATGGAAATGCTAATCCTGGATTGATTTATGGGAAAAATGTAGATGATTTTTACACACAAATTGCCAATTATAAATGTAGTAACGAACATTTGTTGAATCTGTTTTCGAAAAAAGACACTGTAAAAAGCATACAGTCAACAGTTGAAAAAATGATGAAAATAGAATTGACAGTAGAAGAGGCAGAGGAAATATTGTCGTATTATACAGGAATCAAAAAAGAAGACGATGGATTGTACAATTATAAAAAAGTACCGTTTAAATTGTTTTCAGAAATTCAAAGTAAGAGAAATAGAGTAGGGTGGATTTCGATGGATCATTCGTCAGATTATGTAGAGTTGGCGGTTTATAAACCCTGTCGAGTAAAGGATTTTATCAAAAAAGGATTTTATCAAAATATAGAATTACACCAGATGATGTTGAAAAATGTAATGGTTTATCATAATAAAAGAATAAAACACTATTATGAATAATTTATGCAATCAAAAAGTTGAATAATGTTGATGAAATAAGCGTAAAAAAAAACGTTTAACATAAAGTTAATTGTTTGACTTTGAAATAAAACAAACAATATTAAAAAGAATAAGTAAGACAAAGCAATGTTTTCAAAAGAGGATGTTTTTTCGATACAGACCAAAAAGCAATTTCACAAAATAGCCATGAAAGTTTTTCGATTTCAATACGAAAACAATCAAGTGTATAAAGAATTTTGTGATTTAGTAAAAAAAACGCCTTCTAATGTGTCAACATTGGAACAAATCCCCTTTTTGCCTATCGAATTTTTTAAAACAAAAAAAATCGTTTCGACCACTAAAGAACCTCAAGAGATTTTTACCAGTAGTGGAACCACAGGGCAGACGGTGAGTAAACATTACGTAAGTGATTTGTCGGTTTATGAAGAAAGTTTTCTCAATGGATTTCAGAGAATGTATGGAGCGATTGAAAATTATACAATATTGGCATTGTTACCTTCATATTTAGAGCGACAAGGTTCTTCCTTAATATATATGGTAGAGCGGATGATAAAAGAATCCGGCTGTCCTCACAGTGGGTTTTATCTGCACAATTATGATGAATTGGTTGAGAAAATCAATTTGTTGGAAAACGAAGAAAAAAACACACTGTTAATAGGGGTGTCTTATGCCTTGATGAATTTGATAGAAACCCATATCTTTGAATTACAACACACCATAGTAATGGAAACAGGAGGTATGAAAGGAATGCGAAAGGAATTGGTGAGGGAGGAGTTGCATGAACTATTAAAAAAAGGTTTTGGAGTCGAAAAAATACATTCGGAATACGGAATGACCGAAATGTTGTCACAGGGATATTCGTTGGGAGATGGAATATATGAGTGTCCGCCGTGGATGGATGTGATAGTACGAGATACGGAAGATCCTTTTAGTATCTTAAGTAATGAAAAAACAGGTGGAGTCAATATAATAGATTTGGCAAATTTTGAGAGTATATCATTTATAGCAACTCAAGATTTGGGAAGAAAGCAAGCCAATGGAACCTTTGAGATCCATGGAAGGTTTGATAATTCAGACATAAGAGGTTGCAATTTGATGGTGGTATAGAGATAAAAGAAAAAAGTTTGAAAAATATTTGTGAGATTTATATTTGTTTTATACATTTGCAGTCTGTTAGGAGAGGGTAAACTCTTTTGGCGAGTAAAAACATAGGCGGGGAGATACTCAAGTGGCCAACGAGGACGGACTGTAAATCCGTTGGGAAACCTTCGCAGGTTCGAATCCTGCTCTCCCCACAAAAATAGGCATACGCCGGCGTAGCTCAGCGGTAGAGTGCTTCCTTGGTAAGGAAGAGGTCACGGGTTCAAGTCCCGTCGTTGGCTCAATAAATTTTGAACACTAATTTATATAACTAAGATTAAATTTTAAATCATGGCAAAAGAAACTTTTGATCGTTCGAAGCCGCACTTAAACATCGGTACAATCGGACACGTAGATCACGGAAAAACTACAACAACAGCTGCTATTACTAAAGTATTAGCTGACAAAGGTTTGTCTGAAGTTCGTTCATTTGACTCAATTGACAACGCTCCGGAAGAAAAAGAGCGTGGTATTACAATTAATACTTCTCACGTAGAGTATCAAACAGCTAACCGTCACTATGCACACGTTGACTGTCCAGGTCACGCGGATTACGTTAAAAACATGGTAACTGGTGCTGCACAGATGGATGGAGCTATCTTGGTAGTAGCTGCTACAGATGGACCAATGCCACAAACTCGTGAGCACATCCTTTTAGGACGTCAGGTAGGTATTCCAAGAATCGTTGTATTCTTAAACAAAGTTGATATGGTGGACGACGAAGAGTTGTTAGAGCTTGTAGAAATGGAAGTTCGTGACTTGTTGTCTTTCTATGATTACGACGGAGACAATGGTCCAGTAATCAAAGGATCTGCATTGGGTGCTTTGAATGGTGAGGCTAAATGGGTTGATACTATCATGGAATTGATGGATGCTGTTGACAACTGGATCGAAGAGCCAGTGCGTGACAATGAAAAACCATTCTTGATGCCAATCGAGGACGTTTTCACTATCACAGGACGTGGTACAGTAGCTACAGGACGTATCGAAACTGGAGTTGCTAACACTGGAGACCCAGTAGAAATCATCGGTATGGGAGCTGATAAATTGACTTCTACAATCACAGGGGTTGAGATGTTCCGTAAAATCCTTGACCGTGGGGAGGCTGGAGATAACGTAGGATTGTTGTTGAGAGGTATCGACAAGTCTGATATCCGTCGTGGTATGGTTATCTGTAAACCAGGTTCAGTAAAACCACACGCTAAATTCAAAGCTGAGGTTTATATCTTGAAAAAAGAAGAGGGTGGACGTCACACTCCATTCCACAACAACTACCGTCCACAGTTCTATGTGCGTACAACTGACGTAACTGGTACTATCGTATTGCCAGAAGGAACTGATATGGTAATGCCTGGAGATAACTTGACAATCACTGTTGAGTTGTTGCAACCAATCGCATTGTCTGTAGGTCTTCGTTTCGCTATCCGTGAAGGAGGTCGTACAGTAGGTGCAGGTCAGGTAACTGAGTTGTTAGACTAATTTAATCTATAACTTTAAAGTCGGCATCCGTGCCGACTTTATCTACGGGTGTAGTTCAAGGGTAGAATAGCGGTCTCCAAAACCGTTGATGGGGGTTCGAATCCCTCCACCCGTGCAAAATAAAAAAAGCAATGGCTAAAAAAAGTAATTATATAGCAGATTCATTCAACGAATTAAAAACCAATGTGTCTTGGACTCCATGGTCAGAAGTGCAAAGATATACAATTATTGTAGCAATCTTTACAGTGTTGTTTTCTTTGGCGATTTGGGGAGTAGATACTGTATTCCAAAAAGCAATTGCAGGTTTTTTTAATATTATTAACGGCTAATATTTCTTGAATCATGGCAGAAAATAATGTGAAAAAATGGTATGTAGTAAGAGCTGTCAGCGGTCAAGAAAATAAGGTAAAAAATTATATAGAAACCGAAATTTCTAGATTGGGGATGTCTGACTATCTTTCTCAGGTTTTAGTACCAACCGAAAAAGTAGTTTACCAAAGAGACGGAAAAAAAATTACGAAAGAAAAAGTATATTTTCCAGGTTATGTAATGATTGAGATGAATCTTACAGGAGAATTGCCTCATATCATCAAATCAATCTCTGGTGTAGTAGGCTTTTTGGGAGAAACAAGAGGCGGAGACCCAGTACCTTTGAGACAATCAGAGGTGAACAGAATGTTAGGGAAAGTTGACGAATTGGCAACTACCGTAGATACAGGCTTAATACCATTTGAAATCAACGAAACCATCAAAGTAATCGATGGAACCTTTCAACGGATTCAACGGAGTGATTGAAAAAATCAACGAAGACAAGAGAAAGGTAGAAGTAATGGTGAAAATATTTGGAAGAAAAACACCATTGGAATTGAGCTATACACAAGTAGAAAAATTATAAATGTTACATATTCACATCAATCGCTTCCAATAGAAAGATGTGCTTAATTTTTTAAAAAATGGCAAAAGAAATTAGTAAAGTAGTAAAACTACAAGTAAAGGGAGGTGCTGCGAATCCATCGCCACCGGTTGGACCTGCTTTGGGGGCTGCTGGGGTAAATATCATGGAGTTCTGTAAGCAATTTAATGCAAGAACACAAGATAAACCCGGTAAAGTATTACCAGTACAAATTACAGTTTACAAAGACAAATCTTTTGACTTTGTTGTAAAAACGCCACCTGCTGCTGTTCAACTTTTAGAAGCTGCAAAAATCAAATCAGGTTCTGGACAACCAAACCGTAAGAAAGTAGCTTCAATCACCGAAGATCAAGTAAGAGCAATTGCAGAAGACAAGATGCCAGACTTAAACGCATTTGAGATCGAGAAAGCAATGTCTATGATTGCAGGAACTGCAAGATCAATGGGAATCACAGTAAAGTAACAGGAAAAGCTCCTTTTTTAAATTAAAGAGAAAATGGCAAAATTAACAAAAAAGCAAAAAGAGGCTGTATCAAAAATTGAGAAGAATAAATTGTATTCTTTGGCTGATGCTTCTGCATTGATCAAAGAGGTTGCTTCTGCAAAATTTGACGAGTCTGTTGATATTGCTGTACGTTTAGGAGTAGATCCGCGTAAAGCAAATCAAATGGTTCGTGGGGTTGTAACATTGCCACACGGAACAGGTAAAGATGTAAGAGTATTAGCTTTGGTTACTCCAGATAAAGAAGCAGAAGCAAAAGCAGCTGGAGCAGACCATGTAGGTTTGGACGACTATTTACAAAAAATCAAAGACGGTTGGACAGATGTTGATGTAATCATCACTATGCCAGCTGTAATGGGTAAATTAGGGCCATTAGGGCGCGTTTTAGGTCCTCGTGGATTGATGCCAAACCCTAAAACAGGTACTGTAACTATGGATGTTGCAAAAGCTGTACAAGAAGTAAAATCTGGTAAAATCGACTTCAAAGTTGATAAAACTGGTATCGTTCACGCAGCCATCGGAAAAGTATCATTTGACGCTCAAAAAATCGCTGAGAACGCTTCTGAATTAATTCAAACATTAATCAAATTAAAACCAACTGCAGCAAAAGGTACTTATGTGAAATCTATTCACATCTCTAGTACAATGAGCCCTGCGATTGCTTTAGATCCAAAAGCAGTATAATTGGTAGTTAAAATTATTTAGTATGACTAGAGAAGAAAAATCAATTGCAATACAAGATTTAACTGCACAGTTGGCTGATACAAAGGTTTTATATGTTGCAGATATATCTGGATTAAACGCTTCTACAACTTCAGACTTGAGAAGAGCTTGTTTCAAAGCAGGAATCAAATTGGAAGTAGTAAAAAACACTTTGCTTGCAAAAGCAATGGAAGCTTCAGAAAATGAGTACGGAGATTTAGCAACTGTTTTAAAAGGAAACAGTGCTCTTATGATTGGAGAAGTTGCAAATGGTCCTGCGAAAATCATCAAAGAATTACGCAAAAAAGCTGATAAACCAGTTTTGAAAGGAGCATTTATCAATGATGAAATCTATATCGGAGACAACCAATTAGATGCTCTTGTAGCAATCAAATCTAAAGAGGAAGTTATCGCAGAAATCATCGGATTATTGCAATCTCCTGCACAAAGAGTTATCTCTGCTCTTCAAAACCAAAACAAAGACGAAGAATAAAATCAAACCATCTTTGTTTTACAAAAGAGAACGCACAAATAAAAATTATAAATTTTACAAATCAAATTAAAAGATAGAAAAAAATGGCAGATTTGAAACAATTCGCAGAACAATTAGTTAACTTGACAGTAAAAGAAGTTAATGAGTTAGCAACTGTATTAAAAGAAGAATATGGAATCGAACCAGCAGCAGCTGCAGTAGTAGTTGCAGGTGGTGCAGGTGAAGCAGGTGGTGCTGCTGAGCAAACTGAATTTACTGTAGTATTGAAAGACGCAGGTGCTTCCAAATTGGCAGTAGTTAAAGCTGTTAAAGAATTGACAGGTTTAGGATTGAAAGAAGCTAAAGATTTAGTAGATGGTACTCCAGCAAACGTTAAAGAAGGAGTTTCTAAAGACGAGGCTGAAGGATTGAAAAAAGCTTTAGAAGAAGCAGGTGCAACTGTAGAGTTGAAATAATTTTACAAGCAAATTACAATAAGGTTTAGGCCCTGAGCTCGTCTCAGTGGCCTAAACCATTTTGCGTATAATTTTTTACGCATAAAAAAATCACAATATTCACCAATCAAAATTTATCCATTGATGATTACAAATCATACTGAAAGATTAAATTTTGCCTCAACAAAAAATACTCCAGTGTATCCAGATTTCTTGGATATTCAGGTAAAGTCATTTAAAGATTTTTTCCAATTGGAAACCAAATCTGACGAAAGAGGTAACGAAGGGCTTTACAAGACCTTTATGGAAAATTTTCCTATTACGGATACTAGAAATCAATTCGTATTAGAATTCTTAGATTATTTCGTTGACCCTCCTCGCTATACTATCGAAGAGTGTATCGAAAGAGGTCTTACATATTCTGTACCCTTAAAAGCTCGTTTAAAATTGTACTGTACAGATCCGGAACATGAGGATTTTGAAACCATCGTACAAGATGTGTATTTGGGAACCATCCCTTACATGACGCCAAGTGGTACTTTTGTGATCAATGGAGCAGAAAGAGTTGTTGTATCGCAATTACACCGTTCGCCAGGGGTGTTTTTTGGACAGTCTTACCACGCAAACGGTACCAAATTGTATTCAGCTCGTATCATTCCTTTCAAAGGATCTTGGATCGAATTTGCAACAGACATCAATAATGTGATGTACGCATATATCGACCGTAAGAAAAAATTACCTGTAACTACTTTATTCCGTGCGATTGGTTTCGAACGCGATAAAGACATCTTAGAAATCTTTGACCTTGCAGAAGAAGTAAAAGTTACTAAGGCAGGATTGAAAAAATACATCGGTAGAATCTTGGCTGGTAGAGTATTGAAAGTTACTTACGAAGACTTCGTGGACGAAGATACTGGTGAAGTAGTAACGATTACGCGTAACTCTATCATCTTGGAAAGAGATGTGGCACTTGACCAAGACAATATCGAAGAAATTATCGAAGCAGATGTGCAAACAATTTTGTTGCACAAAGAAGATAGCAGCCAAACAGATTATGCTATCATCCACAATACTTTGCACAAAGACCCTACAAACTCTGAAAAAGAGGCTGTAGAATACATATATAGACAATTGCGTAATGCCGAAGCTCCAGATGAGGAAACTGCAAGAGGTATTATCGACAAATTGTTCTTCTCTGACCAGCGATACAATTTAGGTGAAGTAGGTCGTTATAGAATGAACAAGAAGTTGAACTTGGATACGCCTATCGAAAAACAAGTGCTTACTAAAGAAGATATTATCACTATCGTGAAATATTTGATTGAGTTGATCAATTCAAAAGCAGAGATTGATGATATCGACCACTTGTCAAACCGTCGTTTGCGTACAGTAGGTGAGCAATTGTCAGCTCAGTTTGGTGTAGGACTGGCTCGTATGGCTCGTACCATTCGCGAAAGAATGAATGTGAGAGACAATGAGGTATTTACGCCAATCGATTTGATTAATGCAAAAACATTGTCATCAGTTATCAACTCGTTTTTTGGTACCAACCAGTTGTCTCAATTCATGGATCAAACCAACCCATTGGCAGAGATTACGCATAAGCGTCGTTTGTCTGCATTAGGACCAGGAGGTCTTTCGAGAGAGAGAGCAGGTTTCGAGGTGCGAGATGTACACTATACACATTACGGTCGTTTGTGTCCGATTGAAACACCAGAGGGACCAAATATTGGTTTGATTTCATCATTGGCAGTTTATGCAAAAGTAAATAGCATGGGATTCATCGAAACGCCTTACCGTCCAGTGAAAAATGGTAAAGTAGATTTCAAAACAGAACCTGTGTATTTGTCTGCCGAAGAAGAAGAAGGTAAATTGATTGCTCAAGCAACCATCAATGTAGAAAAAGACGGTACAATTACAGACGAAAAAGTTGTAGCAAAAGAAGATGCGGATTTCCCAGTGGTAGAACCATCTCAATTGGATTTTGCCGATGTGGCACCAAACCAAATTGCTTCTATCTCGGCTTCGTTGATTCCGTTCTTGGAGCATGATGACGCCAACCGTGCGTTGATGGGATCAAACATGATGCGTCAGGCAGTACCATTGTTGCGTCCAGAATCACCTATTGTAGGTACAGGATTGGAAAGACAGGTAGCTGTAGATTCGCGTGTGTTGATCAATGCGGAAGGAAGTGGTACAGTAGAGTATGTAGATGCTCAAAAAATCATTATCAAATACGATCGTACAGATGAGGAAAGATTGATTAGCTTTGAACCAGATGAAAAAGTGTACAACCTAATCAAATTCCGCAAAACCAACCAAAGTACTACAATCAACTTGAAACCAATCGTAAGAAAAGGAGATAGAGTACAAAAAGGACAAGTACTTTGTGAGGGATATGCTACTCAAAACGGAGAATTGGCATTGGGAAGAAACCTTCAAGTGGCGTTTATGCCTTGGAAAGGATACAACTTCGAGGATGCGATTGTAATTTCTGAAAGAGTAGTAAGAGATGATATCTTTACATCTATCCATATCGACGAGCATACATTAGAAGTTCGAGATACAAAATTAGGATCTGAAGAATTGACCAACGATATTCCAAATGTTTCTGAAGAGGCAACTAAGGAATTGGATGAAAACGGTATGATTCGCATCGGAGCCGAAGTAAAACCTGGAGATATTTTGATTGGTAAGATTACTCCAAAAGGAGAATCAGATCCAACGCCAGAGGAAAAATTACTTCGTGCTATCTTTGGTGACAAAGCAGGTGATGTAAAAGATGCGTCTTTGAAAGCGTCTCCATCGTTGAGAGGGGTAGTTTTGGATAAGAGATTGTTCCAAAAAGCTGTAAAAGACAAACGCAAGCGTCAAAAAGACAAAGAAGATATTGCAATTTTAGAAACTCAATTTGAAGTAAAATTCAATGAGTTGAAGGAAAAGTTAGTTGATAAATTGTTCCAGATAGTAAATGGAAAAACTTCGCAAGGAGTACAAAACGATTTGGGAGAAGAAGTATTGCCAAAAGGTAAAAAATACACTCACAAAATGTTGATGGCTGTTGAAGATTTTTCACATTTGACACAAGGACAATGGACATTGGATGATCATTCAAATGCCTTAATTACTGATTTGTTGCACAATTATAAGATCAAATTAAACGATTTGCAAGGATCGTTGCGTCGTGAAAAATTCATGATTTCTGTAGGAGATGAATTGCCATCAGGAATTTTGAAAATGGCGAAAGTTTATATTGCTAAAAAGCGTAAACTACGCGTAGGGGACAAGATGGCAGGTCGTCACGGAAACAAAGGTATCGTGGCAAAAATCGTTCGCGATGAAGATATGCCATTCTTGGAAGACGGAACACCAGTAGATATCGTGTTGAATCCACTTGGGGTACCTTCGCGTATGAACATTGGTCAGATTTACGAAACAGTATTGGGATGGGCTGGTAAGAAATTAGGTAAAAAATTCGCAACTCCTATCTTTGACGGTGCATCGTTAGACGAAATCAATGCATTGACAGACGAGGCAGGTGTACCAAGATTTGGACATACTTATCTATATGACGGAGGAACAGGAGATCGTTTCGACCAAAAAGCAACAGTAGGGGTGATCTACATGTTGAAATTAGGACACATGGTTGATGATAAGATGCACGCTCGTTCGATCGGACCATACTCATTGATTACACAACAACCATTAGGAGGTAAAGCTCTATTTGGAGGTCAGCGTTTCGGAGAGATGGAGGTGTGGGCATTAGAAGCCTACGGAGCATCGAGCATCTTGAGAGAAATCCTAACTGTAAAATCAGATGATGTAATAGGAAGAGCTAAAACTTATGAAGCAATCGTGAAAGGTGAACCAATGCCAGAACCAGGATTGCCAGAATCATTCAATGTATTGATGCACGAGTTGAAAGGTCTTGCTTTAGATATTAGATTGGAAGAGTAATCAACAATCGTAATTTATTGATGAAATTTCTGTCATTCAATTTTTGATTTTTTCAATGAAAATAATTTCATTTTGAATGGCAGAAATTTTCAAATCAATCGATTATTAAAAAAGATTTTATCGTTTGAAGCACAATATACTTTAAACCTCAAAATAATTTTTCAAATTATGTCAAACAAAAATAAACCAAGTAGATTTAACAAAATCTCTATTGGATTGGCTTCTCCAGAGTCTATCCTTCAAGAATCGAGAGGTGAGGTTTTAAAACCAGAAACTATCAACTATCGTACACACAAACCAGAAAGAGACGGATTGTTTTGTGAGCGTATCTTTGGTCCTGTAAAAGACTATGAGTGTGCTTGTGGAAAATATAAGAGAATTCGCTACAAAGGTATCGTGTGCGACCGTTGTGGGGTAGAGGTTACTGAGAAAAAAGTAAGAAGAGACCGCGTAGGACACATCAATTTGGTAGTACCTATTGCTCATATTTGGTATTTCCGCTCATTGCCAAACAAAATTGGTTATTTGTTGGGATTGCCGTCAAAAAAATTGGATGAAATCATATATTATGAAAAGTATGTGGTAATCCAGCCAGGTATCGCAAAAGGTCCTGAAGGCGAAGAATTGAAAATGATGGATTTCCTAAGAGAAGAAGAATATTTAGATGTTTTGGATTCTCTTCCTATGGAAAACCAATACCTTGATGATTCTGACCCTAACAAATTTATTGCAAAAATGGGGGCAGAATGTATCGTAGATTTGTTGAGCCGTATCGATTTGGAACAACTTTCTTACGAATTGCGTCATATTGCCAACAACGAAACATCTAAACAACGAAAAACTGAGGCTTTGAAACGCCTTCAAGTAGTAGAGGCATTCCGCGAATCAAACGAAAATAGAGAAAACCGTCCAGAGTGGATGATTTTGAAAGTAATTCCTGTGATTCCGCCAGAATTGCGTCCGTTAGTACCACTTGATGGAGGTCGTTTTGCAACTTCGGATTTAAACGATTTGTACCGTAGAGTAATCATCCGTAACAACCGTTTGAAACGATTGATTGAAATCAAAGCTCCTGAGGTAATCTTGAGAAACGAAAAGAGGATGTTGCAAGAGGCAGTAGATTCGTTGTTTGACAACACAAGAAAAGCTACTGCTGTAAAAACAGAATCTCAAAGACCATTGAAATCACTTTCAGATTCATTGAAAGGTAAACAAGGTCGTTTCCGTCAAAACTTGTTAGGAAAGCGTGTAGATTATTCAGCTCGTTCGGTAATTGTTGTAGGTCCCGAATTGAAATTATACGAATGTGGTTTGCCAAAAGATATGGCTGCAGAGCTATACAAACCATTTGTAATTCGTAAATTAATCGAAAGAGGAATCGTAAAAACGGTAAAATCGGCGAAGAAAATCATCGATAAAAAAGAACCAGTAGTATGGGATATTCTTGAAAATGTAATCAAAGGACACCCAGTATTGCTCAACCGTGCTCCTACGCTTCACCGTTTAGGTATTCAAGCATTCCAACCAAAATTGATTGAAGGTAAAGCGATTCGTTTACACCCATTGGTGTGTACAGCGTTCAACGCCGATTTCGACGGTGACCAGATGGCGGTTCACTTGCCACTTGGACCAGAGGCAATCTTGGAAGCACAGTTGTTGATGTTGGCATCGCACAACATTTTGAACCCTGCAAACGGAGCTCCGATTACCGTACCTTCGCAAGACATGGTATTGGGTCTGTACTATATGACCAAAATCAGAAAATCTACTCCAGAGCATATCGTAAAAGGAGAAGGTCTTACATTCTACTCTGCCGAAGAGGTAAATATCGCAATCAACGAAGGAAGATTGGATTTGAATGCAGCGGTAAAAGTAAGAGCTAAAGATTTCAACAAAGATGGAGAATTGGTTTATCAAATCATTGAAACATCAGCAGGAAGAATCTTGTTTAACGAGGTAGTTCCAGAACAAGCAGGATTTATCAATGAGGTATTGACCAAAAAATCATTGAGAGATATTATCGGAAAAATTTTAGCAGTAACAGATGTACCAACTACTGCAAAATTCTTGGACGATATGAAAGATATGGGATACGGATACGCATTTAGAGGAGGATTGTCTTTCTCTTTAGGTGATATTAAAATTCCAGAACAAAAACAATCGTTGATTGATGATGCAAATCAGCAAGTTGACGGTATTACCATGAACTATAACATGGGATTGATTACCAACAACGAGCGTTACAATCAGGTAATCGATATTTGGACTTCTACCAATGCACAATTGACAGAATTGGCAATGAGAAACATTAGTGAAGACCAACAAGGATTCAACTCGGTATATATGATGCTTGATTCAGGAGCCCGTGGTTCGAAAGAGCAGATTCGCCAGTTGACAGGTATGCGTGGATTGATGGCAAAACCTAAAAAATCTACTGCATCTGGAGGGGATATCATCGAAAACCCAATCCTTTCAAACTTTAAAGAAGGTTTATCGATTCTTGAATACTTTATCTCAACGCACGGTGCACGTAAAGGTCTTGCCGATACCGCATTGAAAACAGCCGATGCTGGATACTTAACGCGTCGTTTGCACGATGTAGCTCAAGATGTAATCATCAATACACATGATTGTGGTACATTGAGAGGTATCGAGTTTGAGGCATTGAAAAAGAATGAAGAAATCATTGAGCCCCTTGGAGAAAGAGTATTGGGTCGTGTAGCTTTGGAAGATGTAATCAATCCATTGACAAACGAGGTAATCGTTCACGCTGGAGAAGAAATCAAAGAAGTACACGTCAATGCAATCAACAAGTCACCATTAGAGAAAATCGAAGTTCGTTCGGCATTGACTTGTCAAGCAGATTCTGGAATCTGTGCAAAATGTTACGGTCGCAACTTGGCAACAGGTAAAATGGCACAAATTGGAGAGGCTGTAGGAGTAGTAGCTGCTCAGTCGATTGGAGAGCCAGGTACACAGTTGACGCTTCGTACATTCCACGTGGGAGGTACTGCAGGAAACATTTCAGAGGTCTCTACTATTACAGCCAAATTCAAAGGTCGCTTAGAAATCGAAGATTTGCGTACGGTAGATGGAGAAGATGCAGAAGGAAACAAAGTACAAGTTGTAATTTCGCGTTCTACAGAGTTGAAATTGGTAGATGTAAATACAGGAATCGTGTTGAATACACACAATATTCCTTACGGTTCGACTATCTATGTAAAAGACGGAGAAGTAATCGACGAAGGAACAATAATCTGTAAATGGGACCCTTATAATGGGGTAATTATTTCAGAATTTACTGGAAAAGTAGCTTATGAAGACATCGAGCAAGGACAAACCTTTATCGTTGAAACCGATGAGCAAACAGGATTCCAAGAAAAAGTAATTACAGAATCGAGAAATAAAAAATTAGTTCCAACCTTGTTGATTTACGACAAATCAGGAGAGTTGATTCGTTCGTACAACTTACCAGTAGGTGCACACTTGATGGTAAACGACGGAGATAAGATTTCATCAGGAAAAGTATTGGTAAAAATCCCTCGTAAATCTTCAAAAGCAGGGGATATCACAGGAGGTTTACCAAGAATTACCGAGTTGTTGGAAGCGAGAAATCCTTCAAACCCAGCGGTAGTATCAGAAGTAGATGGAGTAGTATCTTTCGGAAAAATCAAACGAGGAAACCGCGAAATCATCATCGAGTCGAAAACAGGAGAGGAGAGAAAGTATTTAGTAAAACTTTCGAACCAAATCTTGGTACAAGAAAATGACTTCGTAAAAGCAGGAACACCATTGTCTGACGGTGCCATTACGCCAGACGATATTTTGAGAATCCAAGGGCCATCTGCTGTACAACAGTATTTGGTAAACGAAATTCAAGAAGTATATCGTTTGCAAGGGGTAAAAATCAACGACAAGCACTTTGAAGTTGTGATTCGTCAGATGATGCGTAAAGTACAAATTGTAGAAGCTGGGGATACTTTATTTTTGGAAGAACAATTGGTACACAAAGATGATTTCATCCGAGAAAACGACCGTTTGTTTGGAATGAAAATCGTAGAAGATGCGGGAGATTCTCAAAATCTCAAAGAAGGACAGTTGGTGTCAACTCGTCAGTTGAGAGATGAAAACTCTATCTTGAAACGCGAAGACAAGAATTTGGTACAAGCAAGAGATGTAGAACCAGCAACGGCAACACCAATCTTGCAAGGAATTACCAGAGCGTCGTTACAAACAAAATCGTTTATTTCGGCGGCATCATTCCAGGAAACAACAAAAGTGTTGAACGAAGCAGCAGTAGCAGGAAAAGTAGATACTTTGATTGGGTTGAAAGAAAATGTAATCGTAGGACACAGAATACCAGCAGGTACAGGTATGAGAAAATACGACCATACAGTAGTAAGTCATAAAGACAAAGTAGCAACAGAAGAAAATGAAAATTAAGATTAAGTTATGAATGAGGAAAAGAAGCGTATTCAGGTAGATGTAGAACCTGAAGCAACCTTGGGAAAATATAGCAATTTGGTGATAGTAAATCATTCTACACACGAATTTGTATTAGATTTTGCCTCATTGTTGCCTGGAGTAGCAAATGCCAAAATACATTCCCGACTCATTTTGGCACCTACGCAAGCAAAACAATTGCTAAAGGCTTTGGAAGAAAACATCAAGAGATATAACCAAAATACAAATTCGAAAGAAATTGTAAAAGAAGTGTATCAATTGCCGTTTGAACCCAAAGGAGAAGCCTAATTTTGCAATATTGATAGAGCTATCAGCAATGATAGCTCTATTTTTTTTGTTTCAAAATAAAGGAGAAAGCACGGAAATAAAGAGGTTGAGAGGTAATGACTAAAAATAAATGTTAAATTTTAATAGGTAAGTTGAAAAACTAATGTAAAAATTTCTTACATTTAGAGCCTAATTTTAGAAATTAATAAATAGTATTTTGAGTATGAGAAAAATTACAAACAAAGAATTTAGATTCTTTAATCAAAAGAAAAGGAAATTGAGTAATTTCTTGTTCTTGTTGCTGTTTCTCTTCTCTGGTGGTTTATCTATAGCACAGATCAACTATCAGCAGAATTGGAATACAGTAACTAATTTAGGAGGTTGGGATGGAGGATGGGGTAGTACTTCTACTCTTCCATGTGAAGGACCGAATTCTATACGAAGAAATTTATGGGGGTCAGCAACAAGTTCGAGTGTTAGAACACCAAATATTGGACCGTCAAATGGAGGCATAGTGACAATTACTTATGAATATAAAGTGATAGACTATGATTGGCAAATGCCAACTGTTCCAACACCAGGAGGAGATTTTACCTTATATTGGGAATGGTCAACTTCTACAACAGGTCCTTGGACAGAGTTTGCACAGGTAGGAGGAGCTAATCACATTGTGTCTATGTCATGTGCCACTAAAACGCATACAGCAACTATTCCTGAAGTGTATTCTGATGAGTTTTATATACGAGCAAGAGGGGTAAGACATTCAGGAGATTTCTTTATGTATATTGATAATGTAAGTATTACTCAAGCAGCGTCAAGTTTGTGTATTCCACCTACGGGAGTTACATCGTCAAATATTACAAAAAATAGTGCGACAGTTTCTTGGAATACTGATATTTTTGAAGCAACCGCAACGTTTCCATGGGAATTGAGAACATCTGGTAATGCAGGCTCGGGAGCTGCAGGATTGGTTCAATCTGGAACTGCAACTGGAACTTCTACTGTAAACTTTACAGGCTTATCACCTGCTACAGAATATCAATTCTATATCAGAACTAATTGTACAGCCACAAACCAAAGTATTTGGGTTCCTGTACCTCATATATTTACAACTATGTGTAATTATCCAGAAGTATTAACGACAACAGTTGGTACAATTTGTGGGTATGGTACAACTAACTTAGCAGCAACTGCTGAAGCAGGTGGTACTTTATATTGGTTTGAAAATCCTAATGCAGAATATGTGCATACAGGAGCTACTTTCGATACTCCAACATTAGAGGAAAATACAACTTATTATGTAAAAGCAGGAGCGATAGCTCCTGGTGCAAATGTACAAGTAGGAAATGGGACAGCTATTTCAACAGCTCAAGGACAAAATCCATTTTACCATTCTTGGGGAGGATATAAACATCAATATATTTATACAGCTGAAGAATTATTAGCTGCTAATATTGCTCCAGGTCCGATTAACTCTGTTGGTTTCCAAGTTGTAACAGGAAGTTCTGTGGCAAGAAATAATTTTACTATTCATATAGGTTCAACAACTCAAGCTACAGCAACATCATCACATGTACAAGGGTTGACTCAAGTATATTCAAATCCTGCTCAATCTGTAACTGCAGGAGATAATATATATCAATTTGATGCTCCATTTGTATGGGATGGTACAAGTAATATTGTTGTTCAAGTAAACTGGAGTAATGAAAATTATGGAAACTTTGGAGCTTCTGGTACCACTTTGTATCATACGGCCCCTACAACTCAAACTACAGTAACTTTTGCAGATCAAAGAACAGCTCAACAATTATTGGAAACAGTAACAGGTGGAGTAATTAATGCTGCTGGACAATCAAGTGGAAATACTTCTACATCAGCTTTCCGTCCAAATACTTTATTTAATGCAACAGCTCTTTGTTTTTCACCAGCAACTGAAGTTGAGGTAACAATATCAACACCACCTACAGTTGCTCTGTCTGCAACAACAATAGATGCATGTCAAGGTTCAGATTCAGAGTTGGTGACTGTAACAGCAGGATTGGAAGACTATGATGAGTTTGAATGGATTCCAAATACTGGTGTTTCTGGTAATAAAGATACAGGTTGGATTTTCAATTTGCAAGATTCACAAACCTATTCATTAGTTGCTTCTCAATCAAATGGAGCTTGTGCTAAAAGATTAGATTTTGAAGTAAATGTAATCAAATTAGGTTACCAAGATTTGGAAGAAGAATACACAGTATGTGTAGATGATGTGGTTAAATTATCTATTTTAAAAGAAAATCCAGTTGATAATTTATTGCCTGGACAAACTGTTTTTACAACAGGTTTTGAAAATGGAATCACAGGATTATCATTGGAAGGTACTGGAGGTACTATTACAGAAATTACTAATTTAACAACAGAAGGTCAATCAGCCATCAGATGGACCCATGGATTCAATGCAAATAGTACATTGACAATCGATCAAACGTTTGATTTCTCTGATGCAGAAGGATTACAGATTACTTTTGATAATATTGCAATATTAGAAGCTACACAACCAACATTTAATTGGGATTATGGTCGTTTGCAATATAGTTTAGATGGAGGTGAATCTTGGTCAGACTTCCTTCCAGCTCATTATTTTGGAGGAAGTACAGCATTAACTCAAAATGTACGCTTTGCAAGATTTACTTATCCTGCTTGGGGAGGTTTGACTACTGCTGGTGATAATAATGATTTATGGCGTTCAGAGAAATTGATTTTGCCAAGACCTACTGGGAATGCATTTGATAATGTGAAAATTCGTTTTGTATTAAAATCAGATGGAATAACTAATGTAGACGCATGGTATTTGGATAATGTAAAAGTATCTAAAATGGTACCTACAACTAAAGTGTGGTCACCGGTAGATAAATTATACTTAGACGAAGCTAAGACTCAACCATATAATGGAGAGTCTGTAGGAGAGGTGTATTTCTCATCTGCTGTATCTGGAGAAATACCTGTAACAGTAACAATTTCAGATTCAGGTAATTTGTGTGAAACGATTGTTGAAACTACTGTTGTTGTACCAAACATAACATTCCCAGGTTTAGATACTGAGGCATATTGTACTACGACATCTGTTGACGATTTAGATTTCCAAAGATCTCCTGGGGTTACTTACGAATGGTATGCTACTATGGCATCTCAAACTCCAATTACTGAGATAGCAGCAAATGGTACTTATTTTGTGAAGTTGATTTCAGAATCGTGTGAAAGTGGAAAACAACCTGTTGATATTATTATTGTTGGAGGAGTAAACGTAACGGTAAATAACAATCAAGAATTCTGTGAAGGTGCTACAGTAGCAAATCTTTCAGTAAATTCATTTACCCCTGGTGCTACTGTTCAATGGTTTGATTCAGAAACGTCAACAACTCCTTTAGCATCAACAGCTACATTGCCAATCGGTACAAATACCTATTATGTAAATCAAGTATTGCATGGTTGTCAATCAACTAAAATACCTGTACAGGTTACAGTTTATGAAATGCCAACTCCGTTAACTCAAAGTGAAGTGGCAGTATGTTACAACACTACAGTTGGAACAGCTGTGTTGGATGGAACAAATAACTTGAGATGGTATACATCTGAGACGGCAGCTAATCCATTAGGGGCAAACATCGTGTTGACAAATGCAGTTTACTATGTTGAAAAAATCAATGGGGTTTGTGAAACAGAGAGAATGCCAGTTCAGGTTTCTATCTTATCTGAATTGAACGGATTCCAAGAAAATGTAATCGATATCTGTGGACCAGGTCAAGTTGGAGATTTAGAAGAGCATGTATCAGGAGTTGCTACAGGAGCAGTTGTAAAATGGTACAGTACTTCAAATGGTACTACGCCATTGGCTGATACTACACCATTGGCAAATGGAGTATATTATGGAGAGCAACAATTAGATGACTGTGTAAGTAATAGAAAAGCAATTGTGGTAAGAGTTAACAGTTCTGTAGCTCCAGTTATTGCACCGCAATCTGTTTGTCAAAATACAAGAATCGAAGATATTGTATTGCCAACTACAACAGGAATTTCGTACCAATGGTTTGCAACTCCTGCAACTGATGTAGCATTAGCCCCATCTACAGCTTTAGTGTCGCAAACCTATTATGTAAGAAGATTGCAAAATGGATGTTTGTCTGATGCAGCTTTAGTGTCAGTATCTGTAATTCCTACGCCAAGTGCACCAACAGGAGTTTCGCCTCAAGATTTGGAAGAAGGAAGCACAATTGCAGACATCGTAATGGAACAAGGAAGTATCGAGTGGTATATTACTGAAGAAGATGCACATACGGGAACTAATCTATTGATGCCAAATATGCCAATCGTTGATGGAACTGTTTATTATGCAGTAATCGTTACTCCGCAAGGATGTAGAAGTTTACCAACACCGATTGCAGTAAACGTAACAGTAGGAATCAATGATTTAGACGTTGCAAACTTGAAATTGTATCCAAACCCAACGGATTCAGTAATCAATATTTCTTACAAAGAAACAATTGATTCTATCGAAGTATATTCGATGACTGGTCAAAGATTGATGGTTCAAGATACAATATCAAATAATGTAACAGTTGATATGACAGAATTGCCAGCAGGAACTTACATGGTGAAGATTTCTGTAGGTCAAAACAGTCAAATCATCAAAGTTGTGAGAAAATAATTTCAAAATACTAAAATAATCAAAGGTTGTCAGAAATGGCAACCTTTGTTTTTTGTAAAAAAATAGGGTTCTATTAGTGAATGTTGTTAATTATCCTTATTTTTGTGGAAGAATATATTAAATACTTTATGAAACCAGATTTATTTCAAGCTCCAGATTACTATCACTTAGATGATTTATTAACAGAGGAGCATAAACTTGTAAGAGACGCCGCTCGTGCATGGGTAAAAAAAGAAGTTTCTCCAATTATTGAAGATTACGCTCAGAGAGCTGAATTTCCAAAACATTTACTTCCTGGATTGGGAGAAATCGGAGGATTTGGACCTTATATTCCTGTAGAATACGGAGGGGCTGGATTAGATCAAATTTCTTATGGATTGTTGATGCAAGAAATTGAAAGAGGAGATTCAGGAATTCGTTCGACTTCTTCGGTTCAATCTTCATTGGTAATGTATCCTATTTGGAAATACGGTAGCGAAGAACAAAAACAAAAATATTTACCAAAATTAGCAACTGGTGAAATGATGGGGTGTTTTGGTTTGACAGAACCAGACCACGGATCAAATCCCGGTGGAATGATTACCAACTTCAAAGATATGGGAGATCATTACTTGCTAAACGGTGCTAAAATGTGGATTTCAAATGCTCCTTTTGCTGATATAGCGGTAGTTTGGGCTAAAAACGAAGAAGGTCGTATCCATGGGTTAATTGTTGAAAGAGGTATGGAAGGTTTTTCAACTCCAGAAACTCACAACAAATGGTCTTTGAGAGCTTCTGCAACAGGTGAATTGGTATTCAACGATGTGAAAGTTCCGAAAGAAAACTTATTGCCAGGAAAATCTGGATTAGGAGCACCACTAGGATGTTTAGATTCTGCTCGTTATGGAATCGCTTGGGGAGCTATCGGAGCGGCAATGGATTGCTACGACACAGCGTTGCGTTACTCTCAAGAAAGAGAGCAGTTTGGAAAACCAATCGGAGCATTTCAATTGCAACAAAAGAAATTGGCTGAAATGATTACAGAAATCACTAAAGCTCAATTATTAACTTGGCGTTTGGGAGTTTTGAGAAACGAAGGAAGAGCTACTTCTGCTCAAATCTCGATGGCAAAACGAAACAATGTAAACATGGCATTGGAAATTGCTCGTGAAGCTCGTCAAATGTTAGGAGGTATGGGGATTACAGGTGAATACTCAATCATGCGACATATGATGAACTTAGAATCTGTAGTAACTTACGAAGGTACACACGATATTCACTTGTTGATTACCGGTTTGGATGTAACAGGATTCAACGCTTTTAAATAAGACTTTTAAAAATGCTTTTCTTTTTAGAAAGGCATTTTTAGTTTGAAAATGAGCTTAATTTCCAAACCTTCAAATCTTCAAATTTCCCAATCTCTTAATTTCTAAATCTTTCAATCTATAATAATGAACATCAATCAATCGATACAAAAACAAAAGACACAATTATTACACCATTCGTTGTATAGCAAAGTACAGAAAATTGAAGACTTGTACTGTTTTTTAGAAAATCATGTTTATGCTGTATGGGATTTTATGTCGTTGCTAAAAGCCCTGCAAAATAGTTTGACCTGCACTACTACACCTTGGCTTCCTGTAGGAAATCCAGAAATTCGTTATTTAATTAATGAAATTGTCGTAGCCGAAGAAACTGATTTGACAATCGACGGAAAACGCCAAAGTCATTATGAAATGTATGTAGATGCGATGAAGCAATGTGGAGCGTCAACAAAACAATTAGATGTTTTTATTTCATTAGTAGAGCAGTCAAAAAATGTTTTTCAAGCAATAGCTCAAAGTGAGTTACATCCAAAGGTAAAAGAGTTTTTAGAATTTACTTTTCGAGTGATAGAAAATGGAAAACCACACGAAATTGCCGCTGTTTTTACTTTTGGTCGTGAAGATTTGATTCCAAATATGTTTACAGAGATTTTGCGAAATTTTCAAGAAAATCTCACCGATATAGATTTGACTAAATTGATTTATTATTTCGAACGACATATCGAATTAGATGCTGACGAACATGGACCAATGGCGATGCAGATGATAAGTGAACTCTGTGGCGATTCTTCTCAAAAATGGAAAGAAGCTGAATGGGTGTCTATTGCAGCTTTGGAAAAACGCATCGGACTTTGGGATGCTATAGAAGAGCAGATAGATGGTAAATGATAACAATAAAACCTTCCATTTCGGAAGGTTTTATTGTTTTATAAATACAAAAATTATTTTTTGAATTTCGCGTATTTTGATTTGAATTTGTCGATACGACCTGCTGTATCGATCAATTTCGATTTACCAGTATAGAAAGGGTGAGATGTACGAGAAATCTCCATTTTGTAAACTGGATACTCTACTCCGTCCACTTCAATTGTTTCTTTTGTTTCTACTGTTGATTTTGTAATGAACACATCATCGTTTGACATGTCTTTGAATGCTACTAATCTGTAATTTTCTGGGTGAATACCTTTTCTCATGATAAATCTTTAATTTAATGACTGCTACCAGTTTCGAAGCTTTTATTGCTAAAAGGTGTAAACCAATCAACAGCCTTTTGTTATTGTTAATATTTTAAATTCAGTTGGCAAATTTACATATTTTTATTTTACCTGCAAATTTTGTAAGCCTAATTTTTTCGCAATTGCTTTTGGCACTGCATTTTTATGCAACATAATGTCGGTTGTTTTCAATTTTACATACTCTTTTGTCATGTACATATACCCTTTGTAGTCGTTGCTTGCTCCCCAAGAGTTTTTGATGATGTAATACTCTTTTCCGTTTTGGTCTTTCGCAATTCCTACAATGTGCATACCGTGGTCGTCTTGCGTTTCGTAGTTGTCAAAAGCCGCTTGTCTTTGCTCTTCTGTGGTTACTTTTTCAGGTTTTGGTCCGTTGAACATATCAGCTCTTTGCTCTGCTGTCATATCTGCATAATCGATTTCTGGCACATAAGCTACACCGTTTTTCCAGCTAAATCCTTTTTCAGAAACATCTCCTGCCCAAGCAACTGTATATCCGTTTTTCAAAGCAGAGTCAATGATTTCTATCAATTCATTCATGCGTACATTATATACCTGATCAAACGACCAGTTGTCTGGCACCAACAATACAAATTTTGAATAATATGGATATTCTTTGAATGATGAAATTTCAACATAATCATCCATATTCAATCCTACCACTTCTTTAGCAAATGTATGTGGAGTGTATTTTTTGCCTTCGTAAGTAAACTCAGCTGGATATTCTCCTAAATAACTGTCAATTACTGCTGTGTAGGCTTTTTCCCAGTTAGGTGTCAATTTTCCATTTGGATTTTTTACGATTGCTCCCAACATTGCTTCCAAAATCGCCGACATTTCTGCCATTTGATTTCTCTTTGTACCGTAATTCAATCCTTCATAAACCGAACGAGGCACTGTTCCATATTTTTTGAAAGTATTGGTTACATCGTGAAAGGCTCCACCTTCACCCAAAGTCAATGCTCCGTGCATACGTACATACATTTTTCCTTTTTCGATATAGGCATTTCTCGCAGTAAAAATTTGCGACAATTCCACTGGTTTTTTACCTGTACGAATCATTTCTGACTCTAAAAATGAATTGGCAGAATACGACCAACATGTACCAGACGAGCCTTGATCTTTGATAAATGTATTTTCCAAGTTGATTACATCTGTAAATTGGAAAGCTTCTTTACTGTTGGCACTCTGGTTGTTTTTTACTCTGTTGATTAGCTCGTCTTGAGCGTGTGTTGTTCCTACTGATGAAAGGGCAATAAATAATGCCGCAATCATTGCTTTTGTTTTTGCTTTAAACATAAAGTTTATTGTTATTTTAAATGTTAAATTTTAAATTAAGAAGTCATCTTGACTTTTTTTCTCACGCAGATTTCGCAGATAATCACAGATCTTTTTCTGAAATGATTAAAAAAAATGCACTTAAAAACGATTAAACCTACGGTCTAAAGCATATTACCGCAGATTTTGTTTTTTTTGATTTATCAGAAAAACATCAGCGAAAATCAAATCAACAGAAAAAATTATAAAAATCTGTCTTTATCAGCGTGAAATAAAACTAAATTTTAAAAGTCGGGATAACTTCTAAAGAATTTATGACTTAATATAAAACATTATTTTCTTAATTCAGGGATTTTTGCTTATTACTTCTGAAAAAAATGATTGCGATTGTATTTTTTTTCATCTAACACATCATAATACAAAGCATGTTTCCCTCTGAAAAATGATTTTTTATAAAGTCGATTTTTGGGTAAAAACTTTGAAAGAAAGTAAGGATTTTTTCTTATTTCTTTTTCAGCTTTTTCTACTTGTTCAATGATTTTCATAGAATAAATCGAACTAAAATTTCTGCGGTTCCAATTTTCAAATTACCTCGTAACCTCTTCGATTTTTGCGATGGTTTCGTGCAAATCTTCGTAAGTCAAAGCGTCGGTGATAAACCAAGTTTCGTAAGACGACGGAGCTATATAAATTCCCCTTTCCAACAAATCGTGGAAGAATTTTTTAAATTCTGGTGTATCGGCTTTCGCAGCATCTTCAAAATTTTCAACTTTTCCTTCGCAGAAAAAGATAGAAATCATCGAACCCACACGATTTACCACAAATGTTTTGTTGTTTTTGGTCAAAACTTCACGGATTCCTTTTTCTAAATATGCTGTTTTTGCTTCTAATCTATCGAATAATTCTTTGTCATTGTTGATAGATTGCAACATCGTTAATCCTGCTGCCATTGCCAATGGATTTCCAGACAATGTACCTGCTTGATAAACAGGACCAACAGGAGCTAAACAATCCATAATTTCATTTCTCGCAGCAAAAGCACCTACAGGCAAACCTCCCCCTATTACTTTTCCAAAACAAACAATGTCGGCATCAATACCAAATAATTCTTGAGCGCCACCTTTTGCCAAACGAAAACCTGTCATTACCTCATCAAAAATCAACAAGGCATTGTTTTCCGTACACACCTCTCTCAATTTTTTCAAAAAGTCGTTTACTGGTGGTACACACCCCATGTTTCCAGCTACTGGCTCGATGATAACACAAGCGATTTCGTCTTTGTTGGCTTCGAAAAGGGCTTTTACAGACTCGATGTCGTTGTAGTCAGACAATAAAGTGTCTTGTACTGTACCCTTGGTAACACCCGGACTTGAAGGCACGCCAAAAGTTGATAATCCACTACCTGCGGCAATCAAAAACGAATCGGAATGTCCGTGGTAGCAACCTCTAAATTTGATGATTTTTTCGCGTTTTGTATATCCTCTTGCCAAACGTACTGCACTCATACAAGCCTCTGTACCAGAGTTTACAAAACGGATTTTGTCGATGTTTGGAACCATTTCTACTGCCAATTTTGCAATTTCTGTTTCAATGGCAGTTGGTGTTCCAAACGAAGTTCCTTGTTTTGTTTTTTCAATTACTGCTTCAACCACAGGAGGAAACGCATGACCCAAAATCATCGGCCCCCAAGAGTTGATGTAATCAATGTATTTGCGGTCGTCTTCGTCGTAAAGATATGCTCCTTTGGCAGATTTTACATAAATAGGTGTTCCACCAACCGATTTAAATGCACGAACAGGTGAGTTTACCCCACCTGGAATATAGTTTGAAGCTTCTACGAAAAGCTCTTTACTTCTTTGGTATAACATAAGTTTTTTATTTTAAAATCCTTAATTTTTGCCCTACAGAAATGGTATTTCCAGAAATGTTGTTGGCACTGCGTACCTGTTCGATAGTAACGTTATATTTTCTTGAAATACTGTATAAGGTTTCGCCTTTTTGAACTATGTGAGAAATAACTATTGTTTCTACAATGTTATCTTCTTCATTGTAAATAGGTTTGTAGTTGTCTCCTAAAACGATTTCGTCGTATTTGTACAATTCATAGCGTTCGATAAGGCTGATCAATTTACTTGGATAATTTGGATCTGTTGCGTAACCTGCTCTCTTCAATCCTTTTGCCCATGATTTGTAATCGCCTGGGTCTAAAGAAAACAAGGGCTTGTAGTGTGCTCTTGAAGTTAAAAATAAAGAATGATCTTTGAAAGATTCGGCAGGTGAGTTGTATTTTCTAAAACATTCATCTACGGCATCGTCTGTATGTTTGATAGTTTCACCGTCCCAAACATTCTGACATTTCACACCAAAGTGATTGTTTGCCTGTGTAGCCAATTTTCCTCTACCAGCTCCAGATTCTAAGATAGCCTGAGCCAATTTGATACTTGCTGGGATACCATACACTCGCATATTTGCCATTGCGATATCCTTGTACTGTTCTACATAGTCTGAGATGTGATCGGGCTTTACTTTTACAGTGGTTGTTGCCGAAAGTACTTCTTTTTTAGGATTTTTGTTACTATTGATTCGTTCTCTAACTTTAGCTTGATGGGTAGCACCACATCCTACCATAAAATAAGCACAAACAATAATGCTGAAAATCTTTTTCATATTTTTTCTAAAATATTTGATTGTAACCCCTGCAGACCGCCGGTGTGAATTAGTAAAATTTGTGAGTTTTTTGGAAAATATCCCTTAGAAATTAAATCCATTACACCAAAAAACAATTTTCCAGTGTAAATCGGTTCCAAAGGTATTAAATTTTTTTGACTAAATGCCTTTATAAAGGTTGATAAATTTGCGTTAAACTTGGCGTATCCTCCAAAATGATAGTCAGTTATCAACTCCCAACGATTGTTTTTTGCATATTGAGCAATTTCGTCTTTTATAAAATCTCCTTTTAAAGCAGGAAAGCCCAATGCTTTTTGATGAGGTAGCAAACTGTTGATAATCCCAGAGATAGTTCCTCCAGTTCCTACGGCACAGCAGATGAAATCAAACGAATGGTCTTCTTCAGTAAGAATTTCCTCACAGCCTTTTACAGCAAATTCGTTAGTTCCGCCTTCGGGAATAAGGTAGAAATCGCCAAATTTTTCTTTCAATTCAGCTAAAAACTCTATTGAATATTTCTCTCTATATTGGGTTCTTGTGGCGAAATAAAATTGCATACAGTCTTCCGAAGCTTTTTTTAATGTAGGATTTTCTAAATATTTAGTAGCCAATTCGTCGCCACGAATTACCCCAATGGTTTCAAAATTTGCAATTCGTCCTGCGGCTGCCACAGCCGCAATGTGATTGGAATAAGCACCACCAAAAGTCAAAAGCTTGGTTTTGCCTTGTCGTTGAGCTTCCAACAGATTGTAATATAGTTTTCGAAATTTATTCCCAGATATTTCCTCGTGCAAAACATCTTCGCGTTTTACGAAAAGCGATATTCCATACGGATTTTCAAAGGATATTTTTTGGTTGTGTGAGGGGTGTTGTATAGGGAGCATATAATAGTATTTAATTTAAAAATTTAGAGCTCTAAGCATTGAGAAATTAAGTGATTCCCAACTCACAAACACCTCCAAAAAGCAAAAACCTTTCTTTTTTTTAAATAATGTAAATCGTTTTCGTGTTGATAGGCTTCTCTTTCAAAGGAAATATTTCTGTAGGCTTGATATGTATTTTTGTATTGGAAAAGGCGAATGAGAAATTCTATTCCATACCAAAGAAAAAACAAAATCCACAGCAATTCTATTTGCTGTTTTAGATGAATGGATTCGTGGTTGATAAGTATGCGGTCTTGCTTCAATCCTTTGTTTTTTAGTAGGATAAAAGGAAAAAATGCCATGGCATCATATCCTTTGGGGATGTATTTAAAAACTAACATTTTTTTCATAGGGATAAATAAAAAACGTTTAACAAAGTTAATCATATTTGCTAAACGTTTTATGCTAAAAGTATGTTTAATCGTTTCCAATAAATAGGCTAAATCCTAATCCTATTCCAAAACTACTTGACTTAAATCCGTCTTCTGTACCATAATTTAAATTTCTACTTATGTACGCTATATTGAAATTGGTACCGAAATTTTTTGTAATTGGTACTAATAATCCTCCTTCAAAAGCATAAGCAAGCCCTCCAATTCTGTCTGAACGATAACCTTGGTTTTCAAATAAAAAGGTGTAGCCAATCCCTGTTCCAAGGTATGGGCGTGCATTTGCATCTACCTCGGGATAATATTTTATCAATCCCAATGTGGTAAATTGAGTTTGTAAATAATTTTGAGTTGTTTTGTTTTCACTTTTAAAACCAAGAGCTAATCCAACTGAAAAATTGTTTGTTACAAAGTTTTCAACGCCAGCTTGTAATAGAATTTTCTTTTCAATGTCAATATTTGGTCGCTCTGAAGGCTCTCTTTTAGATTTCAGTTTTTCGTTTATGTAATTTACATCTGTACCTGCGGAAATAATCCATTTTCCTTTTTCTGTTTGTGCTATTGTTGAATAATTTATTCCTAAAAATATTCCTATTAAAAACCTGTTGTGCATTATGAAATAAAATAAAAAAAGTTGTTCATTTAACTGAAATTCAGTATATTTAGTTCGCTAAAACAAATAAAAAATGAACAACTTAGAGCAAATATACGAAAGAATTTTAGAAGTTTTAGAAGATTTTTTTCCTCATCAACTTTTACCTTATCAAAGGAGAAAGCCAAAAATGAGTGATTTAGAATTGGTGAGTTTAAATTTAACAGCAGAATATTTAAGTATTGATAGTGAATTACAACTCTTTAGAAAAATACCTAATTCTTTGAAAAACAAAATAGAAAGAAGTGTTTATAACAAAAGAAAACGAAATCTTTTTTATTATATAAATCAGATTAGGGAAAAACTTGCAATGTGTTTTAATAGAGAGGAGAGTTATTTTGTAATTGATAGTATGCCTTTGAAAATATGTGAAAATGCTAGAGCAATGAGAAGTAAAATTTGTAGAGACGAAAGTTTTTCATATCCTGATTATGGTTTTTGTGCTAGTCAGAAGTTACATTATTTTGGATATAAATTACACATAATCTGTTCAATAGAAGGTATTGTACAAAGTTTAGATATGACTCCAGCATCTGTTCACGATGTTCATTATTTAAAAGATGTTAGTTCTCAAATTCAAAATTGCGTTTTGATTGGTGATAGAGGTTATATATCGTCACAATATCAATTAGATTTGTTTAACACTGCTACTATTCAGTTAGATACACCTAAAAGAATAAATCAAAAAGATTACAAACCTCAATTTTATTTATTCAAAAAGAAGAGAAAAAGAATCGAAACTCTATTTTCTCAACTTTGTGATCAATTTATGATTAAAAGGAATTATGCTAAATCATTCAACGGTTTTAAAACACGAATTATCAGTAAAATAACTGCTTTAACCTTAATTCAATACATTAACAAATTTGTATTAAAAAAGGAAATAAATAAAATTAAAGCAAGTATAATTTAAAATGCACAACGGGTTATTAAAAGTATTTTTTTATAGTTTTTTAAAATCTTAAAATCATTTTTGCAATGGTAAAATAAATCAACAATCCAAAGATATCATTACTCGTAGTGATAAACGGCCCTGTGGCAATAGCGGGGTCGATTCCGTATTTGTTGAGCATAATCGGTACAAATGTTCCTATTAAACTTGATAAAATCATTACGGTAACCAATGCCAAAACAATCGTTGTTGAAATTTCGTAGCTCGTTCCCATAATGAAATGGGTGGCTAAAAGCAAAACAACCGCCAAAAAGGCACTGTTGAACAGCGAAAGCAACATTTCTTTGAGCAATCGGCGACCGATAGAGCCCATCAGTGTATTGTTGGCAAGACCTTGTACGATGATTGCCGATGATTGTACTCCTACATTTCCTGCCATTGCAGCAACGAGTGGTGTAAAGAAAAACAAAGTGGCGTATTTTTCCATCGCCTCGCTAAAACTTTGCGAAACATTTACCGCAACAAAACTTCCTATCAAGGCAAGTAATAACCACGGAAGTCGCGCTTTGGTAAGTTCCCAAATGCTGTCGTCGGCTTCAACATCTTTAGAGATACCAGCTGCTAACTGGTAGTCTCTGTCTGCTTCTTCTTTGATGACATCGACAATGTCGTCGATAGTAATTCTTCCTACCAAACGCCCCATTTCGTCAATTACTGGAATGGCTTCCAAGTCGTATTTTTGCATGATACGAGCTACTTCTACATCGCTGGTGTCGATTTTTACGCTATCTACTTTTGGAATGTAAATATCCTTGATTTGCGTAGTAGTCGATGAAGTAATCAAGTCTTTGAGCGACAAGCGACCTTTGAGTCGTTCCTCGTCATCTACCACATAAATCGAATGTACACGCGATACATTTTCTGCCTGTTTACGAATTTCTTGAATACAAGTGAGTACATTCCAGTTTTCGTTTGCCTGAATGTATTCTTTCGCCATCAAACCACCGGCTGTATCCTCGTCATAACGCAAGAGTTCGACAATGTCTTTGGCGTGTTCCACATCTTCCAACTCAGAGATTACCTCTTCTTTGATTTCTTGTGGAAGTTCGGCAATGATGTCCACCGCGTCATCGGTATCCATTTCGTCGAGCTCTTCTGCAATTTCTTTCGCCGAAAGGTTGGTTAAGATTTTCTCACGCACCTCTTCGTCGAGTTCCAAAAGAATTTCCGAACTGGTTTCTGTTTCGATGATGCTAAAGAGGTATCCCGCATCGTCGGCATCCAATTCGTTGATGAGTTCGGCAATATCGGCAAAGTGCACATCTGCCAACATTTTGAGCAATTGCTTTTCGCTTTTGTCGGCGATGAGTTTTTCTATTTCGTGGATGTATTCCTTACTGAGTTTGAATTCCATGAGTTTCAATTTTTTGAGTTAGTAAAATAAACTCTTCTACGCTCAATTGTTCGGGTCTTAGGTCAAATAATTTGTCTTCTTTGATACTGTCGTTGAGCAGGGATTTTAGGCTGTTTCTCAAGGTTTTTCTTCGTTGATTAAATGCTGTCTTTACAACTGTAAAAAACAGTGATTCTTTACAAGGAAGACTGTAATTTTCTTTTCTACGCATTCGCATCACCCCAGATTTTACCTTTGGCGGTGGGTTGAATACATGTTCCGAAACAGTAAAGAGGTATTCGGTATCGTAAAATGCCTGTGCCAATACAGATAAAATTCCGTAGGTTTTACTTCCTTTTTTCTCACAAATTCTTTCGGCAACTTCTTTTTGAAACATACCCGAAAATTCTGGAACCAAATCTCGTATTTCCAATACTTTGAAAACGATTTGCGAGGAAATATTGTAAGGGAAATTTCCAATCACAGCAAAAGGTTGATTGTCGAAATGCTCTTTAAAATTGTATTTCAAAAAGTCTTTTCCGATGATTTTTCCGTGAAGTTTTGGATAGTGTACTTGCAGATAATCAACAGATTCTGTGTCGATTTCCACTACGAAAGTTTCGGTGTCTTTTCCCAAAAGGTATTTGGTGAGTACGCCCATTCCAGGCCGATTTCCAATACTTTGTCATAGCCGTTTAGTGTAAGGGTATCGGCTATTTTTTTGGCAACATTTTCGTCAGTAAGAAAGTGTTGTCCTAAATGTTTTTTTGCACGTACTTTATCCATAAAGCTAATGGTATTTTTGAAATACAAAAATACAGTTATTTTATTAAAAAGTTTATTAGAAAAAAAAAATAACTAAACACTTTTTTATTCTAAATAAAAACAATATATTTGCAGTGTTTATTAAAATTGTATAACACAAAAATAATATTTATAAAACAAAGTATCTTTAGTGCAATTTTTATTGCCACAGTTGTTTTTAGTTGCAATACAGATGAAAAACATGATGTAGTTGCAAAAGAAAAGTACTAAACTTCAATAGCACAGAAGTCAAACTCCTTTAAAAAAATTGAAGCTATAACAGATGAAGCTTTTGTATTTGGAGTAAAAAACTTAAAAATGAAAAATGAAAACACTGGAATCGTATACTCCGCTGATGTGTTCAAACATTTTTATTTTAGAGGGCAAAAAGTGTTTTTAAGTGATTTTATAGTTAAACGATATGATGATACTATAATATTAAATGAAAGATATTCTATTGAGAAAAAGGTTAATGGGGAAATTTTCATTAAGACTCCTTCATATGTAGGAAATTTTAAAGAAATGCCTGTAGAATACAAAAAAGACTTAAATGTGTTCATATTAGAATTTTACTTAAATGAAATCTATTCTACTGACAAATCAACTTTTAATGATAAAACAAAAAATAATAATGGTAGTAGACCGTGCAGTTTTTGGAACACATATTATTGTGTAGGTGTAGGTTTGACCCAATCTGCCGCAATTGCAGAAAGCACAGCTAGTGGAGATTTAATTAATTGTGAAAAACTTGGTCCTGCTGAAGCTGTTCCTTTTACAGAAGGTACTGTTTGGGCTACTGCTTATTGTTGTAATAAATAAAAATATGATTCCTTTAAGTTTAATAGGTCCCTATCACATAATCCTATTTTTGGCTGTATATATTGTATTATTGGGATATACCATTTATAAAATATATAAAAACGAGGAAGGATGGAAGTATGTGCTTTGGTTGATAATATGTTTATTTTTTCCATTTATAGGAATATTGTTATATTTTCTTTTTGGGAACAGAAAACGATAAAAAAAGGAATGAGTTCGTCATTGAATTCGTTCCTATATTTTATATTTTTCGACAAATGGGAATAATTTCCCCTTGGGCTAAACAATATTTTTTTATTTCTTCTGTAGTAAATTGCAAGGTATAATCTACTTCCTCTACTTGAAAACCTACGTTTCGTAATCGGTCGAAATAATCTCTGCCATACACACGCACATGGTCGTATTGACCGAAAATCTCTGTGCGTTGTTTTTTGTCGATAATACTATTGTCTTCAAATGTAGTGGCTCTGTTCAAATCTTGAGGGATTTGCAAAATAGCCGTTCCTTTGGGTTTCAATACGCGGAAAATTTCTTTCATCGCCTGAATATCATTGGGAATATGTTCCAACACATGATTGCAAAAGACCCAATCAAACGAATGGTCTTCAAAAGGCAAATCGCAAATATCTGCTTTTACATCAGCCAAGGGCGAATGCAAATCTGAAGTAATGTAATTCAGATTTTTCATTTTTCTAAACATGCTAAAAAAGGCCTGTTCAGGGGCAATGTGCAAAACCTTTGCAGGTGCTGTAAAAAAGTTAGTTTCTCTTTGCAGATACAACCACAACAAGCGATGTCTCTCTAACGACAAAGTGCTTGGCGACAATACATTACTTCTTTGTTTATTGTATCCGTACGGCAAAAAACTACGAAACGAACGCCCATCAATTGGGTCGGTGAAAGTGTTTCCCTTCAACCACCACGCAATTATGGGTTGTACGATATAACTCAACCTTATCAACAAAGGACGAGGAATGTGGTTTAGTATAAATTTGAAAAGTGATTTCATAGTTTTAGCATTTTGTAAAAAGTAAAATGTATATTGTAAAGT
Organism: Capnocytophaga sp. ARDL2; assembly: GCF_041530365.1. NCBI lineage: Bacteria > Pseudomonadati > Bacteroidota > Flavobacteriia > Flavobacteriales > Flavobacteriaceae > Capnocytophaga > Capnocytophaga sp. ARDL2. The sequence continues at coordinate 844,611 of NZ_CP168034.1, forward strand.
GCATTGAAAGATAAAACAATCTTTACATTATACAATATACATCCCTACTATTTTACTTTATTTTATAACACCAACGGATTTTTTCTAAACTCGTCTTCTTCGTTTGAAGTAATTCCCAACGCTTGATAAATGTATCCAAAAGTTGAAAGCAATTCTGGTTTTCCGTCCACGATGGCTACATTGTGTTCAAAGTGTGCCGATGGTTTTCCGTCGCGGGTAGCAATTGTCCATTTATCGCTCAGGGTTTTGGTGTTTTTTGTACCCATATTTATCATCGGTTCGATGGCTACAACTTGTCCTTCGATGAACTTTTTTCCATATCCTTTTCTACCGTAGTTTGGCATTTGAGGTTCTTCGTGCATAGTGCGACCAATACCGTGTCCTACCAAATCTCTCACTACAGAATAACCATGACCTTCGCAGAACTTCTGAATCGCATGTCCTACATCTTCTACACGATTTCCTACTTTGTATTGTCTGATTCCTATATAAAGCGATTCTTTGGTAACATCTAATAATTTTTTCACGGCAGGATCAATTTCCCCAACCTCGAAAGTATAAGCGTGATCGCCATAAAAACCTTCAACAATAGCCCCCAAATCACAAGAAACAATATCACCTTCTTGCAAAGGTTTGTCAGTTGGCAATCCGTGTACAATGTGGTCGTTTACCGATGCCAACAAGGTTGCAGGACAATCATACAAACCTAAAAATCCCGGAATTGCTCCATTGTCGCGAATGTATTGTTCCGAAAGGTCGTTCAATCTTTTGGTAGTGACCCCCGGTTTTATTTCAGATGCCAACATACCCAAAGTTTTTGAAACCATTAGGGCAGCTTTACGCATAATTTCTATTTCTTCTTTCGTTTTTGGAATAATCATAAATGACTAAATTTTTATTAAAGCTGCAAAGGTACAATAAAACTGAAAATAATTGACGATGAAATTCTATCCTAATGAGGCTAACTGCAATTTTTGTAGAAAAAAACTTTAATATGACTTTCATCATAAAATCTATTCAATTAAGTTTCTTATCTTTGCACCAAATCTCTCCATTTGAGGTTTTTTAATCAACAGGTAAAATATTTTTTTTGAATTCATTTTTTTGTTTCACGCAGATATTAAAAGATTTTTGGATTTAGCTGATGTTTTTTTGAAATTTCAAAAAAAAAACAAAATCTGCGAAAATCTGCTTTAAACCGTATTACACGAAATAGAAAAAATCTGTGAATATCTGTCTAATCTGCGAGAGAAAAAAATACAAAGATTTTATTTTAACCTAATTTTCTAACATAAATAGTTTATAGCATGCAACTGTACAACACATTGAGCGCCGAAGAGCGTGCACAGCTTATAGAAGAAGCTGGTCAAAAGCGTATTACCTTGTCTTTTTATCAATACGCAAAAATCGAAGATCCACAAAAATTTAGAGATGATTTGTTTTTGGCTTGGTCAAAATTAGATGCATTGGGGCGTACTTATGTAGCTCACGAAGGGATTAATGCACAAATGTCTGTTCCTTCCGAAAATTTCGAAGCTTTTAGAGATACACTCGAGGCTTATGACTTTATGAAAGGCATTCGTTTGAATGTTGCCGTAGAGCAAGATGATTTGTCGTTTTTGAAATTGACGGTAAAAGTTCGTAAAAAAATCGTTGCCGACGGACTAGACGACGCTACTTTTGATGTAACCAATAAAGGAGTACACTTGAAAGCGAAGGAATTCAATGAAATGTTGGAAGACCCAAATACGATTGTAGTAGATTTTAGAAATCATTACGAGTCAGAAATTGGTCATTTCGTAGGAGCAATCACACCAGATGTGGATACTTTCCGCGAGTCTTTGCCTATCATCAACGAGCAATTGCAACCATATAAGGAAGATAAAAATCTATTGATGTACTGTACTGGTGGTATCCGTTGTGAGAAAGCCAGTGCATATTTCAAACACCAAGGGTTTAAAAATGTATTCCAACTTGAAGGAGGAATCATCGAATATACACGCCAAATCAAAGAGCAAGGTTTGGAAAGTAAATTTATCGGAAAAAACTTTGTATTTGACCATCGTTTAGGAGAAAGAATCACAGACGATATTATTGCACACTGCCACCAATGTGGAAAACCATGCGATACACATGTAAACTGTGCCAACGAAGGTTGTCATTTGTTGTTTATCCAATGTGATGAATGTGCCGAAACGATGCACGGATGTTGTTCGGACAACTGTTTAGACATCATTCAATTGCCAATCGAAGAGCAAAAACGCTTGAGAAAAGGTGTGAAAAACGGAAATTTGGTTTTCAAAAAAGGAAAATCAGAAGCCTTGAAATTCAAAAAAGAACGAAATGTGTTTGAAAGCGTAGTACCTGTAAAAGTGGCAAAAGTAACTGAAATTCGCAAGAAGAAACACGAAAGAAAATTGTTGGTTGCCAAAGGAGAACATTTCTTTTCAAAAGCAGGTGTGGCACAATTTAGTATAATCAACCCACAATTGAAACCAGGAGATACGATTTTGATAGCAGGACCAACTACAGGAGAGCAAACTTTAGAAATGCCAAACTTTAGAATCAATGGTAAAGAAGGAAACGAATTGAAAGAAGCTGATAAAATTACTTTTGAAGTACCTTTCAGAATTCGTTTGTCTGATAAATTGTATGTGATTCAGAAGGAAAATTGATATTTTACAATGAACAAAATTTTTTACCTCAAAACCTGCGATACTTGCAAAAAGATATTGAGTCAAATTGAAAATATCGACCGTTTTAAATTGATTGAAATCAAATCCAATCTGTTGAACCAGCAACAATTGGAGGAAATTTATCAGAAAGTTGGAAATTATGAGTCGCTGATCAACAAACGAGCTACTTTGTACAAAGAAAGAGGATTGAAGAACAAAAATCTTTCGGAAAACGATTGCAAAGAATTGCTCTTGGAGCATTATACCTTTTTGGCTCGACCTGTAATTATTTACAACGAACACATTTTTGTTGGTAATAGTAAAAAAGTAATAGAGCAAATGTTAGAAATTGTAAATCAGTAAAAAATAAGATATGTTTACATTCCTATTTTTAAGTTTGCTTTCGATGATTTTTATTGTCATCGCTTATTTGATACGATTTGAAAAAAATACAATCTAATGGCAGGGGATATACGGATTTTGATAAAAAAGACGAACAGAAAATAAAATTCAAAGCCAATTTATTGGCAGATTCTACCTTTTTCTTTGCTTTTTTATTGTTTGTATTTTCAACACTAAATCTTGTGGTAGATTGGTTTAATTTTCTGTATGATGAATTTGATGGAATGTTTATTATCATCACATCACTGATAATTTCTACTTTGTTTTTATAGTGTTTTGTACCTTATAAGGAAATAAAAAAACAATGGTAAATGAATCGTTCATTTACCATTGTTTGATTATAGACTTTAGGTTTTCTTTCAAAAGTTCGGGGCATTCTATAGGAGCAACATGTCCGCAAGGCAACGAGATAAATTGCGTTTCATTTTCAAAAGTTTCTTCTTCTACAGCCTTTGCAGACAAGATAGGGTCTTTTTTTCCTACGATGATACATTTTGGATAAGGTGAAAAATGCAACAAAACTTCACGGTCGTTTCGCTCTTTCATTCCTTCCGAAGCGGCAATAACTCCTTGCGTTGGCGTTTCTAATGCCTGTTGTGTAAATTGTTCAACTTTATCAGAAATAGTGTCTAATATTTCGGTGTCAAACAAATTTTGGATAGCCATGCGAATAAAAAGATTTTTGTTTTTTTTGACCATTTCTATTGCACGATTTCGATTTTCTTTTCGTTCGTCCGAATCGGCACGAGAGGTAGAATTGACCAACACCAAACCTTTCACATTGTCTGCATACAATTCGGCAAAAGCCAAAGAAACATATCCACCCATCGAATGACCAACCAAAATCACTTTTCTGATTTTTAGGTGAGAAAGCAAGGCGTGTAGCATATCTGCTTGGTCTTCCATCGTGTGAATATAGCCGATACAATCACTCTTTCCGTGACCTAATAAATCTAAGGTAATAATGCGATGTTTATGCGAAAAATCTTGAATGATTTCGTCCCAAAGGTGCAGATTTTCCAAAAAACCATGGAGAAATACCACACAAGTACCCTTGCCTGTATCGGTATATCGTATGCTTGAATTTTTGTATTGAAAGTGTTTCATTTATTATAATGGATTGTTGTAAAATGTAATACAATATACTTAATACTTTGTACTTAAATCTGACATTATCCAAACAACAATTTCTCTACTACAATTGGAAAAAACTTGTATTCCAATTCGTGAACTTTTTGAGCAATTTCGTCAGCAGTAGTACAATTTTCGATATTGGTTTTTTCTTGTAAAATGATTTCACCTTTATCGTATTGCTCGTTTACATAATGAATCGTAATTCCTGTAAATGCCTCTTTATTTGCCAAAACAGCTTCGTGTACATGATGTCCATACATGCCTTTTCCGCCATAATTTGGCAATAGAGCAGGATGGATATTGATGATTTTATTAGGGAAATCTTTCACTACATCGGCAGGAAAAAGCAATAAAAATCCGGCTAAAACAATCAAATCGGGTTGAAAATTTTTCACAAATTGAGCAAAATCTCCGTTTTCAAATCTCGATTTTGGGTAGTAATGAGCAGGAATTTGCAATCTTTTGGCTCTTTCAAACACACCAGCGTCTTTTTTATTGGCAATCACTTCAAAAGAAATATCATGAGAAGTAGTAGCAAAATAATTGATAATGTTTTCTACATTAGAACCTGAACCTGAAGCTAATAAAAGTACTTTTTTCATAAATTAGGAAGGAATATAACTAAATTAGTTGTCTGCAAAATTCTAAAAAAAAAAGCATATACAGAAAAAAAATAATACATTGTTTCTGAAAATATATTGTACATAGGAGTAAAAAACATAGGGTATTATTTAAAAAAACCCGTTGTGCATTTTAAATTATACTTGCTTTAATTTTATTTATTTCCTTTTTTAATACAAATTTGTTAATGTATTGAATTAAGGTTAAAGCAGTTATTTTACTGATAATTCGTGTTTTAAAACCGTTGAATGATTTAGCATAATTCCTTTTAATCATAAATTGATCACAAAGTTGAGAAAATAGAGTTTCGATTCTTTTTCTCTTCTTTTTGAATAAATAAAATTGAGGTTTGTAATCTTTTTGATTTATTCTTTTAGGTGTATCTAACTGAATAGTAGCAGTGTTAAACAAATCTAATTGATATTGTGACGATATATAACCTCTATCACCAATCAAAACGCAATTTTGAATTTGAGAACTAACATCTTTTAAATAATGAACATCGTGAACAGATGCTGGAGTCATATCTAAACTTTGTACAATACCTTCTATTGAACAGATTATGTGTAATTTATATCCAAAATAATGTAACTTCTGACTAGCACAAAAACCATAATCAGGATATGAAAAACTTTCGTCTCTACAAATTTTACTTCTCATTGCTCTAGCATTTTCACATATTTTCAAAGGCATACTATCAATTACAAAATAACTCTCCTCTCTATTAAAACACATTGCAAGTTTTTCCCTAATCTGATTTATATAATAAAAAAGATTTCGTTTTCTTTTGTTATAAACACTTCTTTCTATTTTGTTTTTCAAAGAATTAGGTATTTTTCTAAAGAGTTGTAATTCACTATCAATACTTAAATATTCTGCTGTTAAATTTAAACTCACCAATTCTAAATCACTCATTTTTGGCTTTCTCCTTTGATAAGGTAAAAGTTGATGAGGAAAAAAATCTTCTAAAACTTCTAAAATTCTTTCGTATATTTGCTCTAAGTTGTTCATTTTTTATTTGTTTTAGCGAACTAAATATACTGAATTTCAGTTAAATGAACAACTTTTTTTATTTTATTTCATAATGCACAACAGGTTTAAAAAATAATTATCAAAGCTCAAGGAGGGTAAATGTGAAATTTTGTTTAGAAAATTATTTATAATTCCTTGTTGATAGTAGGAAATTACCATAGAGACAAACAAAATACATACTGTTTTATTGAATAAAAAATAGTGTATTTTAATTTGTTGATTATGATTTTTGTTAAAAAAAGGATTTTTTTTGATTTTCTGATTTTTTTTGATTTTTTTTGAAAATTATTAATCAATATATCATATATGTATGCGTAGAAGAAGTTTGTTAGGCTTTTTATTAATTAGCCTATTTTCCTGTCAAAACGAGTTTTCTTTAGATGCCAAAAGCAGTGAAACCGAAAACTTGGAAACTGCTGTTAGTACTGTTGTTACTATTGATCAAGCCAAAAAATCTGCTGTTAATTTCTTGAATAGAAAAACAAACCAAGCAAAAGGCTTACCAGTTTTTTCTGTTAATGAAATCGAAGAGGTACAAACCATTGAAAACGACAGAGGAGTTCCTATTATGTATGCTATAAACCTTGCTAATAACAAAGGTTTTGTGGTACTATCTGCTTCTATATTTGAAAAGCCTATATTGGCGTATAGTAATTTTGGAAAATTTGATTTTGAGAATATAGAAGAGTACGGAGGGGTTGTAGATTGGGCATATACTAAGTATTTGAAGATTGATAATCTTATTACAAAAAATGTGAGACCAAATGCAGATGTAATCGCTCAATGGAATGTTGTAAATCCAGAACTCTCTATTGGTATAGCAGATAGCGATGGAAACATAATTTCTTTACCACCTTTATCACCAATAGAAATTGTGAATCAGGAGGATGTGACAGAAACTTATGGACCTCATCTAACAACAGCTTGGGGACAAAGTTTAAGTACAACACCAGGATTTAGTATTATTGGATATAACAACTTTGTTAGATTCAACAATTGCCCTCAAGGGACTGCTCCTACAGGTTGTGTAGCAACTGCTGTAGCACAGATTATGAAATACTACAATCATCCAAATATTTACGAAATCAACAATATGCCTAATGTGGTAACAGAACAAAATTATACTACTTCCGAGGCTCATAATGTTGCATATTTTATGCAAGATATTGGTGCTAAAGTTTCTATGAGTTATTCTTGTACAGGATCAGGAGCTTATTCTTCTGACGCAAGAAATGCATTAGTTACTCATTATAGCTATAATGCTTCTAATGTTATGAACTTAAACACTGATGATTTAGTAAATGATTTAATAAATTCTAAACCTGTTTATTTAGATGGCTGTGGAATAAGAAAGATAAAAACGAGACCTAAAAAAATAGGTGTTTTTGGATGGACAATAGGTAAGACAACATATTCATATGAAAATTGTCATGCTTGGGTAGCTGATGGGTATGAAGCTATTTATCGAACTACCACATATAATAATGGCTATACCGATACAATAAAAATAGCAAGCGTGATAAATATGAATTGGGGGTGGAATGGACAATATAACGGTTGGTATGATTATGAAAATTGGAATGAATCTAACGGAGATCCTTCGTTAAATTATATTTATCAACAACATATGATTAATAACATAAATCCGAGATAATTATGAAAAAGTTAGTTTATTTATTTATGAGTTTATTTGTTTTCGTTGGGTGTAATACATCTGATGAAAAAACCAGCGAAGAAAATTTTGATTGTAATTTTCTACATTTAAGTTTTTTAGATGAACAGGGAAATGATTTGTTTCAAACAAATGTTTACAAAGAAGAAAAGCTTAGTGTAATTGTGACGGATGAAAATTGGAACGATTTATATTTTACAAGCGGTCGTCGCAATGGTCAAAAAATGGAAAATGTAGAAGGGTATGCAAAGGTTCATTATATAGGGAATTCAACTCCAAAAGTGATAATATTAATGTTGATTTATGAACATTTGCTAGAAAACAACGAGGTAACTTCTTATTACAAATTGCAATATGATGATAATAAATTTGATTATATAAAGATTATTGCAGAAAAGGGAAAAAGATCTTTTTATATTCGAAAGGTGTTTTATAATGGGGTAGAATATGATATTCATGAAGCAGAGAATGGTATTTTGAAAATAGTTAAATAATTTTTGAAAAAAAACTGTCTGAGTTTTTTCTTAGGCAGTTTTTTTGTACAGAGCAAACTACATTAAACCTTTTTGAAGATGAGGCATTTCGAGCTTTGATGCTAAGCGAAAATAGATTTTGCAACAAAATAAAGGAGAAAAAAAATAGTGCAGATAGAAAAAAAAATACTTTTGCACTAAAGAAAATTAAAAAAAAAGTGAGGGGATTGTATAAAGTTTTATATTTTTGCCCCGTTAAATTTAAATTTAAAGATTATGTCAGACATTGCATCAAGAGTAAAAGCGATTATCGTTGACAAATTAGGAGTTGACGAAAATGAAGTAACAAACGAAGCAAGCTTCACAAACGATTTAGGAGCTGATTCATTGGACACAGTAGAGTTGATTATGGAATTCGAAAAAGAATTTGATATTCAAATTCCAGACGACCAAGCAGAAAACATTTCTACTGTAGGTCAAGCTATTTCTTATATTGAAGAAGCTAAAAACTAATAACTTCATAAAAACACCTTTCATTGCATTTGTGATGAAAGGTGTTGTTATACTCTATTATCTTTAAATAAAGAACTGTATAAAAATTTTTGTAATAAATATTATGTCATTCAAAGTAAAGAAAGTTAATTTATTAAATATTAAAAGGTTTCATTATTTGTAGAAATGACAAAAATACTTTTGTATGATCGCAATTATTTTACATAAATTAAATAATTTATTTAGGACATTTCTCTAGAATGATTGAAATGTAAAAAGTTTTTCTTATTTTTGAGAAAAATTTTTGTTTTAATAAAACATAGTATATAAATATATGGCATTACGAAGAGTTGTTGTTACAGGATTAGGGGCTCTTACCCCGATAGGAAACAATATCGAAGAATATTGGAACGGCTTGATTAACGGTGTTAGTGGAGCGGCACCTATTACATATTTTGATGCGTCAAAATTCAAAACTCAATTTGCTTGTGAGGTAAAAAACTTTAAAGCGGAGGATTTTATCGACAGAAAAGAGGCAAGAAAAATGGATAGATATACTCAGTATGCAATGGTTACAGCAACTGAAGCTATGCAGGATGCCAACTTTGACTTAGAAAAAATAAATTTAGATAGAGCAGGTGTAATTTGGGGATCTGGAATCGGTGGTTTGCAAACTTTTCAAGATGAGGTGACAAGTTTCAATAACGGAGATGGTACACCAAAATTTAACCCATTCTTTATTCCAAAAATGATTGCTGACATCGCAGGTGGTTTGATTTCGATGAAATACGGCTTGCGTGGTCCAAATTTTACTACAGTTTCGGCTTGTGCGTCTTCTACAAACGCTATCATCGATGCATTCAATTATATTCGTTTGGGTATGGCTGATGTAATGGTTACAGGTGGTTCGGAAGCTGCAGTTACGATGGCGGGTATTGGTGGATTTAATGCTCTTCACGCACTTTCTACAAGAAACGATGATCCAAAAACAGCATCAAGACCAATGGATAAAGACCGCGAAGGTTTTGTATTAGGAGAGGGTGCAGGTGCTTTGGTATTGGAAGAATATGAACACGCAAAAGCTCGTGGTGCAAAAATCTACTGCGAAATCGGTGGTGGAGGTATGTCGGCAGATGCTCATCACATTACCGCTCCTCATCCAGAAGGATTGGGTGCTAAAAATGTAATGATCAACTGTTTGAAAGACGCTGGATTGCAACCTACAGATGTAGATGTACTAAATCTTCACGGTACTTCTACACCTCTTGGAGATATTGCCGAAACAAAAGCTATCAAAGAAGTGTTTGGAGAACATGCCTATACAATGAATCTAAATTCAACAAAATCTATGACAGGTCACTTGTTGGGTGCTACAGGTGCGATCGAAGCTATTTCTTGTATCTTGGCAATCCAAAGAGGAATTTGGCCTCCGACAATCAATCATTTTACAGATGATGAAAACATTGATTCAAAGTTGAACTTTACTTTCAATCAAGCTCAAAAACGCGATATTAAAGTGGCTATGAGCAACACTTTTGGATTTGGAGGACACAACGCTTGTATATTGATGAAAAAAGTAGAAAAATAATGTATTTTCTAAAAAAAATATTTTTCAAAAACGAATCCCGTTCTAAAAAGGACGGGATTTTTTGTAATGAAATTTACAAACGCATTGGTATAGTTCCCAGAAAAGAACATTTTTACAAACAAGCCTTTACACATCGCTCTGTAAACAAGGTAGACGCAAAGGGAAATAGTATCAATAACGAACGATTGGAATTTTTGGGGGATTCGGTATTAAACTATATCACTGCCATTTATTTGTACGACAATTTACCTTCTAAAGACGAAGGTAGCCTGACAAAAATGCGTTCAAAACTCGTGAGTCGTGAGCATCTCAATCAAATTGGAAAAAAACTGGAAGTACTCAAACTACTCGATACCAAAACAGATATCAATCGCTTTAACGACAATGTTGAAGGAAATTTGATCGAATCTCTCATCGGTGCGATCTATCTCGATTATGGGATAGAAATGTGCCGAAAAGTAATTGTAAAATATATAATAAACAATTTCAGTAGCTTAGAATCTTTAGAAGGGAAAATAGCCAGTCATAAAAGTTATATGATCGAATACTTTCAAAAGAAAAAATGGTCGTTTCAATTTATAACTTATGAAGTCAAAAACCACAGACCAAACGAACAGTTTTTTGAAAGCAAACTGGTTGTCAACGAAAAAGAATTGTCAAAAGCCACAGCAACAAGTAAGAAAAAAGCCGAAGAAAAAGCTGCTCAGCGATTGTATTACAAAATGAGACACAAAATGAAATAAACATGGCAAATGCAATGTTATTTTACAATTAACATTTTCAAAAAAGAATGAAATTTTTCCTAAATAAACGTATCTTTGAACGAAAATAATTCAAATTCTACAAGCAAGTATGTATAAATTAGTATTAGACGATTTTTATTACGATGATTTTGTCTTGATTGCTATGACAACTTCGTTAGAAGATTACAAACTTGCCTATTTGATCAATCAGGTCATACAAGTACATCTTTGTAGAGAACGAGATGATGTAAAAATTATAAACAAAACAGGTACGTTTCCATTTTCGCATTATGTATTCAAAGATGATCAATCTTGTATTTGGCGATTGATTACCAATAAATCGTTTGTTACAAATGAAAAAAGTGGTGAAACATTTGATCTGTTTGGGGAGATTCAATCGGTTTGTTATTTTTCATTCGATTACAAAACAGTAGATTTTTGGCTTAAAATCGAAAATGTTGATGATTCTTTTCAGGTCGATCAACTGTTGAAAAAACTAAATTTTATTAAACATATTTCCATGGCTTATCAAGTTGAAATGGAAGATGTAAAAAATATCAATAACTTTATTTTATAATGAGAGCAAGAAAAAAAACAAAAATCATTGCAACCTTAGGGCCTGCATGTAGCTCTAAAGAAATCATCCACCAAATGATTGAAAATGGTGTGGATGTATTTCGTATCAATTTTTCACATGCAAACTATGATGATATTGCTGAACGTATTCGTATAATTAGAGAATTAAACGAAGAATATAGTTATAATACTTCGATTTTAGCCGATTTACAAGGTCCAAAATTGAGAGTAGGTGTGATGGAAGAAGGTGTTTTTGTAAATCCTGGCGACATCATTACTTTTTCTACAGAAAAAGAGTTTGTAGGAACTGCCGAAAAAGTGTATATGAATTACAAGCAATTTCCCAAAGATGTAAAAGCAGGAGAAGTTATTTTGCTCGACGATGGGAAATTGATTTTTGAAGTGATTTCTACCGATCTAGTTCATGAGGTAAAAACTCGTGTAATCCAAGGAGGTGAGTTGAAATCTAAAAAAGGGGTGAATCTTCCCAATACAAACGTATCCCTTCCAGCCCTGACAGAAAAAGACCGTCAAGACGCTGTATTTGCAATTGAAAATGAAGTCGATTGGATTGCTCTTTCATTTGTGAGAAGTAGTGAAGATTTGGAAGATTTGCGTAAATTGATTACTCAATATGCACCATATAAAATTCCTATTATTGCCAAGATTGAAAAACCAGAAGCGGTAGAAAATATAGACGAAATTGTCTCTCACTGCGATGGTATGATGGTAGCTCGTGGAGATTTGGGGGTTGAAATTCCTGCTCAAGAAGTGCCATTGATTCAGAAAAAGTTAGTTCACAAGGCAAAATACGCTCGTATTCCAGTAATTATTGCAACACAAATGATGGAAAGTATGATTACGAGTCTTACGCCTACACGTGCAGAGGTAAATGATGTTGCCAATTCTGTAATGGACGGTGCGGATGCTGTAATGCTTTCTGGAGAAACTTCCGTTGGAAATTACCCTGTACAAGTGGTAGAAAAAATGAGTTCGATTTTGCAAAGTGTAGAAAATTCGGAATTAATCAAATTACCGTTAAATGATCCAAAAATCAGAACAAAGCGTTTTATAACCAAATCTATCTGTCTACATGCTGCGATAATGTCCAACGATATCGAGGCAAAAGTAATTAATACCTTGACCAATTCGGGATATACAGCTTTCCAAATTTCTGCTTGGCGTCCCAAAGCACATATTTTGGCGTTTACATCCAATAAACGAATGCTCACACAACTCAATTTATTATGGGGAGTAACGGCGTATTGGTATGACAAATACGAAAGTACAGATGTCACCATTGAAGATATCAACCGTATTGCTGAAGAAAAAGGTTATGTAGCCAAAGGAGATTTTACACTCAATTTGGCATCGATGCCAATCAAAGAAAAAGGAATGGTAAACACAATAAGAGTTTCGGAAATATGAAAAAAATAATTGCACTATTAGGAATTGCCGTGTTGAGTATATCTTGCGGAAAAAAAGAAAAAACAGTGTCGGCTACAGCCAATGTCTCTCCAGAAGAACTTTTGGTGATTGAGGGAAAGGCCTTGTTTGAGAGCAATCGTGCGGCTTGTGCCTCTTGTCATAAACCCAACCAGAAAATCATTGGACCAAGTATCAAAGAAATCGTAAAAGTTTACGAAGAGCAAAATGGTGATATGATTGCCTTTTTGAAAAAAAAAGCAAAACCGATTGTAGATCCTGAACAATATAGCGTAATGGAAACCAATTTTGCAATTTTAAAGACTATGACAGATAGAGAGTTAGAGTCTTTGGTAGCATATATGTACAGTGAAAAATAATAAAAAACGAGGCAAACGCCTCGTTTTTATTTCCTTTTCATCGCCTCTATAGGGTTGAGAGAATGAATGATATATGATGGTACGATTAGAATCAAATAACAGAGGATGACAAATAGTAAATTGACCATTGCGATTTGAAAAATATCAAAATGCACAGGAGCTTCTTTTACATAGTACTGTGCTGGGTCGAGTGTAATTATACCCCATTGATATTGGATAAATAATAGACCTAATCCTATTAAATTTCCCCAAAACAATCCGTTGAGTAAAATATAAGTTGTTTGAAATAAAAATATTTTTCGTATAGATGAAATTCTCATTCCCAAGGCTTGCAAAGTTCCAATCATTTGAGTTCGTTCAATAACCAAAACCAATAAAACTACAATCATATTGATAGCACCAACACCAATCATCAATGATAAAATGATATAAATATTAATGTCAAAGATTTTCAACCATTCAAAAATATTGTAAAATTTATCAGTGATAGGCACAGCATTTAATTCAGACGGAATGTTTTCATAGATTTTTTCTGAAATAAAATCAATTTTTTTAAAATCATCAATCAAAACTTCAAAAGCACCAATTTCGTTTTCGCTCCATCGGTTCAATCGTTGGATGTGCTTTAAATCGCCGTACATAAAATTTTTATCCAATTGTTCGATGCCCGAAGTATAAAGACCTACAACAGTAAACCCTCTTACAATGGGTTGTTCGTGCGAATCATTTCTTAGGAAATAAGTTTGTACTTTATCTCCAATTTTTATGTTTAATCGATTGGCAATGTAATCTGAAAGAATGATTTCGTTGGTCATGCCTTCGTTTTCAAATTGAGGTAAGCGACCTTGTGTGAGATAGTCTTTTATTTTTTTCCAATAAAAATCCTTGTCCACACCTTTGAAGATGATGCCTTCAAAAGATTCGTTCGTGCGAATGACACCTGCTTTGGTAGCGATGGGGTGTACAGAAATTATTCCGCTAATTTGTTGAAATATAGGATAAGACGCCTGTTTTTTTTCAATCGAAGTAGTAGTAACTTCGGAATGGTTGTTGTCGTAATTGGATATGGTGATATGTCCTGCAAAGGATGTAACTTTATCTCGTAGTTTCAATTGCAATCCCGTTCCTGTCGAAAAAGCAATTAGTATCATAATCATAGCCAAAGAAACCGCTGCAATGGCGATTTTTACAATGGGAGCCGACACGCTGTTTTTATAATTGCGTGAAGATATTAATTTACGAGTTACAAATAATTCAACTTTCAAAATGATTTATTTTTTAAATACTAACTAAAATCTCGGTTATAAAATAGAACTTTCTAATTTTTGTACCGTACTCCGTATGGGAGTAGACACCTCTGTTAATTTACCAAAGCTGACACATTGGGTTATGTATGGTTCAACTCTATCAAGTTGCTTTGCGGAACTTCGACATCAATCAGTTGGCGACACGGAGTGTCAAACTATGCGTAACCCCAAGTGTAAACTTGGGGGGTAAGTATAGATCACTCAAAAAAAACGACTCGGAGAGTCGAACAATTCTAATCTTTTTCGTTTCTTTTTCTATTTTTACAAAATCAAAATTTTTGATGAAATTGAGTAAATAACTACCTTCTTTTATATTAGATTTTTGTGTACTCTTGTTTTAATTTTGATTTTATATTCTCCAAAAATAATAAATCTTTTTTAATTTGTCAAAAAGCCATTTCATCTATTATAAATAACGGTTTCTAATGTTGTGATTTTTGTCTATCGAAAAGAATCTTTATATTTACCCTATACTATAAAATATAGAACAATCCAAACATTCGAAAAAAAACAAAATCTAAATTTCATGACAAAAAAACATACATTTTTTATCACATTAGCTCTTATGTATTTAGGAGTAAATTTTTCTTGCAATGCTCAACCTAATTCTTCAACGGTTGAAAAAACTGTTGAAATATCCGAAACTCCTATTCGCACGGGAGCTGATCGTTCTGAACTTTATTTACCTTTATTGAAAGAAAAAAAAGTGGGCATTCTTACCAATCAATCGGGGAATGTTTTCATTACTACAAAATCTGTAATTTCAAATGATAGTATCGCTTGTAAATTGACAATCGAACAAAAATCGCAAAGTTTGGTAGATTTTTTACTTGAAAAAGGTGTTTCGGTACAAAAAGTTTATGCTCCCGAACACGGTTTTAGAGGTACTGCTGATGCGGGCGAACTCATAAAAGACGGAAAAGATACCAAAACGGGACTACCTATTATTTCGTTGTATGGAAATAATAAAAAACCTACCGAAAAACACTTGGAAAATATTGATGTTATGTTGTTTGACTTACAAGATGTTGGGGTGCGTTTTTATACCTATATTTCGTCTTTGCACTATTTGATGGAAGCCTGTGCCGAGCAAAATATTCCTGTAATTGTATTAGATAGACCTAATCCTATTGGTAGCAAAATCGATGAACCTATACTGGATATGAATTACAAAAGTTTTGTGGGAATGCACCCAATTCCCGTTTTACACGGAATGACGATTGGGGAATATGCACAAATGATTAACGGTGAAAAATGGCTAAAAAATAGTATCCAATGCGATTTGACAGTGATTCCTTGTGAAAATTACACCAAAAATAAAAAATATAGTTTACCAGTAAAACCTTCGCCAAATTTACCTAACGACCAATCGATACAATTGTATGCGAGTTTGTGTTTTTTTGAAGGAACTAATGTGAGCGTAGGAAGAGGAACTTCAACACAATTTCAAGTGTATGGTTCGCCATTTTTGAAAAATATGCCCTACAAATTTACTCCACAACCCAACGAAGGAGCAAAAAGTCCGATGCATCAAGGGAAAGTGTGTTATGGGGAGGATTTGACCCAATACGACAAACAACCAGGATTGGACTTGCAATGGGTCATTAAAGCCTATAAACATACGAGTGATAAAAAAGTGTTTTTCAATAAGTTTTTCAATACATTGGCAGGATCAGGCGTCTTGAGAAAGCAAATAGAGCAAAACCTTTCGGAAAAAGAAATCAAAAAATCATGGGAAAAAGGATTGGAAGATTTTGAAAAAACTAGAAAGAAATATTTGATTTATGAGGAGTAATGGAAATTGAATGAAGAAATTTTTCACAGAGTTTTTAGTTTAAAATATTTTCTCATAAAGAAAAATTGTTATAAATTTGCATGCAATTCAACTATAATTGCAAATGAAAGCACATACTTCAAAAATAGTAGGTCAGGGGCTTACCTATGACGATGTACTTCTTATTCCGGCTTATTCGGAGGTTTTGCCACGAGAAGTAAATATTCAAACAAAATTTACAAAAAATATTACACTAAACGTTCCTATTATTTCTGCTGCGATGGATACAGTAACAGAAAGTGATATGGCGATTGCGATGGCTCGTGAAGGAGGAATCGGTGTTTTGCATAAAAACATGACCATCGAGCAACAGGCATTGGAAGTGAGGAAAGTGAAAAGAGCAGAGTCGGGGATGATTATCGATCCTGTGGTTTTGCCTTTGGACGCTACGGTTGCCGATGCAAAACAAGCTATGAGAGAACATGGAATTGGTGGTATTCCTGTAGTTGACGAAAATAAAGTATTGAAAGGAATTGTTACCAACAGGGATTTGCGTTTTGAAAAAGATGGAAAACGCTCTATTGAAGAGGTGATGACTTCGGGGACAATTGTTACTGCTTTGGAAGGAACTACTTTGGAGGATGCTGAACATATTTTACAAGAAAACAAAATCGAAAAATTGCCAGTGGTGGATGCTGACAATAAATTGGTTGGGTTGATTACTTTCCGTGATATTACCAAATTGACTCTTAAACCCAATGCAAACAAAGACAAATTTGGTCGTTTGAGAGTCGCAGCGGCGATTGGAGTTACAGCAGATGCTGTAGAAAGAGCTTCGGCATTGGTTGCAGCAGGTGTAGATGCTTTGATTATCGACACAGCTCATGGACACTCAAAAGGTGTAATCGGAACTTTAAAAGCGGTAAAAGCTCAGTTTCCACAAGTAGATGTGGTGGTAGGAAATATCGCTACAGCAGAGGCGGCTCTTTATTTGGTAGAGGCTGGAGCTGATGCAGTAAAAGTGGGAATTGGTCCAGGTTCTATTTGTACTACTCGTGTAGTTGCTGGTGTAGGATTTCCACAGTTTTCGGCAGTAATGGAAGTTGCTGCTGCCTTGAGAGGAACAGGAGTGCCTGTAATTGCAGACGGTGGATTGAAATACACAGGAGATATTCCTAAAGCTATTGGAGCAGGTGCTGACGCTGTAATGTTGGGTTCTATGTTGGCAGGAACGAAAGAATCTCCAGGTGAAACAGTAATCTTTGAAGGAAGAAAATTCAAAACTTACCGTGGAATGGGGTCTGTAGAATCTATGAAACACGGTTCGAAAGATCGTTACTTCCAAGATGTAGAAGACGATGTAAAAAAATTGGTTCCAGAAGGAATCGAAGGTCGTGTACCTTACAAAGGAGAATTGATTGAGTCTATGACGCAATTCATCGGAGGATTGAGAGCCGGTATGGGATACTGCGGAGCAAAAGATATTACTACGCTACAAGAAACAGCAAGATTTGTACAATTGACAGTCTCTGGTATTGGTGAATCTCACCCTCATGGTGTGACCATTACAAAAGAAGCTCCAAATTATTCAAGATAATCGAGTGATATAATGATAAAAACCGCCTTTTTGGCGGTTTTTTTTATTGAAAATTATTTCCCATCAATCAAATGAAACAATTCCATAGCTTTTCCGTCAGTGAGTAGCGAAATAAAACTACAAACCGTGAGTAGTCGAGTGTAAAGACATTCGCTGTCGCTATGGTATTGTTTGGGTAACAAACGCAAAATCAAATCGTCGTAATGAGTTGTTGTTCCTTCAAAACGATGATTGACCGCTGTGATGAATTTTTTCAAAAGCGTGTGTAAAACTTTGTAACCTACAATTTCTTTTTCCACCACTTCTTTGCTTTCGTACACATTGGATTTGCTTATGTTGATGATGTCTTTCATCTGAGCAACAAAACTACATTTATCTGTAAGTGAATGAGCAAATTCACCTGTCAAAATGGCTTCTTCGTTTTCCATAAACACTCGTACCACATCGTTGATTAAACTACCAATGGCTAATGCTCTCAAATAACTCACGCGTTCTTGAGTGGTTTGTAATTCTGAGTATTTACTTGGGTTGATGTAGTCTTTTACGATTTTTAACAAATATTCCAAAGCGTGTTCTTCGGCAATCCAACCGAGATTGATACCGTCTTCAAAATCAATAATAGTGTAGCAAATATCATCTGCAGCTTCTACCAAAAACGCCAATGGATGACGGTGGTAAGCAATTTCATCTCCCTCTTTGCGAATGAGTTGTAATTCTTCTGCGATTTCTTGAAAATGTTCTTTACTATTTTGGAAAAATCCGTATTTTTTATCAGAAATATGTAGGGAAGGGCGGTGGGGCAAACTCTCTTTCGGATATTTCATAAACGCTCCCAAAGTAGCATACGATATACGTAATCCACCTTCGCTGCCTGTTCTTGAATTTGTCAAAATGTGAAAACCATTGGCATTTCCCTCAAAGGTGATTAAGTCTTGCCATTGAGCAGGGGTGAGGTCGAGCTTGTATTTTTCTCCTGCACCAAATTTAAAGAAATCGCCAATTGCTTTTTCCCCCGAATGACCAAAGGGAGGATTTCCAATGTCGTGGCATAAACAAGCAGCAGCTACAATCGCTCCGAAATCGTTGATGGTATATCCAGCATCTACCAATGACGGATATTTTTCCAACAATTGAGTTCCTGTTGCACGACCAATCGAACGACCAACCACCGAAACCTCCAAACTATGTGTCAATCTCGTGTGTACAAAATCGGTTTTAGAATGCGGAATTACTTGAGTTTTGTCTTGCAAACTGCGAAAAGCATTGGAAAATATGATACGGTCATAATCTACTTCAAAGCCGATGCGCGTGGGGTTTTCGTCTGTTCTGTTGCGAGTATGAGTATCGCCGTGTTTTTTCAACGATAGTAAATGTTTCCAACGAATATCGTTTGTATTCATATATTATTGTTCTAATTGTTGGTTGATAATAGCCTGTTTTACTTGCTTGTAAAAATCGTCTTTTGCTTGGGCATACGACACATTATATATATTTTTTTTTGGGTGAAATTTCTCTGGAATATCCTTTTTCAAAATATTGTATAATTCGTCCAATTGTTCGTTTACAGGTGCTTTGTATTGAATTTGCCATTCAAAACGGCGTTTCAAAGCATCGTCTATCATGTGAATTTGGTTGGTTGCAGCAATGAGAATTGATTTTTGAGGAAAATAATCCATCAGTTGAATAATCGCATTTACTACGCGTTTCATTTCCGAATTGTCGTTGTTGTCATAATCTCTGATTTGTCCCAATGAATCAAATTCATCAAGCAATAAAACCATACTTTCGTATTGAGCTTCTTTGAAGAGTTGTTCGAGATTTTTGGAAGTTTCGCCCAATTTAGAAGAAACGATAGTCGAAAGGTTTACAATCACCAATTTTTTATTGAGATGATTGGCGATTACTTTGGCAGTCATTGTTTTACCACAACCGCTATCGCCGTACAAAAGCAATTTGTTGGCTACGGGAATTTTGTATTGTTCAAATAAATGTTTGAATTGTTGCTCGTGCAAAAATGCTTTTAGATGTTGTTTGATTTCGTTCGAAGCAATAAAATCTTCAAACGAAATCTTACTTCTATCGATATAATAAAAACTCATAATCTGAAAGTGAAATTCGGTTCAAAGTTACGAATATTATAGAAAGAAAATTGTAATTGATAAGGAGAAATTGGTAAAATTGAGAAGTAGTATAATAAAACTCAAGGCTGTCAATATTTTTGACAGCCTTGTTCATTAATAATAAAAAATCATAAATTATGAAAAGCTTTTAAACATTAATTGTTTTTCACTGGATTCCATACTACTTGATAGTTTGTTTTTGGAATTTTTACAATGTAAAAAGGAGTAGAAGTTGCCGTTGTGTCAAATCTTTCAAGTTTTTTTCTATCTACATAGATTTTGTTGTTTTCTTGAGATACTTTTACAATGTCTATACTTCGTGTAGTACTCTATTTTTCAACGGTTGCCAATACAGTGTAGGCATTGAAATCAATGTTGACTTCTTAAAACTCTACAATAGCATTGAGTGTAAATTGTGATAAAAATGAAATCCACTCTTGTTGAGAATTGATCATTTTGTTTTGTGCATTTATATCAGGATTGGCATTTAATCCATCAGCTACCTCTCGAAAAGTCAAAGCTGTTTTAGGCGTGTTGTCTTCGTTTATACACGAATGCAATCCTATGGTTGCAATCAATAGGAGTAAAAATTTTTTCATTGTTTTCATGTTTTTATGATTATTTTTTAAATATGTAAAAAAATTAAAAACTATTGAAATTTGAAAATATCTTCATTTGTTTTTTACTACATAGATTTGACTGAGGGATAATTCAAAATTTTTAACTTGTATCCTTTGTTTTGTGATTGGCAATTTTTTATATTTTAAAAAAACATATCCATCTTTATCAATGATACATTCTGGCTTTGGCTTGAAGTTTCCTTTTGCATCAAAATGTTTCATAAAATCATCTTTCATAGGATCAAAATCGGGTCTTTGCCAGTCATAGGCGTATGTTTTTTCTGTGGAATGTATGGGCAAAAGATAGGAAAAAGACAGTCCAGTGAGAAATCCTGCCAAATGTCCCTGCCAAGAGATTCCTTCTTTTACATTGGGAAACATATACCAAATCGAACTTCCATAAAAAAGCACAACAAAAAATGATACTGCCATCAATCGAAAATTTTTACTTCGCAATCCTGTAAAAAACAAATAAGCGGTAAATACGTATATCAATCCACTAGCTCCAATGTGTACTCCGCTTTCGGCAATCAACCAAGTACCTAATCCAGACAGTACGATTCCACCTATAAAAAGTACTTTCCAATATTTGGGGTAATAATATAAAACCAAAGGAAATAATACAATAATTGCTATACTATTGTTGGCAATATGCTCGATAGAACCGTGTAAAAAGGGAGAAAACAAGATGCCTTTTAATCCGAAAAGTTCTCTTGGATGTATGCCAAAGTTTTCCCATTCAAAAGAAAATCTCCAGTTGATATAATAGATGCTCCACAATATAAAAATAAAGAGAAGTGGAATAGTAAATTGTTCTTTTTTTATCCTAATTTGATTTGTATTCATAGTATGAACTATTCAAAAATGTATCCAATATTTTTTTACTGACAATACGGCAGTAATGTGTTTTTTATGTAATTTAGCGGAAATTTTCTTAAAAAGAATATGGTTACTAACGAACAAATAAAAAATTTGAGTGAACGAGTAGAATCTTTGCACAAATATTTAGATATAGAAAAAAAACTCATTGAAATTACCAACGAAGAAGAAAAAACGTTTGCTCCTGATTTTTGGAACAATGCCAAAGAGGCAGAAATGATAGTAAAAAACCTTCGTTCAAAGAAAAAATGGGTAGAAGACTACAACCATGCAGTCGCAACCAAAGACGAATTGTTGATAGCAATGGAGTTTTTTCAAGAAGGTGCAGTAGAAGCTGAAGAAGTGGATGCATTGTATGAAAAAGCATTGGAAGCTGTAGAAAATCTCGAGTTCAAAAATATGTTGTCAGACGAAGGTGATGCCATGAGTGCTGTGTTGCAAATCACAGCGGGTGCAGGTGGTACAGAATCGTGCGATTGGGCGTCTATGCTGATGCGTATGTACTTGATGTGGGGTGAGAAAAATGGTTATAAAATCAAGGAACTCAACTTTCAAGAAGGTGATGTGGCTGGTATAAAAACAGTAACTCTGGAAATCGAAGGCGAATTTGCTTTTGGGTATCTCAAGGGAGAAAATGGCGTACATCGTTTGGTGCGTATTTCACCTTTTGATAGCAACGCCAAACGTCATACGTCGTTTGCTTCGGTGTACGTATATCCGTTGGTGGACGATACTATTGAAATCGAAATCAGTCCAGCAGATATTGAAATTACAACCGCTCGATCGAGTGGGGCAGGGGGGCAAAATGTAAATAAAGTAGAAACGAAAGTACAATTGCTACACAAACCTACAGGAATACAAATTCAGTGTTCAGAGACTCGTTCTCAGCATGACAACCGTGAACGTGCAATGCAAATGTTGAAATCACAGTTGTACGAAATAGAATTGAAAAAACGATTAGAGCAACGAGCAGATATCGAGGCAAGTAAAATGAAAATCGAGTGGGGGTCACAGATTAGAAACTATGTGATGCATCCGTACAAATTGGTAAAAGACGTGCGTTCGCAACACGAAACTAGTGATGTAGATGCTGTAATGAACGGTGGTCTCGACCCGTTTTTAAAAGCATACCTGATGATGATGGGGCAAAAAGAAGAATAGTAAGTAAAATTGCTTATGGAAAATACAACAAACGATTTAAACAACCCACATGTTCTTTATGTAAGAGAAAAGAGTTCAAATAGTATGGGAATTGCAGGATTTGTTTTTGCTATTTTGGCATCGGTTCTTTCTTTTATTCCAATATTAAATTTTATTTTATGGTTGATGGGTGCTATTTTTTCCATGATTGGAGTTTTCAGACGCCCACGAGGATTTGCTATAGCAGGATTAGTCATCTCCTTTTTCTGGATTATAGTTTTTATAATTGTAATGTTCGTTTTAGTAGGAGCAGCAACAGTTATAGCGGTATAAAAAAATCAGACTACTCAATGTAGTCTGATTTTTTTATTTGAATTTATGATTGAATTTTCTTTTGATGTATCTGAATTTAGCATGGCATAAATTGCAAAAATCGCCAACCAATGTCCGCCTCCATAATCACTTTCAAATAGCAAAGGCAAAATCCATTTTTAAAATTCTCTTTCAGGCAAAACATGCGTCATCAGGTAGGCTGTATTCAAACTTGGAAAGAAAAAATCCGATCCGTCAAGTTCGAGATGAGCTGGGATTTTTCGGTCGTTGAGATAAAAATATTTTGCTTTTTCGATGAGTTGTTTTTCAAATTCTACATTTTGAACTTCTCTTGCCCAATCGATTGCAAATGCCAATCCAAATGCTGTATTGGGGTGTACTCCAGTTCGGTTGGGATAGGTTTGTTTAGGTAAATAGTCTTTCCATTTTTTACTATTTCATTGGTCAAAGGTTGTAGGTTTTCTTTCCACTTTTTAGCGTATTCGTGTTGTTCTGTACGAGCAAGTACTGAAATTTCTTCGTCCAATTTTAGTAACCACGCCCAGCTGTAAGTTCTTTCAAAAGTTTTAGCCGAAGGGTATTTAGAAAAATACAAGGCTTCTTCCAATAGATTTTCTTTGGTAAGCGATTGATTGAGTTTTTGAATAATTTCTTGTTTTATAGAGAGATTGGGATACGTTTTTAGCAAACGTACCAGCATCCAATGTCCGTGTACAGAGCTCTGCCAATCATAGCAACCGTAAAAGGTAGGATGTAAATCTATTGGAGACAAACCTACTTCAGCCTCGGTATTGAATGTGTGTCCTGTTTTGTTTGGGTATTCTGTGTGAACGCAATGCAATGACAATTCAGCAAGATTTAGTGCTATTTCATTTGATAATATATGCTGATTTTGAGCGAAAGTTGAAAGAGAAAGCATCGACCAGAAAAATATGTTTTTCATCTTGTGATTATTTCCAAACAAAGATAGAGATTATTTTTTATGATGAAATCTCATTTTCAAATTAAAACAATCAACAAAAATCCTTCACAGATATTCAAAAAAGTATTAAATTTGCGACTTTATAATAGAAACATATCTTTATGAGAACAATACAATTTAGAGAGGCTATTTGCGAGGCAATGAGCGAAGAAATGCGTAGAGACGAAAACATCTATTTGATGGGGGAGGAAGTTGCTGAGTACAATGGTGCTTATAAGGCAAGTAAAGGAATGCTTGACGAATTTGGTCCAAAACGCGTAATCGATACACCTATTGCAGAGCTTGGTTTTGCTGGTATTGCGGTAGGTTCGGCAATGAATGGATTGCGTCCGATTGTAGAATTTATGACGTTTAACTTCTCATTGGTGGGTATTGACCAAATCATCAACAACGCAGCAAAAATGCGTCAGATGTCAGGTGGTCAGTTTTCGATGCCTATCGTGTTTAGAGGTCCTACAGCATCAGCAGGACAGTTGGCTGCAACACACTCTCAAGCGTTTGAAAATTGGTATGCCAATACTCCAGGTTTGAAAGTAGTAGTTCCTTCTAATCCGTATGACGCAAAAGGTTTGTTGAAATCTGCTATCCGTGACAACGACCCTGTAATCTTTATGGAGTCTGAGCAAATGTACGGAGACAAAGGAGAGGTGCCTACAGAGGAATACACAATTCCGTTGGGAGTTGCCGATGTAAAAAGACAAGGAACAGATGTTACGATTGTTTCTTTTGGAAAAATTTTGAAAGAGGCGTTTATCGCAGCAGACGAATTGGCAAAAGAAAATATTTCTGTAGAAATCATCGATTTGCGTACCATTCGTCCGATGGATTACGATGCGATTATCAACTCGGTAAAGAAAACCAACCGTTTGGTGATTTTGGAAGAGGCTTGGCCGTTTAGTTCGGTTGCATCAGAGATTACTTATATGGTACAAGAAAGAGCCTTTGATTATTTAGACGCTCCAATCCAAAGAATTACGACTGCCGATACACCAGCACCTTATTCACCAGCTTTGTTGAAAGAATGGTTGCCAAATGCACAAGATGTAGTAAAAGCGGTAAAAAAAGTTCTTTATAAATAATAAAAATAATCTTAAATTTGCAGCTCCAAAAACGTTCAGAGTTTTTGGGGCTTTTTTTATGAAACATTTTATAGCGATAATATATTTTTTTTTGGGTGTATTTTATTCATTTGCTCAAACACAAATCAGCGGAGTTGTCCGAGATGATATGGGTAATCCTGTGGCAAATGCTCTCATTTACTATGAAGATTATTCTGCTGAAACAGAAAGTAATGACAATGGAGAGTTTTCTCTTTATTCTAAAAAAAAACAAGAAAATTTTATTGTAAGTGCCGTTGGTTTTAGAGAAGAATCTATTTCTTTGAATACAGCCAATTCAAACTTTTTTAACCTTGTTTTAAAACCAGAAAACGAACTCAAAGAAATAATTATATACTCAGGAAGAACCTCTAAGAAAAACAATCCTGCGATAGATATTTTACGAAAAGTTTGGGAAAATCGTAAAAATAACGGACTCAATAAATTCAATCAATACGCATATAACAAATACGAAAAACTACAATTTGACTTTAATACCATAGACAGTACATTTATGAAAAATGCCCTGTTTAAAAATATGGATCTGGTGTTTCAGTTTGTAGATACTTCCAAAATTACAGGAAAGTCATTTTTACCTATTTTTATCAACGAACAAGCAAGTAAAGTTTACGGAGATAACACTAAAAACTTGAAAATAGAAAAACTATTGGGTAATAAAAATTCTGGTTTTGAAGATAATACATTTTTTACTGAAGTAACTAAAGAGTTGTATAAAGCGTATGATATTTACGACAATTATATCAAATTGTTTAACAAAGATTTTACAAGTCCCATTTCTCGCACAGGGATCGATGTGTACAATTATGTGTTGCACGATACGCTGATAGAAGACGACAGAAAATCGTTTCACATTGTATATTATCCTCGTAGAAAAGGTGGTTTGACCTTTAGAGGTGAGTTTTTCGTAGATGAACAAACTTGGGCTGTAACGAAAATCAATATGTATTCAAACGAAGGAGCTGATGTCAATTGGATAAAAGAATTTTTCATAGAGCAAGAATTTGTCATTGTTTCTGATGATTTGATTTTATTGAAAAAAGATTTTATCATGACTGATTTTTCACTTTCCAAAAAGGAAGAAGCTCGTGGTATGTATGCCAAACGCACTACGCATTACAACGATTTTGTCTTTGACGACGAAAAACCTGCTTCATTTTATCTGCAAAGAGCCAAAACTTATGACCCGACGATTTATAATCAGTCAGAATATTTTTGGCAAAATTTTAGAGCGGAAAACCTCAACAAAAATGAGGCGAATATATACGAAATGCTGGATCAATTACAAGACAATCCAAAGTTTAAAACTCTAACTACCCTTACTCAAATTTTGACTAATGGATATTATAGAGGGAAAAATTTTGACTACGGAAATTTGTTTACATTTTTTGGTTACAACGATATTGAGGGAATCCGCACACGCATTGGTGGACGAACATTTTTTAATCAAAACGATCAATGGAGATTGGAAGGATATTTGGCTTATGGTTGGAAAGATCAACAGTTTAAATATGCATTGCAAGCAAAAAAAATGTTGGTCAACGATTGGCGTTTGATTGGTCATATTGGTTATAAAAACGATGTGGAACAATTGGCGGGGCAGCTAATGCAATCGTCTAATCTTATGAAAAGCGAATTTGCTTCGAGTTCGCTATTGGCAGGAGGTGACAATTCTAAGCTCACACATATTCAGCATTTTTCAACAGGTTTTGAAATTGAACCATTGAAAAACATAAGGTTGCGGACTTCCTACAATTACAGACAATTACAACCTGCGGATTTCAGTAGATTTTCTACGGCATTTTTTCAAGATGGGGTGATAAAAGATCAAATCAAACAGCACGAATGGAATGTAGCTTTTGATTTTACACCCAATAGAAAAGTTGCGGGGTTTGGGGTAGAACAAAAGGCAATCGTAAGGAGATTTCCTCGCTTTTTCTTAAATTTTACGCAAGGATTTGACGGACTCACTGATACTGATTTTGCGTATCAAAAATTGCAATTTCTTTACCGACATCCTTTTACAATCGGAGGATTTGGACACATGACCGCTGTAGTCGAAGCAGGAAAAACATGGGGCACCGTACCATTGAGTTTGCTCAATGTATTGCCAGGAAATCAATCGTATTTTGTACTCGAAAACGGATTTAGTCAATTGGATTATTATGAATTTGTTACAGACCAATATGTTACCTTTCACATTACACACAATTTCAACGGAAAGATTTTTTCAAGAATACCATTGATTCGAAAATTAAAATGGCGTGAAATTATAGGAATACGAGGAGCATGGGGAGCCATTTCTGATAAAAACAAACTATTCAACCGAAGTATGATTAGCTATAACGCACCTTCGGATAAATTGTACTACGAATATTTTGTTGGTGTAGGAAATATTTTCAAAGTATTCCGCATAGATTTTAGTTGGAGAGGCAATTATTTAGACACTCCCAATGCAAGAAGATTTGGTATAAAAGGAGGATTTGAAATTAATTTTTAAATCTTTTATAAAACAAAAATTGCAGTCCGAAAAGACTGCAATTTTTGTTTTATAAAACTTGTAATGTAACTAACACAGGGTTAATTACCGTGAAATGCCTAACGAAGTGGGCTATAACATAAAAAAGAAAGCAATATGAGTTTTAAACTGCACTTAAAATTCAAGTCTTTTAATTTGTTGATAATCATTTATTTCAAAGAAATAAAAAACAAATTCTGAGACTTTGTAGGGAGATTGCCTCTCCTCCTGCTTATTGCTTTACTTCTTGATACAAAGTTATAATTTTTTTGAACTGGAAGTAGAAAAAAACAAAAAAATAATCTATCAAAATCAGTATTGAATTAGAATGGTGGTTTATTCTATTGATCATCACAATCATTGTGTTGTGGAAAGTATTTGCTTAATTTAGTGTTTTTTAGCTGATACTTGTTTGAAATCTCATAAAAAAGGAGTACTTTCGCAAAAAATTAATAAATAAAATAAAAGATGGCAAAAACAGATACTTTCGATGTGTTTATCGAAATACCAACAGGGAGCAGAAATAAGTACGAATTTGATTTTGAATTGAAAAAAATGCGTTTCGACCGTTTGTTGTTTTCATCTATGAAATACCCAACAGATTACGGTTTTATCCCTGAAACTTTGGCGTTGGACAACGACCCATTGGATGCATTGGTGTTGTTTACAGAGCCTACAATCCCAGGGTTGTTGGTAGAAGTAAAACCTGTAGGTGTATTCTACATGTCTGACGACAAAGGAAACGACGAAAAAATCATCTGTGTTCCTACAGGAGATCCTTTGATGAGAGAGTTGAACGACTTAAACGATGTAAACGCTCACTTATTGAAAGAAATCGAACACTTCTTTAAAGTATATAAAGATTTGGAAAACAAGAAAGTAGAAACTAATGGATTTGGAGATAAAGCAGCAGCTATTCAAATGATTGAAGAGTGTAAAGCTCGTTTCAACGCACTTCCAAAAGAAAAACAAGAAGAATATAGTATTTTTTAATACAATAATAAAAAGCTGTCTGAAAAGGCAGCTTTTTATTTTTCCCAAACGACCGTCCAAACAAAATCTTCTAAGAAATCAAAAATACCTTGGTATTCGATTTTGATATTGTTTTGTGTAGTATAGCCTTCAAATTGATTTTGTTGTAATTGAAAAGGACGAATATGCATTTCTTTTGTAGCATCAATTCCTTTGAGATTGTTTGTTTTGTAAATGCTTTCTTTTGCCGACCAAATAATGGCTAAATAGTTTAATTGTTCATTTTGAGAGATGAAATTTTCTTCTGAATCAATAAATCGACGTTTTACATTTGCCAATTTAGGTCTTATTTTTTCAATGTCAATTCCAACTGGTAGATGGTGAATTGCCATTGCAACGTATTCAAACGAATGAGAAAATGAAATATGCAAGCCATTGTTTAGCATAGGTTTTCCCGATGATTCATAAAAAAAATCTTCCTCTTTTATATTGGCTAATTGTAATAACTTTCTTTGAGAGAAAAAAGTTTTTTTCTGTAAATCAGTTTTTAAGTGGGAAAAATTTTCATTTAGCAAAGGATTATTATCAATGTTAAAAGACAATTTCTCAATGTTTTCAGTGATTTTCCATATAAAAAGTGTACAATTATTGTTGAATGATTTTTGTAAAACTAATGGCATTTTTTTATCCTAATTTGAATGTACAAAAATAGTTTTTTTTAGATAAAAATGACCATCTACTGAAAAATATACTTTATGTTACATACCTATTTACTCTATTCTGAGAATTTTAGAACTTGTTCCGAGAAATTTGAGACCTGTCTCGAGAAATTCGGGATTAATACTTTATTACGAATCTTTTGTACTTAATACTTTATACCTTACCTTTGCACTCAAATTAATAAAATCATAAAAATGAGTACAAAACAGATTCCGTATGTTCCGTATAAAGTTAAAGATATGTCTTTGGCGGCTTGGGGAAGAAAAGAAATAGAATTGGCTGAAGCTGAGATGCCTGGATTGATGGCGTTACGTGAAGAATACAAAGATGAACAACCTTTGAAAGGTGCAAGAATTGCTGGATGTTTGCACATGACAATTCAGACGGCGGTTTTGATTGAAACGCTTGCTGCATTGGGAGCTGAGCTTACTTGGTCTTCGTGTAATATTTTTTCAACTCAAGATCAGGCTGCGGCAGCAATTGCAGAAACTGGAGTGCAAGTTTACGCATGGAAAGGTCTTACAGAAGAAGAATTTGACTGGTGTATTGAACAAACGCTTTTCTTTGGCGAAGACCGTAAACCTTTGAATATGATTTTGGACGACGGTGGAGATTTGACCAATATGGTGATCGACCGTTATCCTGAATTGGTAGCTGGAATCAAAGGACTTTCTGAAGAAACGACAACGGGTGTTCACAGATTGTACGAACGCATGGCAAAAGGAACGTTACCTATGCCGGCTATCAATGTAAACGACTCGGTAACAAAATCAAAATTTGACAACAAATACGGATGTCGCGAATCTGCTGTGGACGCCATTCGTAGAGCAACGGATGTGATGTTGGCAGGAAAACGCGTAGTGGTATGTGGTTATGGTGATGTAGGAAAAGGTACTGCGGCGTCTTTTAGAGGAGCAGGTTCGATTGTAACGGTTACAGAAATTGACCCAATTTGTGCGTTGCAAGCGGCTATGGAAGGTTATGAAGTGAAAAAATTGGACAATGCTATCGCCAATGCCGATATTGTAATCACAACTACAGGAAATAAAGATATTGTGGTAGAAAAACACTTCCGTAAAATGAAAGACAAAACCATTGTTTGTAATATCGGACACTTTGACAACGAGATTGATATGGCGTGGTTAAACAACAACTATGGTCATACTAAAACGGAAGTAAAACCTCAAGTGGATATTTATAATGTCGATGGAAATGACATCATCATTTTGGCAGAAGGAAGATTGGTAAACTTAGGTTGTGCTACAGGACATCCTTCGTTTGTAATGTCTAATTCGTTTACCAACCAAACTTTGGCTCAAATCGAGTTGTGGAACAATAGTGCAAATTATAAAAACGAAGTTTATACACTTCCAAAACATTTGGATGAAAAGGTAGCTCGTTTACACCTAAATCGTATCGGTGTAGAATTGGATACATTGACCGAAGAACAAGCAGCGTATATTGGGGTTACGGTAGAAGGTCCTTTCAAACCAGAATATTACAGATATTAATAAATTTTTTCCTATAAAAAACAGGTTGTCTATTACAGACAATCTGTTTTTGTATTATTAAAACTCCGCTTCGGCTTCAAAAATCATTTCTTTTTGTGTAATGGGATGTGTGATTTTTAGTCGCTTGGCGTGTAAATACAATCTATCGGCAGGTGTACCGTACAAATCATCACCTTTGATAGGTATATTCAATCCTAAGGCGTGTGCAGAATGCATTCGCAATTGATGCGTTCGTCCAGTGATAGGTGTGTAGGCTATGCGAGTAGTGCCGTTTTTTATTTCGAGTATTTCGTATTTTGTTACAGCTTTTTTTCCATAGTCGAAGCAAACTTTTTGTTTAGGTCTGTCGTCTATGTCGAGAATCAACGGTAGGTTGATAATGCCAGTTTTTTCTGCCGAAATTTCGCCATCGAGCAAGGCAATGTATTGTTTTTCAGTTTTGTGTTTGATAAATTGCTGTTGCAAATGCTTGTGAACTTCCTTGGTTTTTGCCAAAATCATAATCCCCGAAGTGGACATATCCAATCGGTGAACGATGAGAGGTCCCGTAGCATTGGGGTAGCGATTTTTTATACGTTCATATACCGAATCGTGTACATTGATACCAGGTACGGACAAAAATTCCGCGGGTTTGTTTACCACCACAATATAGGGATCGTCATATACGATGGGCAATTCTTTCCCTTCGGCAGGGTTTACGAGCAAGGGATTTTCCTTTACTTCCAATCCGTCCATCATAAACGACAATATCGGCATACATTTTCCCCAACAAGCAGGGTAGATTTGTCGGTGTTTTTTTACTTCCGATTTAGGAGAAGCTCCCCACCAAAACTCCGCAATTGCCAAGGGTTTTAGGTTGTGTAGATACGCCATTTGCAATAGCTTAGGAGCACAACATTCACCTGCACCTGATGGAGGTGTGCTATATACATTTTTTTTAAAAATATCGAGTAAATCTTTTCGTTCGCCTTTGGCATTGAGAAAATTATACGAATGAAATAACTTTTGTTGTAGTTGATTTGATTTTTCTTGTCGTTCCTTTTTCAGTTGTTGAATTATAAACTCAAAATCCTGAATTTTCTCCGCAATTTCGTTTATTTGAGTTGAAAATTGTGCTTCAAGAATGCGTAATTCGTGTTTGTCTCGCAGACTTTGCTTGATTAAATCATTTTCAAATTTGGTGTATTCTTCGGCTGAGAGCATATTTTTAAACTGCAATCTCTTTTCTTTTCGTTCGTTTTTCAGCTGTTTGTTTCGTTGTTTTTTCTGAGTAATCGCCGTTTCTTTCTCCTTTGAAAGAGTATTTAATCGTTCTTTCAATAAAAGAAAATTTTCATCCTTTTCAATAGATTCGATTTGTGCATTGATACGATTAAGGTGTTTTTCCTCTTCCACAAAAAAGCTGTTTTCTGTGAGCATATCAAAAACCGGCGGAACAAAAAACGAAATATGATTGCTGTTTGCCAATTTTCCCGAAAAAGCTGCCAAATATCCCAATTCGCCTGTTGGTTTTTCTACGACCAGTACGCCAAACATTTTCCCAATCGATTGTTCGTTGGGAGTTGTAATACCAAAATCGTGGGTAAAATCCTTGGTAGTTTCCAAGTAGTTTTGTAATTCCTTTAAAGCAAGTTCGCACAGCGGATGTGTATCGATTACAAAGGGAAAATTAAACTGTTGGGGAAGTTCTATCGATTGAATATCGGTTTGAAAACAACGGAAGTATTTCTCTATCGTTTCTTCGGATTTTTTTATGGAAAATTGGGCAAAATTTGTCATTAAAGCGTATCTTTGCTACAAAAATAGGTAATTATGTCTTATATATCAAAAGTAGTAAAAGGAACTTGTCCTCATTGTGGAAAAAGTAAAGTATTCAAAAGCATAGGAAATATTCTCACTTTGTCTTTGCCAAAAATGCACGAAAACTGCCCTAATTGTAATTATTCCTTTCATAGAGAAACAGGATTTTATTTCGGAGCGATGTATATGAGTTATGCATGGACGGTTGCTGAAATGGTAGCGTGTTTTGTGTTGGGGTATTTGTTCCATGTAGATTGGCGTATCACATTTGCTGCGGTAGTAGTAGTGTTGATTTTATTGGCAAATTTCAACTTTAGAGTGTCTCGCTTGATGTGGTTGAATATGTTTTATAAAGAGGATGAGGCTTAATGGTTAATTATCAATTGTCAATGAATGAATAAACCAAAAACATCGTTGAATAGGCGGTGTTTTTATTATTTAAGAGTTGTTTAGGATGTAACATTTCAAAATGCTTGTGATAAAATAAATTTGTCATTGTAAAAAAATATTCGTTACATCTGCATCGATTTTTTCTGAAGGCAATTTATTCGTAGCTTCGTTTTATGTTAATATTACTTTTCAAGAATCTAAATAGTTTTAAGGAATCCCCTAATTTATATTTTATTAAAGCAAATTTAGCTTAAAAGTCTTTTTTCTTAATTAATTAACCCGTTGTGCATTTTAAATTATACTTGCTTTAATCTTATTTATTTCCTTTTTTAATACAAATTTGTTAATGTATTGAATTAAGGTTAAAGCAGTTATTTTACTGATAATTCGTGTTTTAAAACCGTTGAATGATTTTGCATAATTCCTTTTAATCATAAATTGATCACATAACTGCGAAATCGAAGATTCGACGAAGTCAAAATAATGTTTCGATTCTTTTCCTCTTTCTCTTGAATAAGTAAAATTTTTCCCTAATCTGATTTATATGATAAAAAAGATTTCGTTTTCTTTTGTTGTAAACACTTCTTTCTATTTTGTTTTTCAAAGAATTAGGTAGTTTTTTAAACAGTTGCATTTTACTATCAATACTTAAATATTTAATAGTTAAATTCAAACTCACAAGTTCTAAATCACTCATTTTTGGCTTTCTCCTTTGAGAAGGTAAAGACTTTTTAAAAACTTCTAAAATTCTTTCGTATATTTAACTTTATTGAATCTTCGATTTGTCCTAAGTTGTTCATTTTTGATTTGTTTTATCGATATAAATATATTGATTTTCAGTTAAATGAATAACTTTTTTTATTTCATAATGTACAACGGGTTAATACATTATATTTTAACTATTATAATTAACTAATTCTTGACTTTTTTTTATTTTGATATTTCTTTTACCCAAAATAATTTCGTGGCGATTTTTTAATATAAATATTTACAAACAATGAAAAAATATTTTACAATTATTTTATCCATATTTAGTTTGTTGAGTTGTACAAATGAAGAACAAGAAGTAAAACCAACTTTTGACAGAGGTTTTGTGGAAGTAGAGGTAGATGGTAAGTACAAAGACTTTAGTTCAAAAAATCATACATATCAATACAAGATTGATTATGTTGATTCTGGATGGGCTCATACAGCAAGAATTGATGAAGTTCCAATATGGGAATATGACCAAATTAGCATCATTTGTTTATTTGGAGAAGATGGTAAAACTATTACAAATTTTAAAGTTCATTATACAGATATGTTTGTAAGAGAAAGTGGTTATTCTGTAGGTGATATTTATTTATACTCAGATCAAGAAAATCCACTTATCTTCAGCAATGTTTACCAAGACAACGAATATGTTTATGGTGAATTTGAAGGTGCATTGACACTAAAACCATACGAAGATAAAAGTATAGACTTTAAAAATGGTAAGTTTAAAATACCTTTATTTAGAGTGGAAAAAGATTCAAAATGGTAAAACAACAAAAAACATCGCTTAATAAGCGATGTTTTTGCGTTTTGATAATATATCTGTGTAAATACGTTCGTAAAGTGGGATGATTTTTTCAACAGAAAATTTTAATGAATGTTTCCAAGCATTGGTTTTAAATTTTTCCAAGGTGGCAGTGTCAGACAATATTAGCAACGAATTTTTTACCATGTCTTCAATGTCTCCAATAGGAGAGAGGTAGCCCGTCAATCCGTGAATGTTTACCTCGGGAATTCCGCCTGTGTTGGACGAAACTACGGGTACTCCACATGCCATCGCTTCTAACGCTGCCAAACCAAAACTTTCGGTTTCTGAAGGCAATAAAAACAAATCTGATACTTTCAATATTCTATCCACTTCGTTAGAATTAC
Source organism: Capnocytophaga sp. ARDL2 (assembly GCF_041530365.1). Lineage (NCBI taxonomy): Bacteria > Pseudomonadati > Bacteroidota > Flavobacteriia > Flavobacteriales > Flavobacteriaceae > Capnocytophaga > Capnocytophaga sp. ARDL2. The sequence goes on from NZ_CP168034.1 coordinate 879,507, forward strand.
CAAAAAAGATTACTTTCTCAGAAATGTTCCAATTGGCAGCCATTTGTTCTGCTTTGATTTTGTCTGGACCATCGCCAATCATCATCAATTTTGCCGGTTGTTGTTCTAAAATCCCTTTAAAAACCTTCATTACATCTTCTATACGCTTTACTTTTCTAAAGTTGCTCACGTGTGTGATGATTCGTTCCTCTTTTGTTGCCAAAACCTGACGACACGATTCGGGAGTGTGCGATTTGTTTTCTATAAAGTTGGGAATGACATAAATATCCTTGGCAATGTCAAATAATTCATAAGTAGATTTTTTCAAATCTTCCGAAACAGAGGTTACAGCATCCGATTGATTGATACTAAAACTCACCGCACTTTTGTAATAAGGATGATTTCCTACCAAAGTAATATCCGTTCCGTGCAAAGTAGTAACCATCGGAAGCGAAATCCCTTGTTCTTTCAACATTTTTTTTGCCATATATCCTGCAAACGCATGCGGAATCGCATAATGAACATGCAATAATTCTATACCGTGAAGTTTTACCATATCGACGATTTTACTCGATAATGCCAATTCGTATGGCTGATAGTGAAACAATGGATATTCGGGAACTATTACTTCATGATAATGAATGTTTGGGTTGAGTAATGCCAATCTTACAGGCATTTTGTATGTGATAAAGTGAACTTCATGCCCTTTTTTTGCCAATTCGATACCTAATTCAGTAGCAACAACACCACTACCTCCAAATGTTGGATAACAAACTATTGCTATTTTCATGTGAAATAAATTTTGGTAAAAATAAGGATAAAAGTCAATTTTTATTAGTAGAGTATTCGTTTAATTTATGTTAAATATTTGCGTATGATAAATATTTTTTATAATATTATAAAATTATAATATAAAAAAATTATACAAGCTAAACATTTGTAGATTAATTTTGCCTCAGAAAAATTTAAAAACAACAACAATATGAGTCATACAGAAGGAAAATGCCCTTTCCACCACGGAGAGGCTCCTAAACAAGAAGAAAAAATGCAATCATCAGGAAAATGTCCTGTAACACACGGTGCGAACACAGAAGAAAACCAGTCGGTAATGAGTTGGTGGCCAAAGGCGTTGAATTTGGATATTCTATCGCAACATGACAACAAAACTAATCCGTTTGGAAAGGATTTTGACTATGCTGAGGAGTTTAAAAAACTCGATCAGGAAGCACTGAAAAAAGATGTAAAAGAATTGATTTACGACAGCCAAGATTGGTGGCCTGCAGATTGGGGATATTACGGAGGTTTATTTGCTCGTATGGCATGGCATCAAGCAGGAACTTATCGTGTAGCAGATGGTAGAGGTGGTGGAAATACTGGTAATCAACGTTTTGCTCCATTGAACTCGTGGCCTGATAACGCCAATTTGGACAAGGCTCGTCGTTTATTGTGGCCTATCAAAAAGAAATACGGAAACAAAATTTCGTGGGCTGATTTGATTTTGTTGGCAGGAAATATGGCGTATGAAGCAGCTGGATTAAAAACTTTCGGATTTGCTTTTGGACGTAAAGATATATGGCATCCTGAAAAAGATATTTACTGGGGATCAGAGCGTCAATGGTTAGCAAAATCAGGAAGTGAAGGTTCTCGTTATTCAGGAGAAAGAGATTTGGAAAATCCGTTGGCATCGGTGATGATGGGACTTATTTATGTAAACCCAGAAGGTGTGGACGGAAATCCTGATCCACTCAAGACGGCAAAAGATATGCGTGTAACTTTTGCTCGTATGGCCATGAATGATGAGGAAACAGTAGCATTGGTAGCAGGTGGTCATACCATTGGAAAACAACACGGAAACGGCGATGCAAGCAAAGTAAGTGCTGAACCAGAAGGGGCAGAAATCCACGAACAAGGCTTGGGTTGGAACACGATAGAAGGACCAGGAAGAGTTACTTCGGGAATCGAAGGAGCGTGGACTACCAATCCTGATAAGTGGGACAATCAATTCTTCAAGTTATTGTTCAAATACGAAGATAAATGGGTATTGACCAAATCGCCAGCAGGTGCTCAGCAATGGGAACCAATTGAAATGGATGAGGAAGATATGCCTGTAGATGCTTTCAACCCAAATGTTCGTAGAAAAATCACGATGAACGACGGAGATATGGCTCTTATCCGTGATCCTGAATACCGCAAAATTTCAGAGAAATTTTTGAATGACCAAGCGGCTTTTGACGATGCTTTTGCTCGTGCGTGGTTTAAATTGTTGCACCGTGACTTAGGACCGAAATCGCGCTATCTCGGAAACGATGTGCCACAAGAAGATTTGATTTGGCAAGACCCAATTCCTGCAGTGGATTATACACTTTCGGATAGCGAAATTGAAGAACTTAAAAAGACTATCTTGAACAGCGGACTTACTCGCACGGAGTTGATTAATACAGCTTGGGATTCAGCAAGAACATTCCGTGGATCAGACTACCGTGGTGGTGCGAATGGAGCAAGGATTCGTCTGAACCCAATGCGTAACTGGGAAGCCAACGAACCTGAAAGATTGAACAAAGTATTGGAGAAATTGGAGCAAATTCAAGCGTCATTATCTAAAAAAGTAAGCATTGCTGACCTCATCGTATTGGGAGGAGCTGCTGCTATCGAAGCTGCTGCCAAAGAAGGTGGTTTTGATGTGAAAGTACCTTTCTTAGCGGGAAGAGGAGATGCCTTGCAAGAGCAAACTGATGTGGATTCATTTGGTGATTTAGAACCATTACACGATGGTTTCCGCAACTGGCAAAAGAAAAATTATATCGTTCAGCCAGAAGAAATGCTTTTAGATAAAGCTCAATTGTTAGGATTGACCGCCCCAGAAATGACTGTGCTTATTGGTGGTATGCGTGTACTCGGAACGAATTTCGGAGGAACAAAACACGGTGTTTTTACCAACAACGAAGGCGTGTTGAGCAACGATTTCTTTGTAAATCTGACGGATATGAATTATTCGTGGCAACCAACAGGTGAGAACCTTTACAACATCGTAAATAGAAAATCAGGAGCTACTAAATGGACAGCTACTCGTGTGGACTTGGTCTTCGGTTCCAACTCTATTTTGAGAGGCTTATTCTGAGTTCTACGCTCAAGACGATAATAAAGAACGCTTTGTAAACGACTTTATCAAAGTTTGGAACAAAGTGATGAATGCGGATCGATTTGATGTGAAATAAAAATCAAATGATAAAAAATTAGCCCTAACTAATTTAGTTGGGGCTAATTTATTTTTGCTTTCAAATAATGGTAATAGTTCAAATATTTATTCAAACGTTCTACATCTTTTTCTTCTAATTTAGACAATCTTTTTATATCGAGATTGTCTTCTAAATCATTGATTTTAAATTTTGTTGCGACGGGATTTTGAATAATTTGATTAATGAAATCACCATAGTCTTCGTTTTTTCTTTTAGTTAAACAATCTAAAATGGCTATTATTTCATCAGAAAAACCTTCGATTTTTAGTTGTTCAAGTGTCCATTCAGTATCTTCGATCAGATCGTGTAGCAATCCATAAATTTTTTCTATTTCGATCTGTCCTTTTTCTCACACTCTTAGTAAATGGTGCAGATAGGGATTTCCAGATTTATCTGTTTGATTTCTATGAGTAATCGATGCAATTTCTAATTTCATTTTTTATTAGTAAAAAATATTACTCCAAGTTCCCAAATTTTCCTTGTTCAAATTCTTTGAAAGCGGTGATCAATTCTTCACGTGTGTTCATCACAAATGGGCCATAAGCAGCGATAGGTTCGGCGATAGGTTCACCGCTAAGTAAAAGAATCTTTGAATTTTTGGTTGCTTTGATTTCGATATTTTCACCGTCTTTTGCAAAAAGTACAAAATGGTCAGCAGGAACGATTTCTGATTGATTTACTGTGATTTCTCCATTGATTACTACCAAAGCTGTAGTATAATGTTTTGGAAATGAAAAACTTTCCACTGCGTTTTCTTTCAAATCTACATTGTACATTTCGATAGGAGAAAAAGTACTTGCTGCTCCTTTTTGATTTTGAAATTGACCTGCAATAATTTCTACTTCGCCCATATCATTGGCAATTGCTACTCTTGGAATATCCTTATTTTCAATAGCTTGGTATTTTGCAGGAGTCAATTTATGCTTTGCAGGAAGATTGACCCACAATTGCATCATTTGGAAAATTCCCCCTTTTTTACTCCATTCTGTTTCGTGAAATTCTTTGTGCAGAACGCCACTTCCAGCAGTCATCCATTGTACATCGCCCTGACCGATAATTCCCCCACCACCTGCACTGTCGCCGTGTTCTACTTTTCCTTGATAGGCAATCGTTACGGTTTCAAATCCTTTGTGAGGATGTACTCCCACACCACGAGGAATCTCGGTTGGAGAAAATTCGTACGGTGCGTTGTAATCCATCATGATAAATGGATCGGTGCGTTCCATAGAAAATACAGATGGAATAAAATTGTGAACTCTAAAACCATCGCCTACAAAGTGTGGCGTACCTGGTTTGATTACTTTTTCTATTGTTTTTGTTGTCATGATTTTAATTTTTTATACAGCAAAATTACGAGTAGTCATTGAGTGGTGTATTGATGTATGTTAAGAAGTGAAAATTTTGCTTTTATTCTTTCGCTAATTCTTTACGCACACGGTTTAGACTTTCTGGAGTAATTCCAAGAAAGGAAGCAATCATCCATTGAAGTATCCGCTGTATAAGATTGGAATACAGATTCATAAAGTCTAAATATCCTGTCTTTTGCAGAGGCACTAATCAACAAATGTATTTTGTTTTGTAAATAACGAATATGGCTTTGTGTGATTTGTTCGTTATATTTCTGATAACTTGGATTTTGTTCAGCAATCATACAATGAATTTGATCATTAAATTGCATTACGACCGTATCTTCAATAGCTTGAATATAAAATTGAGAAGGTACTCCAAAATACAAGCTCGTACGGTCGCTGATAAACCATTGTTCAGAAGCAAATTGTAAAATATGTTCTTTATCAAAATCATCAATACTGTACATTCTCAACAACCCCTTTTCAACATAAAAATAACCTTGACAAATTTCACCTTGTTTTAGTAAATAATCCCCTTTTTTACTTCTTTATAAATCAAAAAAGGTGACAATTTTGTCAAATTGTTCCTCTGAAATAGTTGTTTTTTCTATCAAATACTGTTCAAATGAATAGGTCATAACTTTATGCTTTTGTCCCAACGATAGCTTTTCACTTATTACTGATTACTTGTTTTAAACACATTCATTTTGTCCAAATTAAGAAATGGGTTGTTTAGATTGGGAGCGTCTTCCAATTCAAAGCCAAAAGTTTTGTTTTTGAAATAACTTCTCCACAAATCGACAATTAGCGTTTCTAATGCAGAAATATCATCAAAATTAGCTGTTGTAATTTTGATTGTTTCATCTAATAAATGAGCTAGTTTTGTGATTTTTGCAATTTCATCTTTTGAATATGTGGTGTCTATCACAATACAATTGATGGAATGATTTTGTATTTTTTCTATTGCAGTTTCAATCGCTTGTTCTTGTACGATGTATATCATCGAGTTCCTTTTAGCAAGCGAAGCAGTATTCCAATCTTTGTTGGAAATCGTCAAAAGTGTAAATTTTTTCATATACAAAATTACACTTTTATTTCTAAAGAATGATTAAACTGATTACTAATGAAAAGTAAAAAGGGGAGAGGATATAAAAAGCTGTCCAAATAGGACAGCTTTACTACGTTTACTGATTATATTCAGCTTCTCTTTTTGCTTTGTTTTCTTTGATTAAGTCAACTGCACCTCCAAAGGCCCAGTAAAATACAAATGAAACTAAGAAAAGCATCAACCAAAATCCCATAAGGATAATAGTAGCGCCAATCATAAAAGCAACGAATTGTTGAAAATCAAACATAATATTCCGGAATTTTTTGTGTACTCTGCAAAAGTAGTAATTTTTTCTATTGTAAAAAAATCTTTCGCCTGAATTTAGTATTCTTTCAATAATATTGAATCAATATAAAAGTTTTATTTCTTTCAAATTATACAAAACTTCTATATCATCTTCATGTAAAACGATCAATTTTCCTTGACGATTGACTCCTTTTATTATTCCTACTATTTTTCGTTGGTTGGGTAATTCAAATGTAGAAACTTGATTTTTTCGGAATAAATTTTCAAGATAAAAATCCCATAAATTTTCTTCATTTAGAGGAAAATCATTTGCTAAAAGTTTGATTTGTTCTACTATTGTTTCGAGCAATTGCATTTTGTCTATCATCTGACCATATACTGATAAAATCGACCCCGCTTGTGGCAAATGTTCAAATTCGGTGTCAAATACATTGATTCCTATCCCTACTACAGAGTAAATTTCACTTTCGTTTTTGATTTGATTTTCGATGAGTATACCACATATCTTTCTATTACCTGCCAAAATGTCGTTTGGCCATTTTACACAATTTTTTGTTAAACCTAATTGTTCCAGTCCTTTAATTATAGCTTTTGTAATCAAAATATTCCATGAAAAAAGTTGTTCTGTTTTTTGGAATGTAAAGCGATGAAATACGCTAAAAGTAAGACTGTTCAATGGATTGGATTTCCACACAGTACCTCTTTGTCCTTTTCCTTGGGTTTGATTTTCGGTAAATACAACTGTGAAATTTGGCAAATCGGAATTAACAGAAAGCATTTTTAGATAATCATTGGTCGATCCGATGGCACTTGTTTTGATTAAATTCATACAAACAATTAGCTAATAGTCATTATCGTTTGGACAAAAGTAAGGATTATCCAAAATACTTTGCCTTTTGCACTGAAAAAATTACTAATTTTGTGCTTTTTGTACAAACGACTAAACAACTTTTATTAAATGAATAAAGCAACGCACAACAACGAAGAGCTTTTGGCTCTAATTATCGAAGGTATCGAAAATGTAAAAGGTGAAAATATCACTTTGCTCGACTTGAGAGAAATCAGCAATACACCTTGCGACTACTTTGTGATTTGTGATGGTAATTCCAATACGCAGGTAAACGCAATTTCGGGTTCTATTCAACGCACCGTTTCAAAGGCATTGAAAGACAAACCTTGGCATATCGAAGGTACCGAACAGGCTTTGTGGGTTTTGATGGATTATGTAAGTATCGTAGTACATATTTTCCAAAAAGACCAAAGAGCTTATTACAACATCGAAGACCTTTGGGGCGATGCGAAAATCACAGTATTAACTACCAACGACTAATCAATAATCTATGAATCAACAGCCTAATAGAAAAACTCGAATAAGCCCTTGGTACTTGTGGAGTAGCTTGATATTGCTTTTTATTTTTATCAATTATTACACAGGTGAAAATGGTGGGGCAACCGATGAAATTTCGATTTCAAAATTTGACGACTACCTCAACGAAGGTAAAATAGAAAAAGTAGCTTTCAACCGCAATTCGGCTCGTATTTTATTTACAAAAGAGGCTGAAAAAGAATTGGAAGAAGCCAATAAACAAAAAGCAGAAAATCAACGAGGATTCTTTAGCAATCTTCAAGGTCCCGTACGCTACAAAGTAGAAATTGCCAATGTGGAACTGTTTGAACAAACCTTGCGTGATGCCAAAAACAAAGGTTTGTTGAAAGAATACAAATCTGAAAAAGAAAGCGAATGGACGGGGATTTTCTTTAACTTTTTGCCTTTCTTGTTGATTATTTTGTTTTATGTATGGATGTACCGTCGTATGATGGGCGGAGCTGGTAGCGGAGGTCCAATGTTTTCAATGGGACGCTCTCGTGCACAGGTATTTGACGAAAAAAACAGTACCAAAGTTTCTTTCAATGATGTAGCAGGATTGGAAGGTGCTAAAGAGGAAATTCAAGAGATTGTTGAATTTTTGAAAAACCCTGAAAAATATACATCAATTGGAGGTAAAATCCCTAAAGGTGCTTTGTTGGTAGGTCCTCCAGGAACAGGTAAAACACTTTTGGCAAAAGCCGTTGCAGGCGAAGCCAATGTGCCATTTTTCTCTTTGTCTGGTTCGGATTTTGTAGAAATGTTTGTAGGTGTGGGAGCATCTCGTGTACGTGATTTGTTTAAACAAGCAAAAGAAAAATCACCTTCGATTATTTTTATTGATGAAATTGATGCCATAGGTCGTGCTAGAGGAAAATCGAATGTTTCAGGAGCAAATGACGAAAGAGAAAACACCTTAAATCAATTGCTCACAGAAATGGATGGTTTTGGTACGAATACCAATATTATTGTACTAGCTGCAACCAACCGTGCAGAGATTTTGGACAAAGCCTTGATGCGTGCAGGACGATTTGACCGTCAGATTTATGTAGATTTGCCAGATGTACGCGAAAGAAAACAAATCTTTGAAGTGCATTTGAAAAAACTGAAAATAGCAGAAGGATTGGATATTGAATTTTTGGCAAAACAAACCCCAGGATTTTCAGGTGCTGATATAGCCAATGTGTGTAATGAAGCCGCATTGACTGCAGCGAGAAAAAACAAAACACAGGTTGAAAAACAAGATTTCTTGGATGCAGTAGATCGCATCGTAGGTGGATTGGAAAAGAAAAACAAAATCATAACACCAGATGAGAAATATGCCATTGCGGTACACGAGGCTGGACACGCTACTGTTTCATGGCTATTGGAACACGCAGCACCACTAATCAAAGTTACCATAGTACCAAGAGGAATGAGTTTGGGTGCCGCTTGGTATCTTCCAGAAGAACGCCAAATCGTCCGTACCGAAGTAATGCTCGACGAAATGTGTGCTACTATGGGGGGTAGAGCAGCGGAAAAAGTAGTGTTTGATAAAATTTCGACAGGGGCTTTGAGCGACTTAGAAAAAGTAAACAAACAAGCCAAAGCGATGGTAACCATCTATGGATTGAGCGACAAATTAGGAAATATCACTTACTATGACTCTTCTGGACAAAGTGATTACAATTTCTCAAAACCTTATTCGGAAGAAACCGCTGTAAAAATCGACAAAGAAGTTTCTGAAATTATCGAAACTCAATATCAAAGAGCAATTGATTTGCTCTCTGAAAACAAAGATAAACTGTTGCAATTGGCAGATTTGTTGTGCCAAAAAGAAGTGATTTTCCGCGAAGATTTGGAGACGATTTTTGGTGCAAGACCTTTTGATAAAAAAGATTTGATTGCCGAGCAAGTTTCTTCTGAAATCAAACAACCAGAAACGACAATTGCAGAGGTTGTAGAAGAAATAAAAGAAGAAAAGGATACTGAAAAATAAAAAGTCATACTAAAACGACCAGTGTCTCAATATATTGAAAAAAACTATACCTCAAGGTATAGTTTTTTTTTACTATCAAAAGACTACTCTCAATAGTATCTCTACTTGTTTTACAAATGATCTACCTTTTCACCACAATACCCAATGCTTCAAGGGCTTGGTCGTCTTGGAAGAGGACCTTGGCATACGCTACCAATTCGGTATAGATAGGATAAAGTTTGTCCAATGCTTCATCGCGGATTTCGGTGGCTTTTTGGGCTTCGCTGGTTTCCTTTTTCTGACTTTCTTTCAAGGCAGATAGCTCTTGCAAAGCCGTTTTTTGAGCCTCCAAATCGGTTTGTGTGATGTTGATAGTGCCTACTTTTGCCAAAAACTCCGAATTGCCCAAAAGTTGCCCATAAAAATTACTCACCTGCTGATACCACGAAGCATAGGCATATTTTCTTTCCCCTGCAAACTCTAATGTTTTGGCTGCCAGAGTATCTCCTTTAAATAAAATTTTACAGAACGATAAATGACGAATGTAAAGTTCATTGATTTGTTTTCTTTTGGCATCCAATTTTTCTGTTTCTGCGTACTGCTCGGCGTATTCTTTCTTTTGATTTTGAGCCAATTGTTCTAGTTTGTTTACTTTCGCTAAATAGTCATTAAGCTTTTCTTCGGTATAGCCCAAAGTTTGCAATTGTGGTAAGATTTTGGGGAGTTTAGCATTAGAAAACACCAGTTTCATTTGCTGAATTTTGGCATCAGCATTTAGATACTGGCTTTTGGTGGCTTTTTTCGGTTCGTTTGCCGTAGCATTTTCTTCTGTGGGCTTTTTGTTTGTGTTTTCGCTCATAATAAAATGGATTTAGTTCGTTATAAAATCGTATTTGGTTGTTATTTTTTCAATATTGGTTGTACAAAAATAGTATTTCGGCACTGAAAAATGAGTTTTGGTCATCAAAAAATGATATTCAGGCAATCAAAAATGAATTTCGGTCGGCGGAAATTGGTTTTTTAGTGTTTGGAGATTAGTTTTATTTAAACATTTACAATCAATATATATCTTTTTATTAAGTTTATAAATGTTTAATTATTTGCTTTGCAATTTTCTCTATCACATTGATGGCTACACTATTTCCGAACTGCTGATAGGCTTGATTATCGGAAACTGGAATGATAAAATCCTCTGGAAAACCTTGCAATCTCGCTGCTTCTCGTGGGGTCAGTTTGCGTGGATTTTTACCTTTTTGTTCTATTAATATTTCGCTTCCGTCTTTATAATATCTTGCCGAAATGGTATTGGTGTATTCTGAATTTTCATTAAACAGTCCGTAACCAAACCCTTTTCCTTTGGCTTTATTTTCTATTTTTCGGCGTTGATGTCCTGCCCAAAGTCTATCCGAAATGGTATATTTTTCATCTACACTTTGTTCTAAAATATCGCCTACTTTGGTTGGAGATTGAATAGGTTTAGGAAATTCAAATTGTACATTTTTATCTAAAAAACCTACTATATAAATGCGTTCCCTATTCTGAGGAAGCCCAAAATCACGAGCTTTAAGCACTTCATACTGAACATTTTCATAGCCTATTTCTTTTAAATGTTCAATGATGGTTTTTAGTGTATTTCCTTTGTCGTGTCCTTTGAGTTGTTTCACATTTTCAAGTAAAAAGGCTTTCGGTTTTTTCTCTTTTAAAATTCTTTCAATATCAAAAAACAGCGTTCCACGAGTGTCTGAAAATCCTTTTTTTAATCCTGCTTGACTGAATGGCTGACACGGAAACCCTGCCAATAGAATATCGTGATTAGGAATATTTTTTTCATCAATTAAAGTAATATCTCCTGCAATATCTTCATTAGGAAAATTAGAACAATATGTTTTTACAGAATATGGATTTATTTCACTGGTAAAAACACATTCTATATTATTATAAGCTCTTTCAAATCCTAAACGAATACCTCCAATTCCTGCAAAGAGGTCTATTATTTTAATTTTCTTTGCCATTATTTTTTCCAAAAATTGATAATATTAGGAATTTCATCAAATAAATATTCTTCAAAACTAATAATGTTTTTCATTTCTTTTAATTCTTTCGAATTGGCTACCCAATCATAAGCTACTACAATGATATTATGATTTGCCATTTCTTGGGCTTTACTTTTTGAAATAGTTTCATCGGCTGTTAATAGATGAATTGTAGGAATATTTGTTCGCTGGATTTCCTCAGCGACTTCTTGCCATCTCTCACGAAGGGATGTTTTCATCGTTCCGATAATAGTCTTACTTCGTCTTTCTTTAAAGGCTTCAATATTAGGTAGAATGCTATCTACTTTTTTACCCAAACCGAGGCTATCAAAGGTTTTTCGCCCTACTTTGCTTTGGCTATCGTAAGAATAACCTAAATATTCGTACAATTTATAAATGATTGCCTCAAAAGTTTTCCCTGCTCTCGACCGCCTTGATTGTGTCATACTCAACGATAAACGATAAATATACGGAAATACCCTACCTGCATACTCTCCGCAAATGGCTTTGATACTTTCAAGCAACTCCTCTCCCTTTTTGTTAATGATATTTTCAGTTAATAGAATGTCCAAAATAGATTTTGGCGTGTTGAGAATCTTATGTAAATCACGCATTATAATGGCACTAAACTCTACTTCATCATTCAAATATTCTTGCCAAGATTCTTCACGAAGTTTGGCAATGGATTCACTAACTTCCTTATTATCAATTAAGGAAAGGTAAGTTTTATGATTTTTAAAAACCTGTTCCACAATTTCCTGCGAAGAACGAATGTATTGTTGTCTGTATTTTTTTATACTTTCATCAAAAACATTTAATTCTTTTTTGGGTATTTCTATTATTTTAGGTATCATTTTTATTCTTTTTAAATCCTAACTAATCCACTGATTCTCGCCAAAATCAGGTTTTCGTTTTTCGGCTCGTTTGCCGTAGCATTTTCTTCTGTGGGCTTTTTGTTTGTGTTTTCGCTCATAATAAAATGGATTTAGTTCGTTATAAAATTCTATTTGGTGGTTATTTTTTCAATATTGGTTGTACAAAAATAATATTTTGGCACTAAAAAATGAGTTTCGGTCATCAAAAAATGATATTCGGTCGGTCAAAAATGGATTTCGGTCGGCGGAAATTGGTTTTTTATTGCTTATAATACCTTTTTAAACAGATGAATGTTAATATCATATTTTGTAAAGTAAAAAACTAATGATTATTTAAATCAAATAATTCCGCAGGATTGATTTTGAATTGTAGCATTTTGGCTGTGTCGCGTCCGCCATCACCTCCTTTTCGTTGCATTGTTATTTTTCCTATTTTAAAACTACCTTGTTTGGTCATTATTACGCTTTCGTTTCCAAAATAATTCAGGCAGAAATTCATTGGCTTTAAAATCTATCGTGAATTCTTTTCAACTTTCTGAACCACCAGCATCCATTCGGCAGAAAATTGCCCTCTTCCCTTTAAAATATCTGAAACAATGAGCGATTTATTAGCCTCAATCCATTGCAATATCAACTCTTGCTCTTGGGTGGTAAATTCATCGGCAAACATTCTTCGTTTATCCCTCGGATTGGCTATATTCGGAATTATTTCGCCTGTATATCTCTTCAAAATAGAAGTAATTTCTTGGGGAATATCCCACATTTCCACATATTTATCCACCCAGCGTTTATCGATTTGATTAAATCCTTTTGGATTGCTTACCAATTTTACTTGTAGATTCTGACAATCAATGGCTTCTTTAAGTTTGATGGTTACTTGTACTTGTACATCGGTTTTATATCCGCTTATTTTTACAGCTTTCACAAATTCGATTTCATCCAAATCATATTGCATTATGATTAGCCACTTTTGAGCCTCTTCATCACTTTTCCAATTATTGAATTTATGCACAATATCCTCCTCATTACGAAATCCGTTCTTTGCTGTTTGTGAGCCTAATAATTGTTCTTTATTCATTTTGACATTTATTATTGATTATCCAAAACTTCCATTATTTCTTTGGCAATTTCCTTCAAAACATTGACCGAAACGCTGTTGCCAAACTGCTTATAAGCCTGTGTAATAGAATTATTTATGATAAAATCCTCAGGAAAACCTTGTACTCTGGCACATTCTCTAGGCGATAGTTTGCGTACTTTTCCATTTACGAGATACAAACCCGTTTTTGCCCCCACACCACCGCCATAGGCAGAAAGCGTAATGGCGTGTCCGTCTGTATGATAGATGCGTTCGCCTTGTCCGCCCTTGTTTACTTTTCCTATTTGAATAGGCTTGTTGGGATAATCTATTTCTCCAAATAAATCTTTGGTAGGTTGATAATTCTTATAAATTTCGATGTCGTTTCGTTCAATGATTTTACCATCTTTGGGATTGTCTTCTAAAAAATCTTTCAAAGCTACCTTTTGATTGAGTGGCTTGGGAAATTGAAAATTTTTACTATCAATGGAATGATGAAACGCCACGAAATAGATACGTTCTCTGTTCTGCGGAAGACCGAAATCACTGGTGTTAAGTACTTGATAATATACCTGATAGCCCAAATCTGTAAGAGTTTTCAAAATAACTTTCAATGTATTCCCGTGATTGTGTCGGACTAAGTTCTTTACATTTTCCAAAAAAATAACTTTCGGCTGATGATGATTGACAATCCGAGCAATATCAAAGAAAAGCGTTCCGCGAGTGTCTTCAAAACCTTTTTGTTTGCCCGAAATGGAAAACGCCTGACAGGGAAAACCTGCACAAAGAATGTCGTGCGAGGGAATTTCCTTTTCATCAATTTGGGTAATGTCGCCAAAAGGGGTTATTCCATAGTTTTGCAAGTAGGTTTGAGCAGCGTGTTTGTCCCATTCGCACGAGAAAACACATTGAGCATTGGCGTTGTTCATCGCTTGATGAAATCCGCCAATTCCTGCAAAAAGGTCGATAAACCGATTGTTATTTAATGAATGTAAATGTGTCATTTAAGTAAAATAGTATTATATTCTAAACCTATGAAATCCACCGATTCTCCCCAAAGTATGGTTTTCTTTTCTCTAAAAAGACTCATATAATTCTTTATCTTATTTTTTTTGAGTATTCAAAGCTCTTATCAAACTTCTTCCTACAGCATAGGCTAAATTCACGGGTACAGCATTTCCTATTTGTTTGTATTGATTGCTGATTGTACCTTGAAATTCCCAATCGTCTGGGAATGTTTGGATTCGTGCGTATTCTCTGACGGTTAGAGGGCGTGTTTCGTCGGGGTGACAACGCTCTGTTTGTGTTTGGGCGGGTGAGCAAGTAAGCGTAAGACTGGGTTCGTTCCAACTGAGCCGTCTTGCCATTCCTGTTTTTCCCCCTCCTAAATGATAACTTCCTTTCATATATTCTCGTGCGACTTCATCAGGCAAATCTCTCCAACAGCCACCTGGAGGAACTAAATCTAATATATTTTTTTTCTTCTCTGTATATTCTTGTCCTACAGATTTTGGGACGTCATTTTTGTATAATTCACCTGCTTTTAAGGCGTCGGTCATTTTCATTTCACGATGATAAGGTACAGGAAAGTGAAATTGAATGTTTTTTGCCAAATCATTTCTTATTCCTACGATAAGTACGCGTTCTCTTTTTTGTGGTACCTGATATTTCACTGCGTGAAGAATTTTAGGTTCTATAATGGTGTAGCCTAATTCCTGCAAAGTTTTTTTGATGGTAGCGATAGTTCGTCCTTGGTCGTGATTGAGCAATCCGCGAACATTTTCGCCTAAAATCATTTTGGGTTGCACTTCGTCAATGGCTCTTGCAAATTGAAAAAACATCGTTCCACGAACATCGTCAAACCCCTTTCCTTTTCCTGCATACGAAAATGCTTGGCAAGGAAATCCGCCTGATAGTAAGTCGATTGTACCTCGGTATTTTGTGAAATCAATATCACAAACATCGCTTTCTAATACATTCCAATTAGGACGATTATGGCGAAGGGTATTACAGGCGTGTTTGTCCCATTCGTTGAGTAAAACAGCCTCAAAACCTGCCATTTCTAACCCTAAAGCTAAGCCTCCTGCTCCTGCAAAAAGTTCGATACTTTTGTAATTTTGGTTAGGAACAACTTGTTTTTCTTCTTCCCAAGTAGGGCTAAATAAATCAATGGTTTGCATTATATTTTTAGTGTAAAGTGTTCGAAGCCTTGATATTTTTTGAATGCTACTAAATACAATTTTTGTAAAATATTATCAATTCCTTTTTCCTGTAAATCTTGAATTACGGTATTTTCTACAATATGTTGGTCTTGTTCTTTTAGTACATCTTGAATTACTTGTGGTAATACTTGACAAAGTTCTAAAAAAGCGGTAGAATTATCTGTAACAATTTCATAAAATTTGTCGATTGATACACGGCGAATATTTTCGTGTTCCATTTTTTGATTATCTAAACTGCAAGTCCATACAATGTTTTGACTGTTCTTTGCAATGATCTCTACCAGCATACAAATCGACTTAGGGTTTTTCAAGATTTGATTTTGCATTCGCATATAAGTCTTTGCAGAGGAAGAGCTGTTCATTGTGTTGTGTTTATTCTTCATTTCTACAAAAATATTTAGCTTATGATTTTCTATATCAAAGCCTTGATTAGGGACTGTCCAACCGTTGTTTGCTCCGATATATTTAAAAATATTCTGATGAAAATAACCTATGTGATTAGTATTCGATTTGTCAATTTGTCGAAGTACTTCATTTTCTAAAATCCGTTCCAAATTTTCGTTGGAAAATCCACCTTGATAAATTGCCGAATCAAAGGTTAATTTGACAGGGTCTAAAAGATTCTTATTCAGTTTTTCAAAATCTATCTGAAAACGATATTTATCCACCGTTTCTTTTATATGATTGAATAAATCTTGGTCTTTTATAAATGATAATTTATATTTTGACATTGTATAATATCTATTATCTAACTAATCCACTGATTCTCCCCGAAGTCAGGTTTTCTTTTCTCTAAAAAGGCGTTGCGTCCTTCTTTGGCTTCGTCGGTCATATAGGCAAGACGGGTAGCTTCCCCAGCGAATACTTGTTGCCCGACCATTCCGTCGTCGGTGAGGTTCATCGCAAATTTTAGCATACGGATAGAAGTTGGCGATTTTGCCAAAATCTCCTGAGCCCACTCATAGGCAGTAGCTTCGAGCTGAGCGTGAGGTACTACTTTATTGACCATTCCCATTTCAAACGCCTCTTGTGCGGAGTAGTTTCTACCCAAAAAGAATATCTCACGGGCTTTTTTCTGTCCTACCATTTTTGCCAAATAAGCCGAACCATAACCGCCGTCAAAGCTGGTAACATCGGCATCGGTTTGTTTGAAAATCGCGTGTTCCTTACTTGCCAAAGTCAAATCGCACACTACGTGTAGCGAGTGTCCGCCACCTACTGCCCATCCGTTTACCGCGGCAATCACCACTTTGGGCATAAAACGAATGAGGCGTTGCACCTCCAATATATTGAGTCGGTGTCTGCCATCATCGCCCACATACCCCTGATGTCCACGAGCTTTTTGGTCGCCACCACTGCAAAAGGCGTGTCCGCCGTCTTTGGGACTTGGACCTTCGCCTGTGAGGATTACCACGCCTATACTTGGGTCTTCGTACGCATCATAAAACGCATCATAAAGCTCGGAGGTGGTTTTTGGGCGAAAAGCATTGCGTACTTCTGGTCGGTTAAAGGCGATTCTGGCTACGCCGTTACATTTTTTGTAGGTAATATCTTCAAATTCTATGGCTGTTTTCCATTCGATTGTATTCATTCGTATGAGTTTTATATGTTAAACATTATTTTTATTAATTGAAAAAATCCCAACTGATACCAAAGCGAAAGGTTATATCTTTGTATGGATATGTTGGAGCTGTATAATGATTTGATTTTCCTATGATACTGTTTAGGTTTTCTATTCCAACAAACAATTTGGCTGTTTGTATTTTTCCATTGACAAATAAATCTACTATTGGATAATTGCCAATTTTTGAAATATTTTGTACATAATAATCTCCTATTACAGGATTGTATCCATCGGCGTGATATTTTGTAAAATACCTAACATTGATTCCTGCTTGTAGGTACAAGGCTTTTTTAAAGAAATAATCTGAATAATAAAAAGTATTTCTCGTAAAAATAGTCGGTACATTTACAATATCTTGTGATTGTGCTACTTGTTGAAATTTTACCAAATTTTCCATACTATATTTTTTCCATTGCCATTTTTTTGTAGCGGCAATTGCAAAATAATTGATGAGTTTGGTATGTTGTTTTGGTGTCGTAATCAGTTGATTATATTGATTGTACGAGTCCAAAGTAGTTGCGTCATTTGAAAAATATACTTTGTCGTGTATCAATTGATATTTTGCCTCTAATTCTAACCAAGGAGAAACAATATCAAACTGCAATTTGTGAATTTTTTCATTGTTGAATGCGTTATGCCAATTGTAGCTAACCAAATTACTCTGATACATTTGTGAAGTAAAATTGGGCAATTTTGACATAAATTGATACGACGCATTTACATCTACCTTTTCCAATGGTTTGACGTGAGTTGTAGCACTCAAACTACTGATATTGTCTTTGCTGATAGATTGTTGAGCGGTAATATCAATATCCAAAGGTTTGGTTTTGAGTAAATAACTTCCTCCTAAACTCAAAATGGTATTGTTTAACCTCGAAGGAATCACCTGATTATCTTTACCAATCATTTGACTATTGAAAAAATAATTGTAAGTATAGGTATTGACAAAAGCGGTCAATTTTCCTAAAGTTGAATTGTTTATCGATAAATCTACTTGATTTTCAAGAGTTTTTAACTTTGATTTGTCATAAATTCCTGAAAAAATTTCTCCAAAATATGATTCATTTAGGTTATAGGAAAAAGCCGTAGGTTGCTTGTAAAGATTTTTCCAATAATTGTATTCAATTTTTTGCGAAAGAATAACTTTATTGTTTTCCTTATTTATAAATGCATATTGATGATTGAGGTACAAACGCGTGTTGTCAAGAGTAGTTGAGGCATCTCTAAGTCTCACATCGAGTTGTTCACGATTGGTCTCACGGTCTTGATAAAGAATAGGTTCGGTAATACCTCCATTTTCTTGCAAAAATTGGTCTTGAACGACAATATGTGAAAACAATTTGTAAGTGTTGTTTTTACTAAAATAGCTACCACCTATTCTAAAATTTCCTACAGAAGTCAATTGATTGATATATGCACCTAACGAACGCAAACCAGTGTATCCTGTAAAAACATTGAGTTTTTCAGTAATATTTAGCGTGATAAAAGCGTCCAATTGTTGTCCTTGTTTGATACCCGATTGAAAGTTGAGGCGTGTCCAAGGGGTAGGTACATTGTAGTAATAGATATCATCGGTTTTCAAAAAAGTGATTTGTCGTGTAGCCATACCCAAAGTAGGGAATAAGCCTTCGTTTTTGAGCCAATAGTCCGCAAATGTACCACCTCTACCATCGTTGGCAAAAGGAATGAAACCTGCTAAATCTTTTTTGAATAAATTGTGTTCAAAGTATTTTTTTACTGTCAATGTAGTATCGACAATGGTGTGATTTTCTTTTATATCAAAGATTTTGTATTTGTCAATAGGAGGAATAGAATCTAGTTTTTTTGCATTAGAAAAACGTCTAAGTCCTACAGAATCTACATTTTGAGTGGTTGTGTTTTGGGAAGAATCTCTAAGAATATTTTGTTTTTTATGAGAAATGTTTTGCATGGATCTATTTATCTGAGCATTTGTAGAAAAAATAAACGAGCTAAACATTGCTATGGTAAAGATTCTTTTCATTTTTTGAATATCGATTTTTCAAAGGCAAATGTACGTAATAATGTTGGATTTATTGAATAAAAAAATCTCGTTGTCACAAACGAGATTTTTTTATGATTTTGTTGGCTATTATCCCAAACTTGCTAAATATCTTTCGGCATCCAAGGCTGCAATGCATCCAGAACCTGCTGCTGTAATTGCCTGTCTGTAGTCTTTGTCTTGTACGTCACCACATGCAAAAACTCCAGGGATATTTGTTTTAGATGTTTTTCCTTCTGTAATCAAATAACCTGTTTCGTCCATGTTTAATTGACCTTCAAAAATATCTGTATTTGGTTTGTGACCGATGGCAATAAATACTCCAGTAACAGCAATTTCTTGTTTTTCGCCAGTTTTAGAGTTTACCACACGTACACCGTTTACGATTTGTCCGTCTCCTAATACTTCGTCGATTTCTGTATTCATCAAGATTTCGATGTTTGGAGTGTTGCGTACGCGTTCTTCCATGATTTTCGAAGCTCTAAATTTGTCTGAACGTACCAACATAGTAACTTTGTTGCACAGGTGAGATAAGTAGTGAGCTTCTTCACAAGCTGAGTCTCCAGCTCCTACGATGATTACATCTTGCTTTCTGTAGAAAAATCCGTCACAAACAGCACAAGCCGAAACTCCACCTCCCATTTGCAAATAATGTTGTTCTGAAGGCAATCCTAAGTATTTTGCTGTAGCACCTGTAGAGATGATTACGGTTTTTGCGTGAATTTCGATAGAGTCGTTGATCCACACTTTTTTGATATCTCCTGACAAATCTACTTTTGTTGCAAATCCATCACGAACGTCTGTTCCAAATCTTTTTGCTTGGGCTTGTAATTGCATCATCATTTCAGGACCTGTTACTCCTTCTGGATAGCCCGGAAAGTTTTCTACTTCGTTAGTTGTAGTCAATTGTCCTCCAGGTTGCATACCTTGGTACAATACTGGATTCATATTTGCACGAGCTGCATAAATGGCAGCGGTATATCCCGCAGGACCAGAGCCTATAATAAGGCATTTTACCGTTTCTATTGTTGTTGACATTTTTTAATGTTTAGATTATTCCACAAAAATACTTTAAATTATAGGAAATAAAAACTTTTTATATTTTCTTTTTCAATAGAGCTATGGAAAGTATCGATACCACACAAAAAAGTGCCTTTGAAGACAGTTTTTTATGTTTATTAGTAAATACCGATAAAGTATTGATCAGTACCTGATGTGATACTTGCTCCATTTGTACCTTTAGGCGATGTAGAGTTTGCATCATATCTGTAGGTGTAAACAGTTTGTTCTACTGGAGCTAATGCTATGTAAAACTTACCGTTTCTGATGGTTGAGTTTTGCTATTGGAATAACCACAAATCATCTGGAACTTCCAAATCAACAGCAGTTTTGCTATTCAAATCAATTCTCGTGATTCCCCATGGAGATGAATCCGTTGGTTTCCATCTGGGGCAGCACCAATTTTTTAGTTGGTAAATGTTTTTTTCATAAGGCATAAAAACAATTCCATTTCCTGCGTAGAAAAATCCGTTACTTGATGTTTTTCCTTTGGCAACTTAATTTTATCATAAAAAAATTGTATTTATGGTTGCGACTATGGGATTTGCCACAACAACTTCAGCCCAAGTAGTAAACATTCCTGCCCCTATTTTTAAACAAAGATCGTTGACACATGAACCAGTTATTGATACTAAATGGTGATGGAGAAATACAAGTGAATGAAGCTGAGAGTTATGAAGGATCAATCAATATGCCTTATGCTTTAGGTATTACTTTTGTACAAGGAATAGATGTGTTTACAAGTATAAGTAGTTTTATTTGCGATAATCATTCTATTACAACATCTGTAGATTTAGGTAATAAGCCCTTAATTAAAGTAGTAAATTTTAATAAATCTTATTCATCAACTCAAGGTATAACTTCTTTTTCTATAGTAGCTCCGCTACTTGAAGACCTACAACTTAATAGTAACATTTTCACTCAATTGTATCTTGCTAATTTTCCAAATAAAAAAATAAACTGTAATAAAAACTCTTTATCTCAAATAAATGTGTCTGTGAATACTAATTTAAAATATTTGAATTTACATTCTAGTTCAGTTGCACAATTAAATTTGTCTAATAATACTGTTTTAAGAGAGTTAGGATTTTTACATGTTCCATTGATGCAGTTAGTACTTCCTTTCAATCCAAGTTTATTTGCTATTACTTGTTTCAATACGAGTTTAATTCAATTGGATTTGTCAAGTTGTTCTAATTTAAAAATTTTAGAATGTTTGGGTAATCTAACCCAGTTGAATATATCAAATGGGAATAATGGACAAATTCAACAAATTCATGTGTCATCAGCAGATAATCTGGTGTGTATTCAAATAGATCATAGCTATATACTTCCAGACTCTTGGATAAAGCCTACTCATACTGTTTGGAGTGATAATTGTAATTATCCATCGCTTTCTACCAGTACAAAAGATTTGTTGAATGCAGTGGTCGTAAATCCTGTACAAGATGCTTTGCAAATAGAATAGGATGCTACGATCCAGCAAATAGATATTTACAACATGGCAGGACAGAAAGTAAAAGTTTTGTCGCAACAAGAACGCAATGTATCTGACCTTGAAAAAGGCGTGTATTTTTTGACAATCGCAACTGACAAAGGCGTAATTGCTGACAAAATCATCAAAGAATAATTTACTTTTTTTATATTCACAGACGAGCTGTTCGATTAGTTTCGAGCAGCTTGTTTTTTTCTGTAGCTATTTTGGTTTTAAAGATTGTATTTTCTAAATCATACAAGGGAAGCAAAACAGCCTCCCTTTTTTTATTCTTTGATTGTAAAACCTACAGGGGCTTTCAATGTTCCATAATCATACATATTGATGTAAATGGAAACGGTGTCTTTAGAACCTTGCCAGGTTACACGATAATTGTCTAACATTACGGAACCTGTTCCCATTGGGTTTTTGTCGCTTTTTATGGGACAACAACTTCCCTGTCTATAGTATGAGATTTGTTCACCATTCGGACCAGCTAAAGCATTTAGAAATCTCCTTTCATTCAAAGGACCTTCATGCTTATCAACTCCACCAACTTGAATTGGGTTTTTGGGAGAAAATCCATAAGTTGGGTCTTTTGATATTTCTGTTAGTTCAAATGTTTGTTGGTTTTTTAGTTTGGTTCTAACAGGTTGTTGAATCGATTGTTTAACTGTCGAACATGAAAATAATAATGAGAAAATCCCAATTGTAATCAGTTGTTTCATAGTATGTTTATTTTAATTTCTATTTACCTCGGTATTTCAATACTTTCTAAAATTTGTCTGATGATTTCGTCGGCGGTGAGTCCTTCCATTTCGCGTTCTGGGGTAACGACCACTCTGTGACGCAAAACCGCATAAGCGACTTCTTTGATGTCTTCTGGGGTTACAAAATCGCGTCCTCTGATGGCTGCAAAGGCTTTGGATGCCGACAATAGTGCCAAACTCGCTCTTGGCGATGCTCCCAAATATAAAAATGGATTTTCGCGGGTGTTGATGATGATTTTGGCGATGTACTCAATTAGGTGTTCTTCTACAACAAGGCTTTTTACCAACTCTTGATATTTTGCCAATTGCTCTTTCGATAATACAGGGTTTACCATTGCTGTTTTATCGTTGGATTTGCTTTGGTGTTGGTTTTTAATGATTTCGATTTCTTGAGTTAAATTGGGATAACCCACATTAATTTTAAACAAAAATCGGTCGAGTTGAGCTTCTGGCAATCGGTAAGTTCCCTCTTGTTCGATAGGGTTTTGCGTTGCCAATACCATAAAAGGAGCTTGCATTTCGTAGCGTATGCCGTCTATAGTGATTTGTCGCTCTTCCATTACCTCAAAAAGTGCCGCTTGGGTTTTGGCTGGCGAACGGTTGATTTCGTCTATCAAAATAAAATTGGAGAAAATAGGACCTTTTTTGAACTCAAATTCTGAAGTTTTCATATTGAAAACCGAGGTGCCTAAAATGTCCGAAGGCATCAAATCAGGCGTAAATTGAATTCTACTAAAATCTACGGCTACGGTTTTTGACAATAATTTAGCGGTGATGGTTTTTGCCACACCAGGTACACCTTCGATGAGGCAATGACCATTGGCGAGTAGTGCTGCCAATAGATGTTCTATCATCGATTCTTGTCCCACGATGATTTTACTTATTTCTGCCTTTATTTGTTCAAGGCTATTTCTCAATTCTGATAAATCTATTCTCGATTGAAAGGTTGGATTGTGTTCCATAAGTTAAAAAATTAATAATTTGAAAATTGGTTAATTTGAAAATTTGGAAATTAATTAGCTTATTTCCAAATTACTGTTTTGTCTAATACGGGATTCACATTATCTCATCCACCACCTCATTCATCCTAACCAAATCCTTTTTTTGCACTTGGGCGTTGGGATTTTGTGCTTTGTTTATATATTCTACGGCTTCTTGAATGCGTTCGATTGGTTTTCCTGTTTTTAGATGGAGTTTTTTGATGAAATTTTCATCCAAAATATGAGTATCTATCAACAATTCTGTACGGATTTTATACAAGAAATACTGAGCTTTTTTCGCCATCATATCGTGGAAGTCGCCTTCTTGTAAATAGAGATTTCCTACACTACGGACAAATTCAACCGATTTGTTTCTCAGTGGTTCTATGACAGGCACTATGCGTTGTTTGCGTTTGGCGGTGAAAATTGCAAATAGTAACAAACCAAATAAGAATAACCACCACGCATATTTCAACGGCGGATGGGCAAGGATTACTCGCATTGGTGATTGCGAAACCACTACCGAGGTATCTTCTACAAACCATACGGTTTCTCTATTGGGAAGGTACGAAAACACAGCTTCGGCGTATTTTTTATCCTCGTTTTTTAGTAAGTGATAATTGGTAAGCACGAGTGGTTCGGTATGAACAAAAATATTACCTTTCCCTTTTTTTATCTTGATGAAATTGACTTTTTTTACAATATCATTGTCATAACCTTCAAATTCAAAGTACCCTAAAATTTCAACTTCTTTTTTTGATTGATTCAAATATGCTGCACTGGGTCTTTTGTCTAAAATTGAGGTAATTTTATTGAGTTTTTTGTCGGTGAATTTCAGTGTAATAAAATGTTCATACGAATTGTATAAAGAAATCGTTTCCTCTATAAAATGAGGTAATTTTTGATCGAAAAACAATAATAAATCCGAACCGTTTTCTACTTGGTTTTCAATTTTTTTCCACGAAATATCATCTATGGATTGGTTGATAACCAATATGTTGTGGGCAGGTAGATTGGGTTTGTTTTCGTAATAATCATAAGGCGAAATTTTCAGTCTTTTCAATTGATTGTTGAGTAAAACATCGGCTTCCTTGTTGAATACATACAATCCGAAAGGTGTTTTTTTATTCACTTCATAGTTTTTTCGCCAGTCGATAACCTCGGTTTTGGTTAGCTCAAAAAGCACCAATCCTATCATTATCAAAATGAAAAAAACTGCGTATATTTTGATTGTTTTAGTCATATTAATCAATTAGAAAATTACTTAATTTGGAAATTAGAAAATTAATTACCAAAGTATAAAAGTTTTTTCTTTCGTCGAAATGACAAAATTTATTAAATTACAAAATCCTCAAATTTCTTTTTAAACTCCTGATAATTAGTTTTATTTATTTCAAATTTGCCGTACCAAACATAATCAAAAATATAAGAAATTTCCCTGAATTGTTTTTTTAGTTTAGGGTCGTTAAATTCTCTTACATAATCTTTGTTGGTTTTTTCTGGATTCCAATCTATGAGTTTTCGGTCGGTGAGTTTTTTTAGTGCATACAAATACTGATATCTCACGGCATAGCGAAAATTTCCTTTTTGTTCAAAGTTGAAAATTTCTTTGATAAAGTCGATTTCGTGTATATTTTCCGTCAAACCATTGATGGGAATACCTGTTTCCTGATTTGATTTTTCAAAAATACCCAATCCACCTCTTTTCAACAAAGCTATTATGACAAAATACAAAGCGGCTGTTGCAATGAGAAATAAGAGTATTTTTAAAACAAATTCTCCTGTTTGATTCACTCCTTTGAATTGGAAAGGACCAAGCCATCTTGCAATATGCCCAACTATTCTATCCATTATCGACTCTTTGGGCTTGTTTTCCGAATAATTAAACGCTTTATCAGAATATTTCTCTTGAAAATCTTCCTTCCATTTTTTAGGATAAATAGTATTTTCGGTTGATTTTTCGCTAAAAAAATACTCTTCTAAATCAAGGTAAGTTTCCTTTTCAAGGCTGTCAACTTCGATAAATTCGGCTGTCTCCTCAACAGTAATTTCGGCATAAGTCTCCTCTGCTTCTCTTTCGGTTGCGGAAGGAGAAAAACAACTGGAAAACAACAACAGGATAACTAAAAATCTACAAATCATTTCCTAAATTTTGGATTTCTAATAGGTCTTCTTTTCTATGCAAATCTGTACGGTGATCGCAATACATAAATCCACAACCGATTGAGATTACATTGTTTAGTATTAATAAAACCAAAAATGATAGTATTTGAAAGACAAGTGAAAGTATAAGATAGATGAAAAGTGTTTTTTCGTCATAAGTTTCATCAGACGCTAAAATGTTTTCTACTGAAATTGATAAAATCAAAGGAAAAATCATAAATACCCACGAAATGATATTTATTAGTATATGAAGAACAAATGTCGTACCCGTATATTTCCAAAAAGGCGAACTCTTCGAGCCTTCCTCGTATGAAAATTGAGCTCTAACGGCATACAAAAACGAACTAAAAAATCCACGACTGGTAGAGAAATAGTCGTACATGTGAAAATTGAACACATTGACTATAAATGGAGTAACCAAAAATATGAGTAAAATTCCAATAATCAGAAAGATAGATAAAAATGTTCCGAATGCTACAAGTATGAAAACAGGAACTGTAAAAAATGTCGTTCCTATAAAAAACTTTACAATTTTCCATTTATTGTTTTTAAAATCGGAAAAGATCGTGTCCATTTTCACCTTGTTTTCTTTATGAACCACCACTCGTCTTAGGTAAAAAATAGGAAACAAATAATTGAGTATTCCCATGAAAATGAAAAACAATACCATAGTTACAAAAGCGACAACAAACCATGTGAAATTATTGCTTATCATTTGTTCGATAAAATTTTGCTGTCCGTCGAGTTTTCCATTCATAAATGGAGAAATAAAGGTATCTGATACCAAATAGCCCATGAGACCAAATAACAAGAAAATAGGTGTGTTGAGTAATAAATAATTTTTGAAAAAGTTTTTTCCGTTTTGTCTGAAAAACAAAAAAGTGTCGTTGAATAATTCGCTCAAATTTCTGTGTTTGTAATATTGTATCATATCTTATTTTGATTGTTTAATGTCCTATCGTCGATAGTGGAAATTTTTACAATGTATTTTTTACTTCGTTTTGAAAGATATTTTTTCTTAGTGATTCTAATTTTTTATTGAGAATAATTGGGTAAATAATGTAGTAAAAAACTACGATGGCTAAACATCCAAAGATGATGAATAAATTGATAGCCAAAGGCATTTTTAGTCCGTGTCGTGTGATGTAACCTTCGATAATTCCTGCAACAATGGTAAAGGGAGTGGTACTGAGGAAAATTTTAAACGAACACGAAAATCCTCTTTTCAACGATTCTAATCTCGTGTAAGTACCTGGAAATAAAATAGAAGTTCCCAGTATCATTCCAGCGGCACATTCGATGACCATGGCAAAAATCTCAAAAGTTCCGTGTAGCCATATTCCTCTGGCACTTTGCCAAAGTACTCCAAAATCGTGAAAAAAATATTGAAAACTACCCAACATAATGCAGTTTTGCAGTAAAATGTACAAACTGCCCACGCCTGCAAATAGTCCATAAAAGTACATTTTTGCCCCAACCATCAGATTGTTGAAGGTGATGCCGATGGTAGAACCCCAAGTGCTTCCCAAATCGTAAATTTTGATGGGATTGCCCTCTTTGATATTTTCTTTGGTTAGATGTACATAACTTTCACCTAAAATAAGATTGGCAAAATTTTTATCATAGATAGCAGAAAATACGCCAATTAGGGTAAAAAGTGCAAAAAACACAAACCCCCAATAGACATAACTTCGGTATTGGTACAAAATCAACGGAACTTCGGTTTTGAAGAAATAGGAAATGCGATTTTCCTCAATTCGCTTGGTTTTGTATATGCGTTGAAAGATGCGATTGGATAAATAATTGAGGTAAACAGTCGTTTTACTTTTGGGATAATAGGTCTGAGCAAATGACAAATCATTTACCACATTGATATAAAGTGAGGACAAGTCATCAGGATTTTTTTTGATTTTTCCATTGATAATCTGCTCAACTTCCAACCATTTTTCTTTATTTTGCTTTATGAATGCTACCTCTCTCATAATGGTTGCTAATTTATGAAAAATATTACTTATGTCAAAAATCACAGTAAATACTTCTCAAAATGTTACTATAGCCTTTGATGTTGCTAGTATCGGCGACAGAATCATTGCTTTTGTTGTAGATTTGCTCATTATAGTAGCGTATTTTTTTGCAGTGTTTTATTCACTAAATCGTCTGGGTTTCATGTCGCTTTTTCACGATGAGTGGTCACAAGTGGGGATAGCGATAGTGTTTTCACTTCCTGCTACCTTTTATACTTTAGTGTCCGAAATTTTGATGGAAGGACAAACCTTGGGCAAGCGATTGATGGGAATAAAGGTGATAAAAATAGATGGATATCAAGCGAGTTTTGGTGATTATGTCGCAAGGTGGTTTTTCCGATTGATAGATATTTACAGCAATGGTGGAGCAGTGGGAATTATTACTATGATAGTAAACAAAAACAACCAAAGGTTTGGAGGATTGGTATCAGGTACAGCGGTGATTTCGCTAAAAAACAAAGTGAATATTTCGCATACCATTTTGCAAGAAATAGGCGAGGAATATCAACCGATTTTTCCCCAGGTGATAATGCTTTCGGACAATGATATCAATATAGTAAAATTTCATTTTGACAAAGCAGTAAAGCACAATGATTTAATAATACTTGAAGAACTAACTCAAAAGTTGAAAAGTATCATGAAAATCGAAACATTGAAAGAAGAGATGACCCATCGACAGTTTATTGATTCCGTTTTGAAGGATTATAATTATTATACTGGGCGAGAGTAAATCATAGAATACAGGAGGGAATAAAAAAATGTTGGGTTATGCACCCAACATTTTTTTTACGATAGTCGAAATGGTTTTTCCGTCAACGCTTCCAGCCATTTTAGCATTGGCAAGACTCATTACTTGACCCATAGCTTGCATACCAGAGAAACCACCTTCGTTGATGATATGTTTTACGATCGTTTCTACTTCCTCTTCAGACAATTGAGTAGGTAAGAATTGCTCGATGATTGCAACCTGTGCCAACTCTGGCTCGGCTAAATCTTGTCTTCCTTGCTCTACAAAAATATCCGCCGAATTTTTGCGTTGTTTGATCATTTTTTGCAACATTTTTACTTCGTCTGCTTCGGTCAATTCTGCATTTACACCCGAAGTTTGTGCCAATAGCAATTCAGATTTTATTGCTCTCAAGGCTTCTAATGCCACAGTGTCTTTTGCTTTCATTGCTGTTTTCATCGATTCAGCAATTTTTGTTTGTAAACTCATGGTTATAATGTTTGTGTTTTGATTAGGTTGAATTTCTTTTCATACAAAGGTACTTATTTCTTTCATTTTATTCAAATGAATGATGTAGTTATCAAGACTTGTAATTTTCGCAAGTTTTGAGGATTGTTGAGGTTTAGGGGGAAAAATGATAAAGTTATTTTTGTTTTACAGCCAAGATATCTTTAATAAGGAACTATGAAAATTAAACCTGTCTAAACTTTTACTCTTAAAAAGTTTAGACAGGTTTTTTGTGAAAATCTATGTTTTCTCTGTGGTTTAAACAAAAAAAATGAAAAATTAATAAATCAAATTCCAACCGTTTTCAATCAAATGAGCTACTTCGGGTCTTTGTTTTTTTACTTCCAAAAGATGTGCTTTGGCGGCTTCTTCTACCGCTAATTTTCTTTCGTGTGCCAATTCTACAATTTCCAATGTCAATAACCAATCTTCTGAATGATTGGCTTTTAGTTCAGATAAAATGTTTTCTAATGATATCTCGGCGTTTTTCTCTCTACAATCGCGAACTTGCTGGTACAATCTCTCCAATTTTTGTCTTTTTTCGCATACTTTTGGTTTGATAGTCGTAGTAGATGGTACATGCGTAATCATATCAAAACTAAAACAATCCGCTGGTCCTGAGTATGCTGAAATCACTTTTTTACCAACCGCCATATCGTAAGTTCCCCACGATGGGTCAAACAAAATTTTGTCGCCATGAGTTACTGTACAATTTTTGAATTGAATCAAAATAATATCGCCTTGTAGATTTCTCATTCCTGTGATAATCTCACCTTTTACTTTGATATTTCCTTCAAATTCCAAGCAAACTTCTTTTCCTTCGCAAATATCATAAGCCTCCAAATCACGAGGACTCATATCTTCTATAGCCAAGTTGATACCTTTCAATTTTCCAACAGGACTACCAAAACCTTCGCTGTGATAGTCTGTGCCGTGGTTTAGAATTTCTTTATCTCTAAAAGCCAAAGCTGTTTTTCCTGTGGTTTGCACATAGACAGGTTTTCCGTCGTTTTCGATGATATTGGTAAATATTCCCGAAATTTGCAATCCGGTAGATAATTCTATAGTACCCAATGCTTTAGATTCGATAAGTTTGTTCAATCCTTTGATGCCTCCTGTACGCAATGCCATGGTGTTGGCAAATTCTTCCAATACTTTGTTTAGGTATGAAAAATCTGGCGTAACATATAATTGAGGTTGAGGTTTGGTAATGTCAAATCCTTGGTGAGCAGCCTCGATGGTATAAGGCAATTTTTTAACCTTATCGGTCATACACCATTCGCTTTCACCGATAGAAGAAAGCAATCCTGCACCGTAAATTTTAGGGGCTTCCACTGTGCCAACCAATCCATATTCTACTGTCCACCAGTGTAGATTGCGAATCAAAGCCATTTCTGATGGGGTAGTGTGTTTGGCTTGTAATTCGTTTACCCGGTTTCTCACTCGTTTCAATTCGCTTTCAGGAGTTCCTTCTGCCTCTTCCAAAATCGACAATTCACGAATCGCTTCGTAAATTTCATAATCGTGAGCCGACGAAATAGCTTTACAACCAATGGCACCGAAACGGCGAAGATATTCTGCATATTCAGGGTTGGCGATAATCGGAGCGTGCCCTGCTCCTTCGTGGATAATATCCGGAGCCGGAGTGTATTCAATATTTTCCAATTGGCGAATGTCAGATGCAATCACCAAAACATTGTATGCCTGAAATTCCATAAACGCATTGGGTGGAATAAAACCATCCACAGCAACGGCTGCCCAACCAATTTCTTTCAAAATGCGGTTCATACCGTACATACTTGGGATATGTTCGATAGAAATTCCCGTTTTTTTCAATCCTTCCAAATACGAATTGTGAGCAACTTTTGAAAGGTAATCCACATTTTTACGCATTACATATCGCCAAACCGCTTGGTTGATAGGCGTGTATTCGTCGTAATTTTGTGGTTTGATAAACTGTTTTAAATGAGGAGGTAAATTATCAATTAATGGGTTGGTTTCTATTGTTGTATTCATTGTCTTATAATTTGAGGCATAAAAATACTAAAAAAAGTGATATGGGATGTTTTTTTGAAATAAAACTATTGCCTTTGATGTAAAAAAGTCTTTTGAAATATTTAATAAATTATTGTATAGAAATTGGGCGTTTCGTACCTAACATTTGCTCCTGATTAATCACAAAATAAACATTCAGACAAGATGAAAAAAAAATGTTATATCTTTAGCGTTTGCAGTCGTTGGTATGACTGCAATTGTTTATGTAGTAAAAAGGATAGCACAACAACACCAATAAATTCTCAAAACTCACAAATCCCATAGAATCCACAAAATCTAGATAACAATACTACAACAGCTCAAGGAAAAATCACTATGAATGGAGTTGAGTATAAATTGGACAATGCTTTGTTGAGAGTAGAAGTAGATGCAGAAGGAAATATATTAGGTTTTCAAACAAGAGATAAAATTGTTTTTTCTTGGATTTTAGAAGCATATAGTGGAGATAATCAAAATACTGCTACGAATGTATATATTGTAGAATTTGACATTGAGGGTCAAGGTACTACTTTGGTTTATCCTGTAGATGGTACACCAATTGTTAAAGCATTGGCAGTTTATGCAAATAATGCTTCTCAACCAATAGCATAGGGACAATTGTCAAATGTAGCCTTAAACTTTACAGAAATACTTGCTCCAGGTAATGTAGAAGGTCAAGAAAAAGGAAAATTGGTATTTAACTCTTCTTTAAATTCAACTACTCAAAACCAAGAGAACGTTGTTTATAGCGGAAATTATATGGGATTAATGCCTCAACAAATTTCTCAAAAACCTGCAAAAGTAGTTTTGGCTGATAAAAATGAGTTGAAAAACGTACAATATATAGATGTTAAAAAATTGAAATAATTTTTTACTCAACAATTATTAAAAAGGGATTGTACATTGTGGTCTCTTTTTTTATTTTTACAGAAAAATAATTAAAAAATGTTTAAAGATTCTCATTTACAATTTCCACTACATTTTACTTTTAAAATTTCAACTTTGGCAAGTGATTTTATTGTTACCAATTCCAGAAACGAAGAAGTATCGTATGTAAGACAAAAGTTATTTAAGCTAAAAGAAAGTGTACAAGTATATAAAAATCAACAAAAAACAGAGGTTTTATATAATATAAACGCCAATAAATGGATAGATTTTAATACAACTTATACAATATCAAAACCCAATGGAAATGTGATTGGCACTGTGGCAAGAAAAGGTATGCGATCTATATGGAAGGCAACTTATGCGATTTTGGATACCAACAAAAAAACTCTATTTACAATCGAAGAAGATAATGCTTGGGTAAAATTTTGGGATGGTTTGGTGTCTGAAATTCCGTTAGTTGGTATGTTTACTGGATATTTTCTCAATCCAAGTTATAGTGTAAAAAATGCACAAGGGAAAGTATATTATCAACTGAAAAAACAACCCTCATTTTGGGGAAGAAGATTTGTCTTGGAAAAAATAAATGAAGTTGATTCAAGTGAAGTAGAATCATTGATAGTCAATGGTTTGATGATGATGGTGCTTATGGAAAAAAACAGAGGCTAATTGTTTTATTTAAAAAACATTTCGGGCATCGCATCTTCGGGTTTACGCTTTTGGATTTCAATAAAATAGGTACTTTTCAAAAAACCCCAACCATAACCAAAAAATTGAATTTGTAGGGCTATAATTGTCAATAATCCTATATAAAAAGAACGATTGTTTATCGTTGATTCGATAAATACTAATGAATTAAATGCAATCAAAATACAAAAGAAAATGGGAGTGAAAGCCAAACTAATCAACGAAAAAATTACTCCTGCGATATAAATCGTTGGTAGCCAAAAGATTGCTTTTTTGTATTTAGGAAATCGATGATTGAGTATAGGACGAGCTTTGCCAAACTTATGAACTTGAACATAAAATTTTTTCCAATCGATACGGCGTTTGTGATAGACATACGCATCGTAAATCAAAGCGGTTTGAAAGCCTAAATCCCATAATTTCATTGTTAATTCTGGGTCTTCGCCTGGGTGAATGTTATTAAAACCACCTGTTGCTATAAAGGCTTTTTTAGAAATCCCCATGTTGAAACTCCTTGGTTGGAATTTGCCTATTTTTTCTGATGCACCACGGATGCCTCCAGTGGTAAAAAAAGATGTCATCACAGAATTGATAGCTTTTTGAACCGAAGAAAAACTCTTATGTGCTGCGTCTCTTCCTCCAAAACAATCGACAGGATGTTTTTGTAAATAGGTGTCAACCGCAGTCAAATAATGTGGGGGTAAAATACAATCCGAATCCAAAATAATGAAATAGTCTCCATAGGCTTTTTGCATTCCGTAATTACGCGAACGACCCGGTCCAGAATTGGGCTTTAAATAATAGTGAATTGTCAGCTTGTCTTGATATTTTTCTACCACATCACGGCAGGGTAGGGTAGAGCCGTCTTCAATTACCAATACTTCATAAGGTATTTGTGATTGAAAATACGTCATACTTTCCAGCAATTCATCAATTTCATCAGGTCGATTGTAAACGGGTATAATAAAAGAATATTTCATTTGTTAGAAACTACTAAATAAAGAATAGTAAATAGTTGGAAATTTTTCATTAAGATTGAGGAAAATTACACCCATTCTACAGGATTTGCTAATATTTTTATCAACTTTTCTTCTTCTGAACCTTCTTCAGGATGGTAATCATATACCCATTGTACATGTGGTGGCAAACTCATCAAAATAGATTCGATGCGTCCGTTGGTTTTCAATCCGAAGATGGTTCCTCTGTCATGTACCAAGTTGAATTCTACATAACGTCCACGACGAATCTCCTGCCAAGTACGATTTTCGTTGGTATAGGGAGTGTTTTTACGTTTTTCTACAATCGGAGCATAGCAATCTAAAAAGCTATCGCCTACGGTAGTTACAAAGTCGTACCATTGCTCAATGCTTTGGTTTTCGTTTGCCGTTAAATGGTCAAAAAACAATCCGCCAATACCACGAGCCTCGTTGCGGTGAGCGTTCCAAAAATAGTTATCACACTCTTTTTTGTATTTTGGATAAAAACTTGCGTCGTGTTGGTCACAGGCGTTTTTGCAAACGGTGTGAAAATGTTTAGCATCTTCTTCAAACAAATAATAAGGAGTCAAATCCTGACCACCGCCAAACCACGTATTGACTTTTTTTCCTGATTTGTCGTACATTTCAAAATAACGCCAATTTGCATGAACTGTAGGAACCATCGGATTTTTCGGATGAATCACCAAACTCAATCCACAAGCGAAAAAATCTACATCGCCTACATTGAAGGCTTTTTGCATAGCTTCGGGCAATGCTCCGTGTACGGCAGAAATATTTACTCCGCCTTTTTCAAAAACAGCTCCATTTTCAATCACACGGGTACGACCGCCACCTCCTCCAGGGCGTTCCCATAGGTCTTCTCTAAAAGTAGCACTTCCGTCTATTTGTTCTAGTTTTGAAGTGATTTTGTCTTGCAATTGCTGAATATATGCGTAAAATTTTTCTTTCATATTATTTTATTTTTTATAAGTTACAAAGATAGAGAAAAACTAAAATTTTATAGTGTATCCATTGTATTATTTCGACTGTAAACCATAATTGTCAATCATCTTATTCATTTTTTATAATCCTGTTTTAAGAATTTTAAGCCAACAAAAAACACTCCCAAAATATTGAGAGTGTTTTTTGTAATGTAAAAAACAAATTATTTAAAATCTGCTTCAGAAACTCCTTCGTTTACTTGTACAGATTCTGCTTTCAAGTCAGCGTTCATACCTGGTTCCTAATGGGATAGAAACAGAGTGAGGCAATTTGATTCCTTTTACTTCTTTATAATCTCCGTAAACAGTACTCAAAGTAAATGTTTGTCCCATTGCTTCTACTGTTTGAGCATCTCCTAATTTCAATCCAGTTTTTGTGCTGTAGTATGAAGTGGTATCTCCGTTTTTCAAAGCATAAGCATCTTCTCCTTCAAAGTTTTCGATTCCTTCTAATGTATAATTTTTAGCATTAGTCAATTCTTCAAACAATACCGCTTTTGCTTGAGCTTCTTTCAACTCGTCTCCTGTCAAATCTGCTCTTTGTCCTTGCTGAGTCATGTATCCAAATTTTGGAGTTACTACTTGTTTCATCAACTCCATTCCCATAGCATTCATGCTTACCAACAATTGTCCTTTGTTTGTTTTCTTTTGAGTCAATGTCAAAGGTGTACCTTGGATATCTCCTTTAAACACATTTACAATTGAATTTGCTTTGTTCAAGTTTTCTTTTCCTCCGATAGCATTGATGTATCTATCGATTACTACTTGGCTTGTAATGCTTGGATCAATTGTTTTTTGTTGTGGTTTTTCAGTTGGATTACCATACTTGTCGAAATAATTGATTGGAATGTTTAATTTTTCTAATCCTTCCAATACATCCGCTGCTTTACCTACTACTACGATACGAGAGTTGTCTAAAGAGAAATACTTGTTCGCTACTCTTTGGATATCTTCTGCTGTTACCGCTTCGATATTTGCAATGTAGTTTTGGTAAAAGTTTTCAGGCAATTTGTGCAACAATGTGTTCAATGCATAACTAGCAACCGTTTGAGGTTTTTCTACTTGCATTACAAAGTTACCAATGTATTTTGCTTTTGCGTTTTTCAAATCCTCAGCAGAAACTTTTTCTGTACGGATTCTGTGCAATTCTTTTCTAAACTCTACAATTGCACTGTCTGTTGCTGTAGAGCGAACAGAAGCTGTAGCTGTAAAATCGCTGATATAACGCGTTGGAGAAATCGAAGAATATGCTCCGTACGTCCAACCGTTTGTTTCTCTCAAGTTCATGAACAAATAACCTTCACCACCTCCACCTAAGATGAAGTTTGCCAACAATACTGGGAAAAAGTCTTTGTCTGCCATTCTTAACTTGTGCAAGTTTTTGATAGAAATCTCTGTTTGAGAAGCTGTTGGTACATCTACAAAGTTGATTTCTGTTTTTGCTACATCGTTTGGATCTTTGTAGTCATACGATACTGTAGCTCCTTTTTTCCAGTTTTTAAAATGCTTGTTAACCAATTTTTTTGCTTCTTTCAAAGTGATATCACCTGTAATCACCAAGTAAGCGTTGTTTGGCGAAAAGTATTTTTTGTAATGAGCTTTTACATCGTTCAATGTAATGTTTTTCAAGCTCTCTTCTGTAGTGTATTCACCGTAAGGGTGGTTTTTACCATACACCAATACATCTTGAACTCTTCCTGCGATAGATGTCACACTTTTCTCATCAGCTTTCAAACTTTCAATCATTTGATCACGCAATTTGTCAAGCTCTTCTTGAGTAAATAATGGATCCATTGCTCCTTGTACCGTCAAATCTAAAATTTTAGGGAAATCTTTTTTCAAACTGCTCACATAACCACCAGAAACTCCGATTGATGATGAAGCACCGTAAAATTCGATTTCTTCAAGGTATTTTTCTTTAGACATTTTTGATGTACCATTCCCCATCATTTGGCTTGTAATGGAGTTGATTCCTACTTTATCTCCCTCAGAATAGGGTGGAATGTCGATTGTAAGCGAAGCCGTAACTTTTGGCAATTTGTGATTTTCAACTACCAATACGGTAAGTCCGTTATCCAATTTGAAAGATTGTGGTTTACCAAGGTTGATTTTTGGAGCAGGTCCTGGTTTTGGCTGACTTCTGTCCACTTGTGCAAATGTAGATGTAGTTACTACCAACGCCATCAATGCATATAATATTTTTTTCATCTGTTTTACCTTTTTTATCTTAGTTTACATTAGTTTTGAGCTGTTGCTGTAGCGGGTACATAATCAATTACAACTCTTTGGTTTGGATTAAGATATTTTTTAGCTACCTCTCTGATTTCTTCACGAGTGATTGAGCGGTAAATGTCAATTTCGTTATTAACCAAATTGATGTCTTTGTACAACAAGTAGTAAGTTGCCAAATTACTTGCTACTCCTTCGATCGTAGAGTTGTTGCTCACATACTGATTTTCATAGATGTTTTGCAACTTCTGGAAATCTCTTTCAGAAATCAAATCTTTTTGCAATTTCACGATTTCTTCGTCCACTTCTGCCAACAAATCTGCTAATGTGTTTTCTCCCATTGGCAATCCGTAGATGATGTACTGACCGTAATCTTCTTGAGGGTAGTTAAACGCTCCGATTTGCAATGCTTTTTTCTTATCGTCAACGATTTTTTTGTACAATACTGAAGTTCTTCCTCCCGACAAGTATGTAGAAATCATATCCAATACTCTTGCATCTCTTGTTACCATAGATGGTGTGCGGTATGCAGTAATCATCATTGGGATTTGAATGTTTGGATCTTCCCAAGTAGCATTTCTTTGTTCAGTGATTGGCTCTTCCTCGATTTTAGTTCTTACGATGTCTTTTCCTCTTGGAATCGTACCAAAGTACTCGTCAATCCATTTTTTAGCTTGATTGGTTTCAAAATCTCCAGCTACTACCAATACTGCATTGTTTGGAATGTAATATTTCTCGTTAAACATTACAAAGTCGTTCAACTCAGCAGATTTGATGTGCTCCATTTTTCCAATCGTTTGCCATCTGTACGGGTGTTTTTTGTACAAATTTTCTTTGATTGAAAGTAATAATCCTCCATAAGGACGGTTGTTATAGCTCGTTTTCTTTTCCTCTTGGATTACTCCTTTTTGAGTATCCACACCAATTTGGTTGATTACTGGGTGTAGCATACGCTCTGCTTCCATCCACAATCCCAATTGCAAGTTGTTTGATGGGAAAACTTCGTAGTAGTAGGTTCTATCGTCTGTTGTGTTGGCGTTGTTGATACCACCATTTGCCGTTACGATTTTAAACCAATCTCCTCTACCGATGTTTTCTGTACCTTCAAATAATAGGTGTTCGAAAAAGTGAGCAAAACCTGTTTTATTTGGATCCTCGTCCTTTGCTCCTACATGGTACATTACAGAAGTAATAACCACAGGTGCAGATTTGTCTTGATGCAATACTACATGAAGACCGTTGTCTAATGTGTATTGTTCAAACTCAACTTTTTGTGCAAGAGCCGTACCTGATACTAAAGCTGCTCCTACGAAAGCTGTCAATGATTTTCTCATAATCAATTGTATAATGTTAATATTAAACTTTAATTTCACTTACATTAGTAGCACTTTCTTTCTTTTTGTTACACTTTTTTTCAAAAAAAATGAAAATAGTTTTTAATATATTGATTTTCAATTGTAAAAAAATATTTTTCTATGATAAAATATCCAATAAACCACAAGATAGGTGTACTTTCTACAATAAATCGAGTGAAAAACATCGGTCTTTTTTCATTGGAATAAAGGGTAAATATTATTAAAAGAAAGGAAATAAATAGTTCTACGGTCAAATGTGGCTCTGTCAATTGTCCGTTTTTCTGTTGTAGGGAAAAATAACAAATAATCAATAATAGGTTGAACATTTTTACCTGATGTTTACCAATGATTTGTGGTATCGTTTTTAATTTGGTTTCATCGGTTTGAAAATCTTTCAATTCAAAAATGATGAGTAGGATAAAAACAAAAAGATACATTTTTGTACAGTGTAATAGGGTAGTAGTGTTCCATTCAATGACAGTGTAGTTGTGCAATAATCCCAAAGCTAAAAACAACCAACACAAAGGCACGAGATATACTTTTATATAAGGAATCAAGCGAAAATTGATGTTTGTAAACGGAAAATTTTTGGTGTAAAATAAAGTTATTAGACTTGCTAAAAAAAGAAAAGCAAAGGCATTGATATTTTCAATAGAAAGAAAAGAAATACTTCCAATCAAAGATATAATCAATAAGGTAAAAATGTACTTTTGAGAAAAAATGGTTTTCCAATGATTTTTGGTAAAATTATAGGAAAATATACTTGCAAAAAAAGTAAAAATCAATGGTTTTGTTGAGATTTCTACTTGAAAATGATAAAAAGCCATCCAAACAAAACAAACAGCAGCCAAAGCCGTGTGGATGTTTTTCTGAATATAAAATGAAAAAAAAGATTTCATCTATGAGGATTGTTTTTCTAAGGCTTCAAAATATCTTTTTTCTATAAAATCAATATCTTTGATAGATTTTCTTGTCCAGTCTAAACGCTTTTCAATCAATTGTTGGTCGGTCAATTGCCAGTTTATCTCTGATTTTCTTAATCTCGTCATCAAGTTTTGTAAGATGATAGCAGCCGAAACAGAGATATTCAAACTTTCTGTAAATCCAACCATTGGAATTTTTAAATAGCCATCGGCATTTTGCATCACTTCGTCAGAAAGTCCCGTTTTTTCTGTACCAAAAAACAAAGCAGATGGTTTTGATATCTCAAAATCTTCGAGAAAAGTTGCATTTTCG
The DNA here is from genome assembly GCF_041530365.1 of Capnocytophaga sp. ARDL2. Taxonomy (NCBI): domain Bacteria; kingdom Pseudomonadati; phylum Bacteroidota; class Flavobacteriia; order Flavobacteriales; family Flavobacteriaceae; genus Capnocytophaga; species Capnocytophaga sp. ARDL2. The sequence goes on from NZ_CP168034.1 coordinate 918,708, forward strand.
TGTGGAGTAGTCGCAATGATTTGGTAGCCTTTTTTTCTTAGAGCATCTATGCAATCTTTGCTGTTTTGATGACGGATGATGTCCACCCATTTTTGAGCACCCAAAGCAATTTGGTCGTCGATGCGTTTGCCAAATTTTTCTTCGATTACATTGAGTTCTTGTACGCCAAAAACCTCACAACTACGCATTACTGCACTGGTGTTGTGCAATTGATACACATCTTCTACGGCAACGGTAAAGTGGTTGGAACGATTTTTTAAAACTTCTAAAAAACGCGATTTTCTATTTTCTGTAATAAAAGATTCTAAGTACTCTAAAAGATTTGTGTCCATTTGTGATTGTAATAATAGGCTGTTTGAAGAAGACCTTCAAACAGCCGTATGATGTTTAAACCGTTGCAAAAATACTAAAATTATTTTTTAGTAAATTTAAAGGTGTCAAAACCTTGATTGGTTTCAAATCGGATGATATAATTTCCAGATTTTAAATGTGAAACATCGATTTGTGTGTTGTTTTGTATTGCTTTTTCAACCAATCTTCCACTCATATCATAGATTTGGTACGATACTATGTCTTCCAAAGTCTCCAATTGGATAAAATCAGAGGTTGGATTTGGATACAGATTCGTTACCACTTTTTTAGGTGACTTTACAGAAAGTGTGTTTTCAAACGCCGGATACCCCTCGTTGATGCTTGCATTTATTTGCCATACATTGGTATCGTTGTTTAGTACGTTTTTAAAAGCTTCTGTTTTCATTTCTGCAGTTGTTTTTTCTACGATTGCAGGCAATGTTCCGGTAAAATCACCAACAGGAACAGTGTTTGCCAAAGTATAATCGTAATAGCAATTGGTAGTTTGTGCAGCTGGAGTGATTGAACCAAAAAAACCTCCTCTTGCTCCTTGTGAAGTTACCGTAGCAGCAGCGTAGCAATTTTCTGCAATTCCCATTTGACTCAACCCTTGGAAACCTCCTACATTGTTTGTACCTGTTACAGTTCCTCTCGAAAAGCAATTGATGAATTTTACTTCTGTATTTGCTCCGAAACCAAAAGTAGTAAAGCCTACAAAACCACCTACGATTTGCCCACCTTCTACTGTACCAACAAACGAACATTCGCTGATGGTCGTATTATTCCACGGCGAACCGATAAACCCACCGATTTGTGCATACCCTTTTACAATACCCGAGCCCGAGCATTTGCTAATGTTGGTATTGGTCAACGCACCTCCAACAACAGAACCTGCTGTATATCCAGACCCCATAGACCCCGTACTGCTTACTTCGATATCTACATTGATTGCGTGACAATTGGTCATCGTACAGTTGGTGTATAGATTTCCGGCAACTGCACCCGCAGTTCCTTTTCCTCTAATGATCGCATTGCTCACTTTTAGGTTGATAATCGTACCGCCATTTACCTGACCAAATACCCCTAAAAATTCATCATTCGGACGGTTGATTTTTAGGTTGTCAATGGTATGGTTGTTTCCGTTAAATGTTCCAGAAAAAGGAGCATCATTGTCATAACCAATCGAAATCCATAAATGAACACCCAAGTCGATATCAGCTGTCAGATTGATAGTTTTTCCAGAAAAAGAATTTCCGTTTTGTACCAATTGAGCCAAACCAGCCAATTGCTCGGCTGTTGACAAATCAAACGTAGTGGCAGTGGCAGAATACCAAGAGGTATCAGCCGACATTGACCAAATAGTTGTGGGCAATGTTGAGTTAAGTGTAGTGTTGTTTACAATGTTTTCGTTTTGAGAAAAAACATGTGCAAAAGTACCTTGAAACGCCATCAATAAAGAGGCAGAAAGAATTAATTTTTTCATACGCAAAGTTTTTAGTTAAAAAACAAATATAATGAAAAAAGATAAAGAATGGGTAATTTTATAATTATCTGTATATGTTTTTTAATTATACCCGTTGTGCATTTTAAATTATACTTGCTTTAATTTTATTTATTTCCTTTTTTAATACAAATTTGTTAATGTATTGAATTAAGGTTAAAGCAGTTATTTTACTGATAATTCGTGTTTTAAAACCGTTGAATGATTTAGCATAATTCCTTTTAATCATAAATTGATCACAAAGTTGAGAAAATAGAGTTTCGATTCTTTTTCTCTTCTTTTTGAATAAATAAAATTGAGGTTTGTAATCTTTTTGATTTATTCTTTTAGGTGTATCTAACTGAATAGTAGCAGTGTTAAACAAATCTAATTGATATTGTGACGATATATAACCTCTATCACCAATCAAAACGCAATTTTGAATTTGAGAACTAACATCTTTTAAATAATGAACATCGTGAACAGATGCTGGAGTCATATCTAAACTTTGTACAATACCTTCTATTGAACAGATTATGTGTAATTTATATCCAAAATAATGTAACTTCTGACTAGCACAAAAACCATAATCAGGATATGAAAAACTTTCGTCTCTACAAATTTTACTTCTCATTGCTCTAGCATTTTCACATATTTTCAAAGGCATACTATCAATTACAAAATAACTCTCCTCTCTATTAAAACACATTGCAAGTTTTTCCCTAATCTGATTTATATAATAAAAAAGATTTCGTTTTCTTTTGTTATAAACACTTCTTTCTATTTTGTTTTTCAAAGAATTAGGTATTTTTCTAAAGAGTTGTAATTCACTATCAATACTTAAATATTCTGCTGTTAAATTTAAACTCACCAATTCTAAATCACTCATTTTTGGCTTTCTCCTTTGATAAGGTAAAAGTTGATGAGGAAAAAAATCTTCTAAAACTTCTAAAATTCTTTCGTATATTTGCTCTAAGTTGTTCATTTTTTATTTGTTTTAGCGAACTAAATATACTGAATTTCAGTTAAATGAACAACTTTTTTTATTTTATTTCATAATGCACAACAGGTTAATTATAAAAAAATATTGTAACTTTACAACTCAATTTAAAAAAATAATACATGGTGGAAATTAAACAAAAATCACGCTTTTCAAAAGCACCCATTGTTTTTTTTTGCACTTTCTGTTTTTAGTAACTTTATTTTCTAGTTGCTCATCTGATGAAGCTGTAAAAAGTTCTAATAATGAAGTTGAAAAAACAGCTCTTAGTAGAAATTCTTGAGATTTTTACAAAATCACAAAAGATTATGTAAAAGCTGTAGAATTTATGACTGCAAAATGGGCTACACCAGGTAGATTTACATGTACTACATTAGTTTGGTGGGCGGGTAAAAAGGCTCATGATGTAAATATTTCTAGTTGGTACTCTCCTTTAGTTACACCGAGAGATATTTATATGGACGATCATACATAAAAACTGAAGTAAAATGAGAAAGATATTGATGTTAACGTTGTTTTTATTTTTATCGAATTTGATTTTCTTTTCTTGTGATAATGAAAATTCAGAAATAGAGCGATATAAAAATGGATATAGAGATCCAGAGATAATTGGAAAATGGCTTTCTCTTAAAGATAAAGGTGAAAGTTATAATTTTTTTATATTTTTTAACCTGTTGTGCATTATGAAATAAAATAAAAAAAGTTGTTCATTTAACTGAAATTCAGTATATTTAGTTCGCTAAAACAAATAAAAAATGAACAACTTAGAGCAAATATACGAAAGAATTTTAGAAGTTTTAGAAGATTTTTTTCCTCATCAACTTTTACCTTATCAAAGGAGAAAGCCAAAAATGAGTGATTTAGAATTGGTGAGTTTAAATTTAACAGCAGAATATTTAAGTATTGATAGTGAATTACAACTCTTTAGAAAAATACCTAATTCTTTGAAAAACAAAATAGAAAGAAGTGTTTATAACAAAAGAAAACGAAATCTTTTTTATTATATAAATCAGATTAGGGAAAAACTTGCAATGTGTTTTAATAGAGAGGAGAGTTATTTTGTAATTGATAGTATGCCTTTGAAAATATGTGAAAATGCTAGAGCAATGAGAAGTAAAATTTGTAGAGACGAAAGTTTTTCATATCCTGATTATGGTTTTTGTGCTAGTCAGAAGTTACATTATTTTGGATATAAATTACACATAATCTGTTCAATAGAAGGTATTGTACAAAGTTTAGATATGACTCCAGCATCTGTTCACGATGTTCATTATTTAAAAGATGTTAGTTCTCAAATTCAAAATTGCGTTTTGATTGGTGATAGAGGTTATATATCGTCACAATATCAATTAGATTTGTTTAACACTGCTACTATTCAGTTAGATACACCTAAAAGAATAAATCAAAAAGATTACAAACCTCAATTTTATTTATTCAAAAAGAAGAGAAAAAGAATCGAAACTCTATTTTCTCAACTTTGTGATCAATTTATGATTAAAAGGAATTATGCTAAATCATTCAACGGTTTTAAAACACGAATTATCAGTAAAATAACTGCTTTAACCTTAATTCAATACATTAACAAATTTGTATTAAAAAAGGAAATAAATAAAATTAAAGCAAGTATAATTTAAAATGCACAACGGGTTTATATTTTTTAATAAAAAAGGAGAATTTTCTACTGAAACTTTATACAATAACAGTAATAAGGATTCTTCTTTTCTATTTTACTATTATACAAAAAATAACGTAGTTTATAAATATGCTCCAGGTAGTTTTAAAGAAAGTAGTCAAAAATTCAATTTTCCTTATCAAATAAATAATGATACATTAAAATTATTCTATTCAAATGAACCCAATATTTATTTAAGAGTTAATGAATAATTGTTGGCTTGATAAAGTAATTTAAAGGCTGTCCCAAACATTGGGCAGTCTTTTTTTATATGGATGTCATTTTATAATAAATGAAAAATTTCTTTTATTTTTTTTAATTATAAAAAAAAATGTAATTTTGTCGCCTAATAAAACAAACAAATTATAGAATGAAAAAAATCTTTGTAATGCTTACAGCAATTGTAGCATTTGCGTCTTGTGAAAAATCAGGATATGCCGTTACTGGTGATGTAGAAAACTTTGCGGAAGGAGCGAAAGTATATTTAGCTGCTACAAGTGACGAAGGGTTTACAAAAATCGATTCGACTACTATTCAAAACAAATCATTTACTTTTAAAGGTGAGTCTAAAGGAGTTGAATATTCTTTGATTCAAATCGAGGAAGAAGCTGGCACTGTTCCTTTCCAAATTCAAATGGTTTTGGAAAATGGTAAGATTAAAGTTACTGCTGATAAAAATGATATAGAAAAAACGGTGGTTTCTGGTACTAAAAACAATGACGATTTGCAACGTTTTAATGAGTCATTGGCAACTACAAGAAAGGAGATTGAAAAACAACAAGAGGAGTTGGGAGCTAACGACGAAAACGAACAAGATTTTGGTAAAATCATCGAATTCCAACAAACAGCCCAGAAAAAAATGTTTGATGCTATCAATTCATTTATAGATCAAAATAAAGATTCGTATGTATCTTTGTTCTTGTTGGCAAACCTTTCTCAAGCCATCTCTACTGAAGAATTGAAAGAAAAATACAATGCTTTGTCAACTGAGGTTAAAGAGACTCGTATGGGGAAAGAAGTGGCTGATAAATTGAAAAAAATCGAAGCTACTACAGTGGGACAAAAGCTCCTGATTTCAAAATCTTAGGAACTGACAGAAAAACTGAAGTTTCTCTTTATGAAAATTTAGGAAAAGTTACCATCATTGATTTTTGGGCTTCTTGGTGTAAACCTTGTAGAGTAGAAAATCCTAATATGGTAAAATTGTACGAAAAATACAAAGACAAAGGATTGAAAATCATCGGAGTTTCTTTAGATACTGATGAAGAAAGATGGAAAGAAGCTATCGAAAAAGACGGTTTACCTTGGATACACGTTGCTTCATTGGTAAAAGACGATCCAACAGCAGATATGTACAACGTAGAGTATATTCCTACGATTTACATACTAAACGAAAAAGGTATCATCTTGGCTAAAAACGTTTATGGTGAAGAATTGGACGAAAATATAGGGAAATTGTTGAACTAATTGATATAAAAACTCTTTTTACACATTGTAGAAAGAGTTTTTTATTTTATTTTCGTAACAGAATTTAATATTAAAGTGATGGGCAAAAAAAATATAGCAGTAGTCATGGGAGGCTACTCAGATGAATATAAAGTTTCGTTGAAAAGTGGCGAATTGATTTACACTTCACTCGATAGAGATTTGTACAATGTTTATAATGTGGTGGTTTTGGCAGACGAATGGTATTGCCAGTACAACGATGAAAAATTGTCAATCGACAAATCTGATTTTTCTACTACACTTCCTACAGGTGAAAAAGTGATTTTTGATGCCTGTTTCAATACCATTCACGGAAAACCTGGAGAAAATGGAGTGCTTCAAGCCTATTGGGACACGATTGGTATGAGATACACAGGTTGTGATTTTTATCAAAGTGCCTTGACTTTCAATAAAAAAGATACTTTGGCAGTATTGGCAAAGTACAATATACCATCGGCAGATAGTGTGTATTTGAGAAAAGGAGATATTATCAACAAAGAAGAAATTGTAGAAAGATTGGGAATTCCGTTGTTTGTAAAGCCCAATCAATCGGGGTCTTCGTTGGGAATTACGATGGTTCAAGACATTTCTCAATTCGACAAAGCGATCGAAGATGCCTATGCACAAGACGATGAAATTCTTATCGAAGAATATTTAAAAGGAACAGAAGTTTCGGTTGGAGTAATAGATTACAAAGGCGAAATTATCGTTTTGGGAATTACAGAGATTGTTTCATTAAACGCATTCTTTGATTACGAAGCCAAATACGGAGGGAAGTCTAAAGAAATCACTCCAGCAAGATTGGACGATGCTACAAGAAAAACAGTAGAAGAAATTGCTATTCGTGCCTACAAATCATTAGGAATGAGTGGTTTTTCTCGTTCGGAATACATCATTTGCGACGGTATCCCCTATATGTTGGAAATGAATACCAATCCAGGGTTTTCACCAGCATCGATTTTGCCACAACAAGCAGCTCATTATGGTATTTCTATTAAAGATTTATGTGGAAATGAAGTAGAAAAAGCATTGGCAAAACCATTGAAAAATGTAAGAGAAACCAATGACTAATCATAATAATTGAGAAAAAAACATGAAAATAGCCGTTTTTCCAGGTTCGTTTGATCCGATTACCTTGGGGCATTTAGACATTATTGCTCGAGGTTCTCAATTGTTTGATAAAGTGATTGTTGCCATAGGCCATAATCATCAAAAAAAGTATATGTTTTCGTTGGAACAACGTATGGATTTTATCAAAAAAGCCTGTGCCGAATTTTCCAATGTTGAAATAGATTTTTACGAAGGTTTGACCCTTGAATATTGCAAAAACAAAGGATCCGATTACATTTTGAGAGGTTTGCGAAATCCAGTAGATTTTGAATTTGAAAAAGCCATAGCTCACGCCAATCGTAAAGTTTCGGGAATAGAAACCGTATTTTTGCTCACTTCTATCGAAACCTCATTTATCAGTTCAACCATCGTGAGAGATATTATGATAAACAAAGGAGATTTTTCGAGCATGGTGCCAGATTCTGTACAATTGGTATAGTTTTTAGTATAAAAATAGTCATAAAAATATTTAGAAAATGAAACATTTTATCCTAACTCTGTTGTTGATTTTTGGGATGTCTTTCGCCCAAGCTCAGACTTCACAAGCAAAAAAAGCGACACAGACAGAACAAACAACGAAAGCAAAAGATACTAAAAAATCTACGGCTAACAAAAAGTCAGAGAAAAAACAAGAAGCAACGAAAACCAATTCATCAGGTCAAAAGTTGAAAAAAGACGGTACACCAGACAAGCGTTACAAGCAAAACAAAAAGTTGAAAAAAGACGGTACGCCAGACAAACGTTACAAAGAAAATAGATAATAACAACAAAACTGTCCTTGAAAGAGGGCAGTTTTTTTATCTTCACTATTTACTTCTTACTACTCACTCATTACTATTTTTTATTTCCCTATCTTTGCATAATTTATTATTTCATTTGATATGTCTGAGGAAAAAATTGAGGTTTTTGGAGCTCGTGCTCACAATTTGAAAAATATAGATGTGGTCATTCCACGCGAAAAATTGGTAGTAATCACAGGACTTTCTGGTTCGGGAAAATCGTCATTGGCATTTGATACCATTTATGCCGAGGGGCAACGCCGATATATTGAGACTTTTTCCTCTTATGCTCGTCAGTTTTTGGGTGGACTCGAACGCCCCGATGTGGACAAAATAGAGGGACTTTCCCCAGTAATTGCCATAGAGCAAAAAACCACCAACAAAAGTCCGCGTTCGACCGTGGGAACTATTACCGAAATCTACGATTTTTTACGACTATTATTCGCTCGTGCCTCAGATGCATATAGTTACGAAACCAACGAAAAAATGGTCAGCTATTCCGACCAACAAATTTTATCGTTGATTACCGAAAGTTATACCAACAAACGCATCAATATCCTCGCACCAGTGATTCGTTCTCGCAAAGGACATTACCGCGAATTGTTTGAACAAATTGCAAAAATGGGTTTTGTAAAAGTGCGTGTCGATGGCGAAATCCTTAATATTACTAAAGGAATGATGGTCGATCGTTACAAAACACACGATATAGAAATTGTGATAGACCGTTTGGCTGTCGATACCTCAGAAGCTACCCAAAAACGATTGATGGACAGCATACAAACTGCTATGCTTCACGGAGATGGAATCTTGATGGTAGTGCCACATTTGGAAGAAGGTGTGCGATTTTTTAGCCGTCATTTGATGTGTCCTACTTCGGGAGTTTCGTATCCACTGCCAGAACCCAATACTTTTTCGTTCAATTCTCCAAAAGGTGCGTGCGAACATTGTGCAGGATTGGGAACTGTGAATGAAATCAACTTGAAAAAAATCATTCCCGATGATAATTTGTCTATCAAAAAAGGAGGAATTGTTCCGATTGGAGAACAAAAAGCTACATGGATTTTCAAACAATTGGAAACCATTGGCTTGAAATACAATTTTTCGCTTGCTACATCTATAAAAGAAATTCCAAAAGAAGCGATGCAAATCATTTTGCACGGTGGAAAAGACAAATTTTCTATCAAACACGATACCTTGGGAATTACCAAGGATTATGAAATCAATTTTGAGGGAATATCTCAATTTATCAAAAATCAATACGACGATGCGGCTACCTCGAGTATCAAACGATGGGCTGCCGATTTTATGGACGAAATTTCGTGTCCTTGGTGTAAGGGTAGTCGATTGAAAAAGGAGTCTTTGTACTTTAGAATCAATGATAAAAACATAGGCGAACTCGCCGCAATGGACATACAAGAACTCAGCGAATGGTTTGTCGATTTGCCTAATCATTTGTCTGAAAAACAACAGACTATTGTCAAAGAAATTTTGAAGGAAATCAATGCACGATTGAGTTTTTTGCTCGATGTGGGGTTGAATTATTTGTCGTTGCATCGCAGTTCAAAATCGCTTTCGGGTGGTGAAGCTCAGCGTATCAGATTGGCTACACAAATCGGTTCACAGTTGGTAGGAGTGTTGTATATTTTAGACGAGCCAAGTATCGGTTTGCATCAACGCGACAACGAACGACTTATCAATTCGTTGAAACAATTACGAGATATTGGAAACTCGGTTTTGGTGGTAGAACACGATAAAGAAATGATAGAAGAGGCAGATTATGTACTTGATATTGGGGCAAAAGCAGGTGTCAATGGAGGGCAAGTCATCAATCAAGGAACGCCTAAAGAAATACTGAAAACACCGACACTTACCACACAATATTTGAAAGGCGAATTGCAAATTACCGTTCCCAACGAAAGAAGAAAAGGCAACGGAAAAACACTTTCGTTAAAAGGAGCAATGGGAAATAATTTGAAAAATGTTTCCATTGATTTGCCTTTGGGTACATTGATTTGTGTAACAGGAGTTTCGGGAAGTGGAAAATCTACTTTGATAAATGAAACTTTGTACCCAATTTTGAATCAACATTTTTTCAATGCTGTAAAAAATCCGATGCCTTATCAATCGATTAAAGGTTTGGAACATATAGACAAAGTGATTGGTATCGATCAATCGCCAATTGGTCGCACACCAAGGTCAAATCCAGCAACTTATACCGAAGTTTTTTCAGAAATTCGCAATTTGTTTACTAAAACACCAGAAGCGAGTATTCGTGGATACAAACCTGGAAGATTTAGTTTCAATGTAAAAGGAGGCCGTTGCGAAACCTGTGAAGGTGGAGGTTTGAAGGCGATTGATATGGGATTTTTACCAGATATTTATGTAGAATGTGAGGAATGTCAGGGGAAAAGATTCAACAGAGAAACCTTGGAAATTCGCTACAAAGGAAAATCAATTGCCGATGTATTGGCAATGACGATAGACGAAGCGGTTGAATTTTTTGAACCTATACCAAAGATTTATAAAAAAATCAAAACAATACAAGAAGTAGGTTTAGGATACATCACTTTGGGACAGCAAAGTACAACATTGTCAGGAGGTGAAGCTCAACGCATAAAATTGGCAGCCGAATTGTCTAAAAAAGACACAGGAAATACCTTTTATATATTAGACGAACCCACCACAGGATTGCATTTTGAAGACATACGAGTGTTGATGGATGTATTGCAAAAATTGGTGGATAAAGGAAACACTGTTTTGATTATCGAACATAATCTCGATGTCATCAAAACAGCAGATTACATTATAGACATAGGTCCAGAAGGTGGAAAAAGCGGCGGAACATTAGTCGTAAAAGGTACACCAGAGGAAGTAGCAGCATCCAAAAAATCAATAACAGGAAAGTTTTTGAAGAAGGAGTTGGAGTAGGGAGGATTAAATTTTAATAACTAAATTTAGTTTATTTTAAGAAATTCATAATATATTTGGGATTTGTAATACGAATTGCATGAAGAAAATCATTTGTCAATTTTTAGTTGTTGCTTTATGTGTAGGTACACAGCAGGTCTACTCACAAACATATAAAGAAAAAGATACTGGTAAGGAAAAAGCCAAAGGTTCAATAGTAGTAGATTTGGATTCTCAAGTTTTTTATACAGCAGATGGAAAAGTTTTAACACGCGAAATCGCAGAAGCTCGTGCTAAAGAGAAAAAAGAAATGGAAGTTGTCGCTGATCATTCAATCAATATGGAAGAATTGTCAGCTTTTGACAAAACTGCTTTATCTGTTTTTATGGATTTAGAACCAGCAAAATATACTAAACCTTCGTTTCAAGCCTATAAAACAGCTTTGAAGGGTTATAGCAAATTGCGTGAACAAGGAAAAATTAAAAGAGAAATTTTGACTATCATCGATTATACCTTGTCTTCTACTCAAAGAAGAATGTGGGTGATTGATATGAAAAATAATAAAGTGTTGTTTCAAACAGTTGTGGCTCACGGTAAAAACAGTGGATTGGAATATGCTACATCGTTTTCAAATACCCATGAATCTTTTAAGAGTAGTCTTGGATTTTTCAAAACTGCTGAAATTTATATAGGAGAAAACGGTTTGTCGTTGCGTTTGGATGGATTAGAACATGGAATTAACCACAATGCACGTGATCGTGCGATTGTTATGCATGGTTCAATCTATTGTAATGAAAAATCAGGTAAAAAACAAGGTTATTTGGGGAGAAGTTTAGGGTGTCCTGCTTTACCTATGGAGGTTTCAAAATCTGTTATTCACATGATAAAAAACGAATCTTGTCTTTTTATTTATTCAGAAAAGCAAAAAGATTATTTCAAAAAAAGCAAATTGGTTTAAAGTATAATCAAATGTTTTAGGTACAAAAAAAGAGGCTTTAGCCTCTTTTTTTTATTCTGTAATTACTTTGTGATTATAAGCACCTAAATCAGCAGGACTTGTTCTTGTATTTCCTTCTATATCAAACGGTACGAGATATTGCGGAGCGGCGTAACCGATGAGAGAACTTGCCTTCTGAGTGATTGCCATTTTGTTTTTATGTGTATTTTCAAAATGTGGAGCAAATTCGTTTTGTGTTCGTGCGATTAAGCATTGTGAAAATCGTTGATTGTTGTCAAAATTATAAGGATATTGATTGAAAACCCTGTTGAATGTATCCGTAAATTTGATTATGCAATGGTCAAAAATAAAATTGAAATTTTGTTGATTGTCCGATGCTCTCAACAACAACGATTCGGAAGTATTGCTGTAAATAATCGAATTGTAAAACCTTGCATTCAACGCAAATTCTGCACTACCATCGCCATTGTCCATTGCGACACTTGTATGTCCTGAACGTCCCCAAAAATTGGCAAAAGTACAATGTGTAAAGGTGTAATCTCCACCGTACGACAATGCCAATGCCGCTTGTCCCAAATTGTTGGTTACGATGTTTTTTCCATTAATTTTTGCTGCCTGACCTACCAATCCATAGGACGAACAATTGTAAATTTGTAAGTTTTCCAATTGTACTACATCGGTTTGAGTATTAGCAAACAAACCAATGTTGGCATTTTTGATTATTGCATTTTTGATAGTTCCTTTGCTGTTGGGAGCCAATAAAATAGTATTCCATTGACCAGGGATTTCTTTGTACGCAGGTTCCAATCTATCGCCTTGAAAAACCACAGGATTGGCAACTGTTCCATTGACTTCGATTTCTGATGTTGGAAATGCCAACAAGCCCGAATTGTTGTGAAAATGGATTTGAGTTCCTGCGTCTATCGTCAGTTGTTTTGCTGGGGGAATGGCAGCATATCCATAGACAACATACGGTTTTTCGTCAGTCCAGTGGAGTTCGTTTCCGTTGATAGCATCGTTTTCGTCGAGGAAAAAACCGTAGATTTCCTCATCGTTTACCGTGATGGTTTCGTATTGATTGATATTGTATTTTTGAGGGTACAAAAACACAGCATCTTTGATGAGCGAAACCAAATGTACTTCTTGTTGATTGCTTCCCGATTGAAATATCAATTCGTCGGTGTATAAAAATTCGTTGCCAGAAGTATGTTGATTGATATCTACCGTGGTTTCGATAAAGATAAACGCACTGTCTTTTGCCAGCAATTCAAAATTGTTGAACGATTTACCACTCAGTCCATCCAAACTGATTCTGTATTTTGAGGCAGCCCCTTTTTTGAGATAAACCGATGGAATAATGATATCTTTGTTGCTGTTGTTATAAACTTTTAGCGTGTAAGTGCTCGAACTCGTATTTGAAAAAATAGTGTCCATATACACCGTATCACGCGAAAAACGCAATTCTGTACCTTTTGAAATTTCCATGTCAAAATCTTCTCGACAGGAGAAAAAACAAATGGTCAATAATGAACAAAAAATAAAAAATAATTGTTTCATAGTTAGATGTTTAAAAGGGTTTTTAACCAGTTTTTAATATAATATTTTTCATACATTTCTATAGGTAAATCCTCATATGGTGTATCCAAAAACGACTCAAGAATACTAATATTATTTACATCGTTGATAATCAAAATATTGTTTGGGTTGTAAAATTCATAATTTGCAATATCTGGATTGGTAGTTATGATTTTTCGTTTGAGTCCTATAGCTTCATATACTCGCATCGATAGTCCTTTCTGGTTTTCATGATTGATTTCGAGTACAATTTTAGTATTCTCAGAAAATTTGTAACTTTCAAAAAATGGATATCCTATGTATTCTCTCTCGATATTTTGATGGGTTGATGATGATTTTTTTCCACCTATCAAAAGAGCTTTAACCTTCCATTTTTTTTCCGAAAGGTGTTGAATGATTTTTTCAACAATTGGCAATCTTTTATCAAATGCTCCAAAGAAAAATGCGTCGTATTCGGGGACTTTTTTACTTTCTTTTGCGATATAAAAATTTGAAATGTATTGCAATTCATATTGTTTACAATCGTTTTTTTCAAAAGAAAAATGTTGATTGAAATACGGAATAGTATCCTTAAATCCTTTTATTTTTTCAAAACTATCCCAATACAAGGTAGTTCTTTTAGGGATTTCATGTTGTATTTTTTTCAATAAACGATTGTCAATCAAGTCAGGTCTGATTATTAAGCATTCATCAAACGGTAGATTGTCATTAAATATTTTCAATTGTTTTTGATATACCCATTCATTTTTCAATTTTTTTTGGAGAAATAGTTTTCCAAAGAAATTAGCGATTTTTTCAAAGATATTTTTGTAGAAATGTCTTTGAGGTAGTGCAGTTATTTCATATTCGGGTAATTGTTCCAAATAATATTGAATCACCTTGTCTATCTCGTAATCAAAAGGTGCATAAAACAATAATTTTTTCTTTTTGATCATTCTAAATATTACAAATTAAAAATGTTTTTTGTCCACTGTGATAAGGTATATTTTTGATAAATCTCTTCTGGTAATTCTTCGTAGGGGGAAGATAGAAATTCTTCAGAAATCGCTATGTTGTTTTCATCTATTATGCAAATATTGTTTGGATTGTAAAAATCGTACAATTTTACAGACGGATTGTTTGTAATAATTTTTTTTCCAAGCGCCATTGCTTCAAACACTCGGAAACTCACACCTGTTTGATTGTTGTGTACTATATCAATGAGGATTTTAGCACGTTTCATTTTGTTAAAAACTTCATTGAGAGGGATATTGTGTTGTAAATAATTAAAATTAGGATGTTTTTTAGTTTGTTTGGAATTTACAACAACAAAATCGAAATTATTACATTTTTTTTGGATTAGTACATCAGCTAATTTATGTAAAATTTGCTCTCGAAAAGCATCTCCCAAAATTACGATAAAAGCATCCTTTTCATTAGAATAATTTTTATGTTTATCTAAATAATTAAAATTAGTTGTTGGATACAAAAACGAATGATTTTCAACGTCTTTAGGGTCAAACGAAAAGATTTTATCAAACAGCAGAATGATTTCTTTTACAATAGGCGAACGTTCTAAAGAATCATAATTTAAACAATAAAAATGATTTGTTTTTTTTCTTAAAACATTTATTACCTTAGTTGAAAAATGACTAGGATTGACAACTAAAATGTAATCTTGTAGGTCAAGTGAATGGCACTTTTTTAGAGTTTGATCATTTCTAAATGTTTTTTTTACATTCTTTTTCAAAAAAGTTTTTGAAAAAAAATTGTATATTTTATCCCAGATAGATTTATAATTATACGTAAAATCAACACTATTGATATATGTAGTTTCTATACCTTTTTTTTGTAAATCTTGAGAAATTTTTTCCACAAATCCCCACAAATCAAAGGCAATTACAGTAATTTTCATTTGATACTTTTATAAAATTGATAGTAATTTTCTTCTAAATTTTTCAAATCAAATTGCTTGTTTACCAATTCAAAACTCTTTTCTTGAAATTGACGTTTCAAATCATCATTATTTAGTATCGACAAGCAATGATTTGCCAATTGGTCAACAGCTTTTAGTGGTGTTACAAATCCGTTTTCGCCAGAGATGACTACTTCTGCAATCCCACCAGCGTTGGTAGAAACGATAGGAACTCTCGAGGCAAAGGCTTCGTAAATTACCAACGGCAAGCCCTCGCTGATAGAGGTCATCAACAATATATCGAACTCGTTTAGGTAATCGGCTACATTTTTTTTGAATCCTAAAAAAATAATGTATTCCGTAAGATTTTTTGATGCTACCAACGTTTTTAAATCGGCTTCCTTTTCGCCTTTTCCAATGATAACGAATCGAACATTATTTTCTTGTTCAACGATTTTTTCGGCAGTTTCTATAAAAGTAATCAAATCTTTTTGGTCGGTTAGAGAAGCCACATTTCCAATGATTTTTGTGGAAACATCCCATCCCATTTCTTTGTGAATCAGATGTGTTTTAGGGTTGTTGGCAAATTGTTTTACATCAATTGCGTCGTAAATCGTTTGTAATTTGCTATCGGGGGTATCGATGTCTCTATATATTTGTTCTACTGCTTTAGAAACTGAAACAATCTTATAAATCCAAGGACTATTGTATTTCCATTTTTTAGACAATCCGCTTTTTATAGGGTTATTTCGTTTACGGCTATATATGATTTTACAATTTTTTGGCAAAAATGGCTTGGCCAATAATGCTGCAGACAAGGCACTGGAATCGTGAATGTGTAAAACCGTAATGTTTAATGATTTTACCAATTCTATGATAGGTTTTACCAAAGAAAAAACTTTGTTTTTTCTTTGGTAACCTATTATATTCTCGCCTTCGTTAGTACCCTTTTCAAACAATACAGAACTGTTTGGACAAAGTATATATTGATTAAATTCAGGATATTTTTTCAGCAAATGATAGATGGTGTACATTTGAGCATCACCACCACGCCATTCTACGATTGAGGTTACATTTAGTATGTTCATATATATTTTTTCCAAAAAGTTTTTACTTGTTTTTTGTTAAATCCATGACAGGCAAAAGGTAATGTGCCATTTGTGAATTTCATTGCCATTTTTGGGTTGATGTCCCATGCAAAATAAACAGCTTCGGTATATTTAGGGATTTTTATATTGTGTTTTGTAGGAGTATACAACGACCAAAACACATCTTCGATATGATAATTGTCCTTGGTTTTATTTGTTTGGAAATCTTGTATTTGCTGTTGTTCTTTTTTGCAAATGTCTATAAAAGCTTGATTTTTTCTCAATGAAAAACCTCCATTTCCTACTTTGTTTATATGTGGATACAGTTTTTCTCTGCCTGTGATGAGTTTTTTTAGCGTATTAAAAAATCTTCTATAAGACAAATACAAAGGGTTGTAACTACTATCCAACCAAGGAGCTCCGATGTAATCATAGTTTTTTGTAGTCCAATGTTCCAATTGATTTTCGAAAACAAATACATCGGTCTGACAAATCAATGTATAAGTGTAATCTGCAAATCTTTGGTAAAAATCTGTTGAAAGCATCAATAAATTGTAATTATCGATAGATTTAAAAAAATGGTCGTCAAAACGTTCAATACTGTAGTTTGATATAAAATTGTATGATTGTAAAAAATCTGTATTCAACGATTGAGGCACTACAAAGGCTATAGGAAAACTGCCCAAATGTTTGAAAATGCTCTTTAGTGAAACAATTTCAAACGATTTGAATGTGTTTTTATACAACGGTATTGCAATAATTACATTTTTTGACGGTTGCATTTTTACTTGAAATTTAGTACAAATATACTATTTTTTCTAAGTTGAAGCCAATCCCTTTTCTACTTAAAATCATATTTTTAAAACAACAAAAAAAGTAGTCAATAACGACTACTTTTTTTTATAATTTGTACCAATACAAAACCTGAAATAACTCCGAGGCTATTTGCTATAATGTCATGCCATTCAAAGCTGCGGTATCCTGTGTATTGTTGAGCGATTTCTATTATTACACCAAATGCTATAGCGAAAAAAATAAACGCCCAATTTTTTGTTTTACCTGTATCTATTGCCATACGCCATAGAAATGCAAAAATCACATAGATTGTAAAGTGCATCCATTTGTCGATGTAGGGAATAGAGACTTTTGGAGTACGGCTCGCAATGACCGAAAGGTCTATCAAGCAAAAGACAATGATTGCAAAAGTCCAGAGTAGAGCAAGTATTGCAAAGGTTTTACGCACCGATCAATGCTTTATAATCCTCAGCAGACAACAAGTTGTCAAACTCAGATGGATTAGAAACTTTTACTTTTACCATCCATCCCGCTCCGTAAGGAGCTGTGTTTACCAATTCTGGTTCACTCTCTAATTCTTCGTTGAATTCGATGATTTCTCCAGACAAAGGCAAGAACAAATCAGATACTGTTTTTACAGCCTCTACTGTACCGAAAACTTCGTCTTGAGCCAACGTTTGATCTACTGTTTCTACTTCTACATAAACAATGTCTCCTAATTCTTTTTGAGCAAAATCAGTAATTCCTACTGTAGCTACATCTCCATCTACACTTACCCACTCGTGGTCTTTAGTGTATTTTAAATTTGCTGGTATGTTCATATTTTATATGTGTTTTTTAATTTTTTTACAAAGATAGAAATATAATGATAGGAATAAAATTTTTATTAAAGAATTTAAGGACTATGAATAAAAAACACCCCAGAAGAATTCGTCTTCGGGGTGTAGTTTAGTTTATATTTTCCCCTTTTGGGGTTAGGGGCTTTAATTCAAAGAATACCTCAATGTAAACCCTGAACGAATGTTGGTTACAGGGAACATCGTCGAAATCACTGCTTTTGAGAAATTGTGTTCGTAATAGAAAATTCCTGTAAAGTTTTTACTAAAACGATAATCTGCCATTGCATTGATTGTCCATATATCTTGTCCTGCTCCTACTTGATTGTTTTCATAATCCAAGAAGCGTATCAAAGTATGGTTGCGTTGCCAGTTTACTCCCAATTTTACATTGATATCACTCACGATGCGTCCGTTGTTGTCCACGCCTTCAAAGTCGGTCTGAATCGCTACATCTTTGATTCTAAATCCTACTTCAAAACGGTAGTCCATTCCGCTGGTTTCAGACAATAAATTGTTGTCAAAACTCATTGAAAGCATACGATGTTTGTTGAGTGTTGCTATGAATTTGAAATCATTTTTGGTTTCAAATTCCAACTTCATCAACGGATTGAATCGCTCTACCATATTGATATTGTTTACTACGATTTTTGAAGGGAAATTTCCCGAAGCATTGAGCTGGTTTGGATTTTCCAAAAAGTCGTAGTTGGTCTGATAGTTTCCAATTGTATAACTCGACATATATCCGTGTTGCAATGAAACGCGTTTGAAACGATTTCTAAAGAAAGCCAAATCGGTCAATCCTCTATAGTTGAGTGTCCATCCTGGTATTGGGATTTTTCTAAAGAATCCGTTGGGCGTTTTGTTTACATCTTGACCTTGGTAAGCTGCCAAAAACGCTGGAATCAACACTTCTTGACTGGTGCGTCCATATCCTATAGGATAGCCGTATTGGTCTCTGTTTGCAGGATTGTTGATATCGATTCCTGCTTCGGTTGCCAATCGTTCGGCTACTATCATACGGTTGTTTCTAAAGCGGTCAAACGCTACTGATGAATGTACATCACTTGGCAAAAATGCCGTGCGTAGCATATTAGTGCTGATTTCAAAATATCCGTATTCAAATGACGAACGCGAATTGTAAGCTCCATCAGTTACATCGTATTGTTCCGACATATTGTAGCTTTCCATTCTGTTGGCTCTAAAATCTACCGTTAGATTTTTGATAGGTTTGTAATCTGCGGTAAAATCCAATCGTTGGGTGTGAACTTGTTGATACACTTGGTTAAATTCTGGATAGGTAGTAAGCCATCCTCGTTTTGCCGCTTCGTATCGTATATCCCTTTGCTCTCCGAGTACAAATCCCAAGGTAGGTTTTGCTGAACCAAAAAATCCTAATCCTGGCAAAAATCCTGGTAAAACGGTTCCGTTGGTTTCGTTGTAGTTGATTCCTACATTCTTCACTCCGGTTACCACTTTAACTATTCCATCTACAAAAGGAGAATTTTCTTTTTCTTCTTTCTCTTTAGAATCTTTGTCAGATTTTTGGTTTTTGTTTTCAATTTTCTGACCTGGTTTTGGAGCCGTAGTTACAGTTTTCTTTTTAGGTTTATTGGTATTGGGTACCAATCCTAAGAAACTGTACAATTTGTCCATAGACAATGTGGTGTTCAATCTGTGGGTGTTTGCATTTTGAATGGTATTACCCAAGTTGTACGAAACTCCATTGTAATCGATTTCCGACATTGCCAATGAGGCTCTTGTCCAGCTGTAATCTCCAGTGTATGAATAGTTGGATTTGATAAATGCTAAGAACGGAAATTTGCTAAACGGCAATTCGTAATTTAGGGTAAATTGTTGCATGCGGTTGTTTGGATTTCCTATGTCGAAATATCCATCCCAAATACCCAATTCGTTGTTTACTCTTCCATCGTTTAGGAAATAGTTTCTTACTATATTTACATTCGAAACTCTATAATCCACTTTGATAGATTTGGTCAAATCCATATTGAATCCATACGCATAGTTAAAGAAATAATTTCGTCTAAACAACGGTTGAATTTCTATGCCTTGTACATCGACCATTCTATATTTTTGTTGATTGAATTGACGGATGATGTTTGTATTGAAATTTACTGCCGAAGGCAATGGATTTATGTTTACATCGGTCAACCATTTCAAATAACGATTGTTTGATACTTTTTTAAATGGTTCTACTGAAAACGGCTTAAAAGCAAACGCATAATCAACTGTAGTACGAGCTTGTTGGTCGAGATAACTTTCGATTTCAAAATTTCTTTGTTCTACTTGGTTGAAACTTTGAGATACGGTAAAGTTTTCTATGTCGTAAAATCTCGCTTTTTGTTCAGGTGCTCGATCTTTTCTTACACCGATAAAGTTGATTGATGAGCGTTTGGTATATTCGATAGCACGGTCTAAAATAGCATCTTTTTCGGCTTTAGTTCCTGCAAAATCTCTCACATCTTTCAATCGCAAATCAGGGTTGTTTGGATCGTATTCTGGAGTGATTTTTTCCTCCGAAACCGAATACGACATTGGGATGTTCAACCTCCAATTTTTAGGTAATAATTGATGTGTGTTTACAGCCGTAGTTACATTGTACGAAAAGACATCTTCACGACTTCTCTCTTGTGGCATTTGCTCGAGCGAACCAAAACCAATTGTCGATTTGTTTACACTAGCGGTTACTAAAGCAAAATCGGCAATTTGAGCATCCATTACTGCCTGTGCAGCCCATCCACCTTTTTCGTCCAAATCAGACATACGCAATTCGTTGAACCAAACTTCGCCTCGTATATCTCGTGGTTGCTGAGCCGTGTTTGCATACAATACATCGGTGTTGTTTTTTATACCCAACATTACGGTACGCACTCGTCCAAAATTTGGATTTCCTTTGATACCAATCGTCAATGGATTTAACGAAAGGGTAGAAGGGTCGAGTTCGGTTTCCGTTTTGAAATAAATTGCATTCGGATCTTGGTTTGGATCGGTATTTCTTTGCAATTTTATTTTGTTTAGCAATTCCAAACGTAATTCCATTTCATTGGCTTCTGGCCAAATCAAATCAGGTAAATTAGTTCCCCAATCAGTGGTTTTTAATGGATATTCAATTTGATAATAATTGCTTGTAAAGTCATTACCAAATCGTATAAACGCTACCATTTCATTGTCTTGCAATCTGTCGGAATGATTGACATCTTCCAAAGCTTCGGCGTGAACAAACATTCTCATTTTTTTGTATTCACGCATATCAAAATCAAAGTTTTTAAATACCGCACGAGAATCTCCCGGTTGTAAACCATTGTTTCCTCCAGCTGTTTCGCTTTGACGATATACTCTCAACGACAAGGCTTGTTCGTTTTGATTGATGAGCGTATTGTTTTGGTTGATTACTTCTCTTCTCAACCCTGGTGGCAATACATAAGGAATCGGTTGACGAGTGGCATTGTTGATAATGTTGAGCGTCGTAACATCAAACCCTGTATTGGTGTCAATTGGTTGATTGATTGGGTTGTCTGCCAATGATTGTGTATAGCGTCTCCAGTCACTTCGTATTAAATTTAACGATCCAAAACGCAAAGTCACTTCGTCAGAAAATCCAGTCAAAAACATACGCATAAAGCGTACAGATTGCAAGTCTGATATAGCACCCACGGCGTACTGACTTTCTGTAGAAATAGGAATTTTGTACTGAATCCATTTTACTGGTACTGTTTCTCCGGTGTTGAGAGTCTGCGTAGTAGTTTGAATATCTACTACATAGTTTTGACCTATAATCGGATTGCTGTGGATAGGCACCTCGTATTGAAAATACGCATTGATGGTATTCATCGTATTATCATTGTCAATGTCTTCAACATCTGGATAGGTGTTGTTTCCACG
Source organism: Capnocytophaga sp. ARDL2 (assembly GCF_041530365.1). Classification (NCBI taxonomy): domain Bacteria; kingdom Pseudomonadati; phylum Bacteroidota; class Flavobacteriia; order Flavobacteriales; family Flavobacteriaceae; genus Capnocytophaga; species Capnocytophaga sp. ARDL2. Next base: position 940,541 of record NZ_CP168034.1, read on the forward strand.
ATTGGTATCAGAAAATTCGATTGGATTGTTTCCTTCCAATCCGTTGTAATTTTTATATCTGGTAACGATATCTCCCGAAGTATTCAAGAAATATTCGTAGTTGTCTGCGGCTGGGTCGCTCAAATGGGCGAATTCTGGAAATTTTGTTCCCTCTTCGTTGTCAAGGATTCCATCCAAACCTGCATCTTGAAATACACGATTGGCTCCGTC